>CAZVZP010000113.1:6879-7392 GCA_964631625.1 uncultured Hyphomicrobiales bacterium | reverse complement strand
ATCGCGCGGCTTCGCCGGGTAGGCGGCGATGCGCTCGCGCGGCAGATTGAAATCGAAGGCGTCGGTGCGCATCGCACGGGCCAGGGCGTCGCTGCCAAGCGCCAGGCGCCAGCCGGCGCTAATCGTTCGCTGCCGAACGCGCGGATTCCTCGGCAAGCGCGGCGCTCAAGCGCGCCTGCACGCTCTTGGGCACGAAACTCGAGACATCGCCGCCCAGCCGCGCGACCTCCTTGACGAGGCGCGAGGAAATGAACTGGTGCCGCTCCGAGGCCATGAGGAAGACCGTCTCGATGTTGGGATTGAGTCGCGCGTTCATGCCGACCATCTGAAACTCGTACTCGAAGTCGGAGAGCGCGCGCAAGCCGCGGATGATGAATCTCGCGCCGACCTCTTCGGCGAAATGCATGAGCAGGCCGGTGATGGCCTTGACCTCGAGCTCGGTGCCGTTCGCGCGGGCCAGCGGGGTCATCTCCTCGCGCACCAGCTCGATACGCCGATCGAGCGAAAACAGCG
>CAZVZP010000113.1:0-6869 GCA_964631625.1 uncultured Hyphomicrobiales bacterium | reverse complement strand
GCGACAAGCCGAGCGGCTTTTCCGTGTAAATGTCCTTGCCCGCGTTCACGGCCACGCCGATGACCAGCTTGTCCACCAGGGCGAGCGCGCGGCGGATCACATCCACGTGGCCCAAAGTGATGGGATCGAAGGTCCCCGGATAGACGCCAATGCGTGCGTTAGCCATCGCCCGCCTCCGCTGCCTCGCCGCCGCCGTGGGCGGCCCCATTCGCACCCAGCGCCCCCTCGCTCCGGGCTCCATTGTTGTCCTCGCCCCCCTCTTCGAGACGGGCGAGCGAGACCACCCGCTCGCCCTCGGCGACGCGGAAGATCACGACGCCCTGGGTGCTGCGCGAGGCAATGCGGATGCCCTCCACGGGCACGCGGATGATCTGGCCCTTGTCCGTGACCAGCATGAGCTGATCCGGATCCGCCACGGGAAAGGAAGCGACCACCGGCCCATTGCGCGGGGTCACCGCAATATTCACGATGCCGCTGCCACCCCGGCGGGTGACGCGATACTCGTAGGCCGAGGTGCGCTTGCCGTAACCGTTCTCCGTCACCGAGAGGATGAACTGCTCGTGCTGGGCGAGCTCGGCGATCCGGGCCTCGGAAAGCTGCACCGCCGCAACCGCCTCGCCTTCCTCCTCCTCGGCGGCGGGCGCCACGGCTTCCGGCTCCTCGGCCACCCCTGCGGCGCGCCGTTGCGCCGCCGCGTGACGCAGATAGGCGTATCGCTCCTCGGTGCCGACCTCGGTGCCATCGAGCATCGACATCGAGATCACCTGATCGCTTTGGGCGAGGCGAATGCCGCGCACTCCGGTCGAGGTGCGGCCCGAAAAGACCCGCACCTCCGTCACCGGGAAACGTACGCATTTGCCGCCGCGCGCTGCCGGAAGGACGTGCTGCTCCTCGGTGCAGGTCGCGACCCCGACGAGTCGATCGCCGGTCTCAAGCTTCATGGCGATCTTGCCGTTCGCCATGACGTGGAAGAAGTCGGACAGCCGGTTGCGCCGCACGTCGCCGCTCGAGGTGGCAAACATGACGTAGCGATCCTCCCATGCGCGCTCGTCCTCGGGCAACGGCATGACGGTCGAGATCGTCTCGTCCTCGGCCAACGGCAGGAGATTGACCAACGCCTTGCCGCGTGCATTCGGGGCCGCCTCGGGCAAGCGAAAGACCTTCATCTTGTACACCTTGCCCGCGGTCGAGAAGAACAGGACCGGCGCGTGGGTGTTGGCAACGAACACCTGGCTGACGAAATCTTCCTCGCGGATCGCCATGCCGGCGCGGCCGCGCCCGCCCCGCCGCTGCGCCCGATAGGTCGAGAGCGGCACGCGCTTGATGTAGCCCGCGTGGCTGACGGTCACCACCATGTCCTCGCGCTGGATCAGGTCCTCGACGTCGACGGCGAACTCCTGATCCGAGATCTCGGTGCGGCGGGGCGTGGCAAATTCCTCGCGGATCGCGTTCAGCTCGTCCCGGATCACCGCGTAGAGGCGCTCGCGCGATTGCAGGATCGCAAGATAATCGCGGATACCGACCGCGATCTCCTTGAGCTCGTCCGCGATCTTGTCACGCTCGAGCCCGGTCAAGCGCTGCAGGCGAAGCTCGAGGATGGCGCGGGCCTGCGTATCCGACAGCCGATATCGTCCTTCGACCACCCGGCGGCCGGGCTCGTCGATGAGCTGAACGAGTCCGGCCACGGCCTCGGCCGGCCACTCGCGCTCGATCAGCGCAAGACGCGCCTCGTTCGGATCCTTGGCGGCGCGGATCAGCTTGATCACCTCGTCGAGGTTGCTCACGGCGATGGCCAGCCCAACCAGCACATGGGCTCGGTCGCGCGCCTTGCCCAGCTCGAACACCGTGCGCCGGGTCACGACCTCCTCGCGGAAGTCGATGAACGCCTCGATCATCTGCTTGAAGTTCAGGAGCTCGGGCCGGCCACCCAAGAGCGCGAGCGCGTTGACGCCGAAGGTGCTCTGCAGCGGCGTGTATTGATAGAGCTGGTTGAGCACGATCTCAGCCATGGCGTCGCGCTTGAGCTCGATCACGACGCGCACGCCATCGCGGTCGGATTCGTCGCGCAGATCGGCGATACCTTCGATGCGCTTTTCCCGCACGAGCTCGGCGACGCGCTCGACCATCCGTGCCTTGTTGACCTGATAGGGGATCTCGGTCACGACGATGGCCTCGCGCTCCTTGCGGATCGTCTCGATGTGGGTGCGCCCGCGCAGGAGCACCGAGCCGCGCCCGGTGTAGAACGCGGAGCGGATGCCGGAGCGGCCCAGGATGATCCCTCCCGTCGGGAAATCCGGGCCCGGGACGATGTCCATGAGCTCGTCGATCGCGATCTCGGGGTTGTCGATGCAGGCCACGCAGGCGTCGATCACCTCGCCAAGATTGTGGGTCGGAATGTTCGTCGCCATGCCGACCGCGATTCCGCCCGCGCCGTTGACCAGAAGATTGGGGAACTGCGCCGGCAGAACCACCGGCTCTTCCGCGCTGCTGTCGTAGTTGGGCTGGAAATCGACGGTCTCCTTGTCGATGTCCATGAGCAGCGCATGCGCCGCCTTGGCGAGGCGCACCTCGGTGTAGCGCATGGCGGCCGGCGGATCGCCATCCATCGAGCCGAAGTTTCCCTGGCCATCGATCAGGGTGAGGCGCATGGAGAAATCCTGGGCCATGCGCACCATCGTTTCGTAGATCGCGGCGTCGCCATGGGGGTGGTACTTGCCCATGACATCGCCCACCACGCGCGCTGATTTGCGATAGGGCTTGTTCCACTCGTAGCCCGCCTCGTTCATGGCGTGGAGGATGCGCCGATGCACGGGCTTCAAGCCGTCGCGCACGTCGGGCAGCGCGCGCGCCACGATCACGCTCATGGCGTAATCGAGGTAGGATCTCTTCATCTCCTCCTCGATGGTGATCGGCACGATGTGCTCGGCGGGTGGGACGGGCTGGTCGGTCACGCGCAATCCATTCTCGCGAGCACCTTTGGAGGCGCCTCGGCAGGTCTAAGGAAAGGCCTCGAATAGGCTCGAAATCTTACCCCACGCGCACCCCGTCGCGACAGCGAAAGGCGCTCCGGATAAGTCCAATTTTTACCTTTATTTTTAATTGGTTATCCGGCAGTCAGAAGGGGATTTCGTCGTCGAGATCGCTGCTTTTCGGCGCCGGCTCGGCGGCTTGCGACTCGGCGCCCTCTTCGGACGGTTGGGCCTCTGCCGCGCCCCGGGCGTCGAGCATGGTGAGCTCACCGCGGAAGCGGCCGAGCACGACCTCGGTCGTATAGCGGTCCTGGCCTTGAGCGTCGGTCCACTTGCGGCTCTGCAGCTGGCCCTCGAGGAAGACCTTCGAGCCCTTCTTGAGGAACTTCTGCGCCACCTCGCCCAAGCGCTCGTTGAAGATCACCACCCGATGCCATTCGGTGCGCTCCTGCCGCTCGCCCGAATTGCGATCGCGCCAGCTCTCCGAGGTCGCGACCGAGAGATTGACCACCGGGCGCCCGTCGGGCAGATGCCGCACCTCGGGGTCGCGCCCGAGATTGCCGACCAGAATGACCTTATTGACGCTTCCCGCCATGACTTATTCTCCCCGCCCCTTCGTCGAGGCCCATTGATCGTTCGAAGGCCCATTAAATCGGAATCCGCCGAGCGCCGCAATTCGCGCTCGCCTCACCCAAGGGTCGGGCGCTGCAAGGTCCTTTCCCGCCACGTCCGATCGATCGAGATTTGCTGAAATTTCCAGCAATTCCAGGGCGTCGTTTAACGGTCGGGCAAAGTCCCCGCGCTACCCTGGGCCGAGGCTGGGAACGCTCATGATAGCCGCCTTCGATATCGCACTCTCGGGCTTGGCCGCCGCGACCCGGCGCACGGCCAATGCCGCCAACAACATCGTCAATGTGCGCAGCACGGGCGCCGCCCACCCGGGAGACCCCACGGGCTACACCCCCCAGAGGACCGCACAGGTAAGCCTGGCGACCGGTGGCACTCGCGCCCTCAGCCTTCCGGTCATCCCGCCGTCGATCGAAAGCTTCGAGCCCGACAGCCCGGACGCCGGGCCCGATGGGATCGTACTCCGCCCCCGCGTCTCGCTCGAGTTCGAGATCGTCGAGCTCGGGGTTGCGGCACGGACCTACGAGGCGAGCCTCGCCGTGATCCGTACCGCCAAGCAAATGAGCCGGGCGCTGCTCGACAGTTTGAGCTAGCCCCCTCCGAACGGGGCGGCGCCCGCTCGTTTGCCTTGGCGGGTCGGCCCAAAAGCGGGCCGGCCCGCCTCTTCTCTCCGGGGCCAAACCAGGGATACCGGACGGCCGCGTTGGGCCGCGGGCAACCCTTGACGGCATCACAAGATTGGCTTTAGGCCGCCCGCGGCCGCTAAGATAGGCGGTTGCACGGCGCGAGGTCCGGCCCACGGCCATGAGCAGCAAGACGATCAGCATCCGCGGCGCGCGCGAGCACAACCTCAAGGGCATCGACCTCGATCTGCCGCGCGATTCGCTCATCGTCATCACCGGGGTCTCCGGCTCGGGCAAGTCCTCGCTCGCCTTCGACACGATCTACGCCGAGGGGCAGCGGCGCTATGTCGAGAGCCTCTCGGCCTACGCCCGGCAATTTCTCGAGCTCATGGAGAAGCCGGACGTCGAGTCGATCGAAGGGCTCTCGCCGGCGATTTCGATCGAACAAAAGACCACGTCGAAGAACCCGCGCTCGACCGTGGGCACAGTGACCGAGATCTACGACTATCTCCGGCTTCTCTTCGCCCGCATCGGCGTACCCTACTCGCCCGCCACCGGCCTGCCCATCGAAAGCCAGACCGTCTCCCAGATGGCGGACCGCATCCTGGCCCTGCCCGAAAAGACCCGCCTGCTCCTGCTCGCGCCCATCGTGCGCGGGCGCAAGGGCGAGTACCGCAAGGAGCTGCAGGCCCTGATGAAGAAGGGCTTCACCCGCGTCAAGGTCGACGGTGTGTTGCACCCGATCGAACAGGCGCCGCAGCTCGACAAGAAGCGCAAGCACGACATCGAGGTCGTGGTGGACCGCATCGTCGTCTCGAAGGAGCTCGGCAACCGCCTGCCCGACAGCATCGAGACCGCGCTCGACTTGAGCGACGGGCTGCTCATCGCCGAGAACGCGGATGGCGGCGAGCGCCTGATGTTCTCGGCCAAGTTCGCCTGCCCCGTCTCGGGCTTCACGATCGAGGAGATCGAACCGCGCCTGTTCTCGTTCAACAACCCCTTTGGGGCTTGTCCCTCTTGCGATGGGCTCGGCCTGCGCCTGTATTTCGATGCCGAGCTTATTGTTTCCGACGAACGGCTGTCGCTGCGCGAAGGGGCGATCGCGCCCTGGACGGCCTCCTCGTCCCAATACTACCAGCAGACCCTCGATGCGCTCGCCAAGCACTACAAGGCGAGCACCACGAAGCCGTGGCGCGAGCTGCCCGAGAAGCTGCGCCAGGCGATCCTCTTCGGCTCGGACGGCGAAGCCATCACCTTCACCTACGACGACGGCCTGCGCACCTACACCACGCGCAAAGCCTTCGAGGGCGTGGTCCCCAACATCGAACGGCGCTGGCGCGAGGCCGACAGCGCGTGGCTGCGCGAGGAGCTCGCGCGCTACCAGAGCAGCGCGCCTTGTGAAGCCTGCAAGGGCTACCGGCTCAAGCCGGAATCGCTGGCGGTCAAGGTCGGGGGCCTGCATGTCGGCGAGGTGTGCGATTTCTCGATCCACAAGGCGGCCGAGTGGTTCCGGCAGCTCGACGGCACGCTGACGCAGAAACAGCACGAGATCGCCGAACGTATCCTCAAGGAGATCAACGAGCGGCTCGGCTTCCTCGTCAACGTGGGACTCGAGTATCTGACGCTCGCGCGCGCCGCGGGCACGCTCTCGGGTGGCGAGAGCCAGCGCATCCGCTTGGCCTCCCAGATCGGCTCGCGCTTGACCGGCGTGCTCTACGTGCTGGACGAGCCCTCGATCGGGCTGCATCAGCGCGACAACGCGCGGCTGCTTGCGACGCTCAAGGAGCTGCGCGATCTCGGCAATACGGTGATCGTCGTGGAGCACGACGAGGAGGCGATCCGCACCGCCGATTACGTGGTGGACATCGGACCCGGGGCGGGCATCCACGGCGGGGACATCGTGGCGCAGGGTGCGCCCGAAGAGATCATGAGGAGCCCCAACAGCCTCACCGGCCAATATCTCACCGGCGTGCGCCAGATCGCGCTCCCCGAGCGGCGCCGGCCCGGCCATCCGGGGCAGCTGCTGCGCATCATCGGCGCGCGCGCCAACAACTTGAAGCGCATCACGGCCGAGGTGCCGCTCGGCACCTTCGCCTGCGTGACCGGCGTCTCGGGCGGCGGCAAGTCGACCCTCGTGGTCGACACGCTCTATGCGGCCGCGGCGCGCAAGCTCAACGGCGCACGCAGCCATCCGGGCGAGCACGATTCGATCGAAGGGCTCGAATTCCTCGACAAGGTGGTCGACATCGACCAGTCGCCCATCGGCCGCACGCCGCGCTCGAACCCCGCGACCTACACCGGCGCCTTCACGCCGATCCGCGACTGGTTCGCCGGGCTCCCCGAGGCGCGCGCCCGCGGCTACAAGCCCGGGCGCTTCTCCTTCAACGTCAAGGGCGGGCGCTGCGAGGCCTGCCAGGGCGACGGGCTCATCAAGATCGAAATGCACTTCCTGCCCGACATCTACGTCCAGTGCGACGTGTGCAAGGGCAAGCGCTACAACCGCGAGACCCTCGAAATCGAGTACAAGGGCAAGAACGTGGCCGAGATCCTGGAGATGACGGTCGACGAGGCGCTGGACTTCTTCGCGGTAGTGCCATCGATCAAGAACCGGCTGCAGACCCTGCACGACGTGGGCATGGGCTACATCCAC
>CAZVZP010000112.1:0-8794 GCA_964631625.1 uncultured Hyphomicrobiales bacterium | reverse complement strand
TTCGCGAGCCCGTGGGAATCCCCCCGCGATTCAAACCAAAATCATCCTGCTCTAGGGCGGCGATGGCGAAGCCGCCCCATCCCCGCTCCTATTACGCGGCGAGCGCCCATCCCTCGCCCGAGTTGCCCGAGCTCGAGCAAAGCCTCGCCTGCGACGTCGCCGTGGTGGGCGGCGGCTACACCGGGCTCACGGCCGCGCTCGAGCTCGCAAGCCGCGGCTACGACGTGGTGCTGCTCGAAGCCGCGCGCGTGGGCTTCGGTGCCTCGGGCCGCAACGGCGGGCACGTGGCCTGGGGCTACGCCGCCGAGATGGAGGCCATCGAGCGCGCCGTGGGCCGCGAGGATGCCGGGCGCCTGTGGGCCTTGGGCCTCGAGGCGGTCGAACTCTTGCGCGAGCGCGTGCGCCGCCTTGCCATCGACTGCGATCTCAAGCTCACCGGCTATCTCCTGGCCGCACCCAAGGCGCGCCAGATGCGTGCGCTCGAGAAGACCGCGCGCCATCTCGAGCAGCGTTACGGCTACGCCGGCGGGCGGCTCTTGCGCCGCGAGGAGCTCCACGCCGTGGTGCGCTCGCCGCGCTATCTCGGCGGCTACTGGTTCGCCGAGGCCGGTCATCTCCACCCGCTCAACTACGCGCTGGGCCTCGCCCGGGCGGCCCAGGCGGCGGGCGCGCGCCTGTTCGAGGGGAGCCGCGTGCGCGCGATCAAGCAGGGCGCCGCCGTGCTGCTCCAAACCAAGCGGGGCTCCGTGCGCGCGCGCTTCGCCGTGCTCGCCGGCAACGCCACCTTGGGCCGGCTCGTGCCCGAGCTATGCGCGCAGGCCATGCCGGCCTCGACCTACATGGTGGCAACCGAGCCCCTCGGCGAAGCGCGCGCCCGCGCGCTCATCCCCGGCGACATCGCGATCTCCGATTGCAACTTCGTGCTCGACTACTTCCGGCTCTCCGCCGACGGCCGGCTGCTGTTCGGCGGCGGAGTGAGCTACTCGACCGTAACCCCGCCCGATCTCAGGGCCACGATGCGGCGCAAGATACTGCGCGTCTTCCCCCAGCTCTCGAACGCCCGGCTCGACTACGCTTGGCACGGCCGGGTCGCGATCACGATGGAGCGGACGCCCGCGTTGGGGCGGCTTGCGCCCAACCTTTATTACGCCCACGGCTATTCGGGGCACGGCGTGGCGCTCACGGGGCTGGCAGGCCGCGTCATCGCCGAGGCCATCGCCGGGCAGGCCGAACGCTTCGACGTTTTCGCGCGCCTGCCCCATCGCCGCTTTCCCGGCGGGCCCCTGCTGCGCATGCCGCTCCTGGTGCTCGGCATGGCGTATTACCGCCTGCGCGATCTCCTGTAGCGGGCACGTTCGGCCGGAGCCGGCCGCTGCCCTAGAGCAATATCCACTCGGATTGAACCGGACGGTTCAATCCGAGTGGATGAAATTGCTCTAGATTTAAAGACGATAGAGCAGCTTTATCCGGTCGTTGGATCGCTGAAAGCGATTCCAACTGACCGGATGCTGCTCTAGCCTTCGGCGAGCTCCTTCAGCGCCGCCGCGTTCGTCACCACGAGGGAGCGCGGGGAGGGCAGATCGATCAGGCGCTGCTCCTTGAGCCGCGTGAACGTGCGGCTCACGGTTTCGATGGTGAGCCCCAGGTAATCCGCGATATCGGCGCGGCTCATGGGCAGCGGCAGGCCCTCGGCCCCCTGGCCCGGTTCGCCGCCACGCTGGGCCAGCCGGTTGAGAAAGCTCGCTACCCGTTCGATCGCCGTCTTGCGCCCCAGCAGCAGCATCTGTTCCTGGGCCGCGGCGAGCTCGTCGTTGGCGTAGGCGAAGAGCCGGCTTTCGATCCCCGGATAGGCTCGGAACAGGGCTTCGAGCCGCAGGCGCGGAAACCGGCAAAGAACGCAATCGCTCACCGCCTCGGCGGCGTAGGAGTAACCGTGCCGCGAGGCCAAACCGAGAAAGTCCCCGGGGAACAGGAAGCCCGTGATCTGCCGCCGCCCGTCGGGCAAGAGCTTGTAGAGCTTGAGAGTGCCGGCCACGAGATTGAACACATCATCGGCCGGGTCGCCTTCCTGGAACAGCAGCTCGTTCGCCGTCACCCGCCGTCGGCTCGCGAGGCGGGCGAGCGAGCCGATCTCCTCGTCTTTCAGCGCCGCACAGAACACTAGGTGGCGCACCTCGCAGACGGAGCAATCGACGACCGCACAATTCGCCGCGCGCGCCGGCAGCGGCTCGGCCTTCGGCAGCGTCTTCATGAGCATCTCCCCTTCGCTCTTTGAGCCCTGGCGCCCAATTTAAAGACAATTTAAGCGGCCGCCAGCCGCCTTTCCAGGCCCATCCGCCGGGCGGTGCGTGAAGAGACAACGCCTTGACGTGCATCAAACTTTTGGCCCACTCCGCGGATTATGATTGTTATGAGAGGGAGAACAGCGCGGGATGTCCGATCACGTCGATCTATGGCCGCGCCCACTGGGGCCCCTGCACATCGATCGCGCCTACTCGCTGGTGCGCGAGATCGCAGGCCCGCTTTCGCTCGAGGACTGGCGCCGTTACGCGCGACATTTTGCCGCGGCGCACCCTGGGCAGTACCCCGCGCCGGCCGGCATGGTCGTGCTCGAGGACGAGGCCGAGCGTATACGCGCTCTGTTCGCGTACTGCCTGCTGCCCTCGCTCACCTACGGCGGCATGCTCGCGCTCGACTGCCTGGTCGTGCCCGAGATGGTCTATCGCCGGCGCGTCGCCGAGAGCCTCCTGAAGGGCGCAGAAGCCTGCGCGCGCCACTTCGACTGCCACATGCTGAGCGCCCGGCTCGAGCGCTCGAATGCCTGGCTGGGCGGGCTCTTGCGCGAATTCGGCTTCCGCGAGGAAGGCCTGGGCCTGCGCCGGCCGCTCTTGCGCTTGGCTAACGCAACTTCGGCCTAGGCGGCTCGCTCGCCCCGAGATGGCCCGCGAGCTCGGCCGCGGGCACCTTCGTGAGATCCTTCGGCAGCTCCTTGACCAGGCGCTCGCGCGCACCCTCGCCCAGCGCGCGGCGCAAATCGCCGAGCGCCTTGGCGGGCGCCGCGACGACCAGCCGGTCGAACTCGTCGTTGGCGCACGCCGCATCGATGCGCCGCGCGAGACCATCGATGAACCGTTCCTTCTCGAGCCGATGCGGATCGGTGCGCGGCGCCAGGGCGTGGCGCATCATCATCCGGGCCGGCGCCGCGCCGTAGCGCTGAAAGCCCACGCTCTCCAAGGCGCGGCCTGGCTTGTCGCTCACGAGCTTGCGGGCGCGCCGGCGCGCCAACGCCTCCTCGAGTTCGTCGACCCGCTCGAGCCGGCCGTTCGCGCCGTCCTGCTTGAGGATGAGCGCCCGCGCGCCGTCGGCCACGACGAACCAAGTCTTGAGCTTGCGTCTCGGCATCGGCCCTATCTTACACGAAACGGGCGGCACCGTGCCACTGGCGCCGCCCAATGGGTTCCCGGTCCCCTCAGGCCTTGGCGACCTTGATCTTCTTCACGGCCTTCTGGGCCTCGGCGGACCTGGGCAAGGTGACCGTCAACACGCCCTTGTCGAACTTGGCGGCGATCTTCTCCTCGTCCACGTCCTCGGGCAGCGATACCGAACGCTGCACCGAGCCGAAGCGGCGCTCCGAGAGATAGTAGTTCTTCTTCTTCTCCTCGCGCTCCTCCTTCTTCTCGCCCTTGAGCGTCAGCATGCCCTTGGCGATCGTCACCTCGATGTCGCTCTCGGACATGCCCGGGAGCTCGGCGCTGACCTCGTAGCCCGTGTCCGTCTCCGCGACATCGAGCGAGGGCGCGAGTTCGCCCATCCGTTCGAACCGTTCGAACGGCTCGGCCAAGAGCCCGCGGCTTAAGCTCGGGAATCCGCGCGTGAAAAAGTTCTCGAACAGGCTGTCGACCTCGCGACGCAAATCCCAAAACGTCGGCACGGCAGCGGCGGCGCGCGTCACCGGCACCGAGGTCTTGGCTTCCGCTAGTTTCTTCTCGGCCATGGTTCCATCTCCTCCGAATTTCCCGGGCGTGGATCCCTCGGGTCCTTTGCCTCGCATGTAAGCATCGGATCGCCGGGCGCAAGGGGTGTTGATTGAGATCAACGGCGCGCCGGGGGGCACTCGAGGACGCGTCGGCTTAAGGCAGCGGCCCGAATAGATCCGGGGCGCCGCCGGCCAAGGGCTTGCGCCGCCTGGCACCCCGCGCCCCTTGGCCGGTTTCGAGATTGCGCTGCGGGCGTTCGTTCGTACAATTTGCTGGCTGCCACGCCTTCGGGGGAGAAGAGCCATGGCCCGCGATCCCAAATACGACATCCTGTTCAAGCCGATCCGCATCGGCCCCAAGACCCTCAAGAACCGCTTCTGGCAGACCTCGCACTGCACCGGCTACGGCTCCGAGCGGCCGGGCACCCAGGCCGGCTTCCGGGGCATGAAGGCCGAGGGCGGCTGGGGCGCCGTGTTCACCGAGGCTTGCTCGATCCATCCCGAATCGGACGAATACCCCTTCCATCTGGCGCGCATCTGGGACCAGGGCGACGTCCTCAACTTGGGTCACATGTGCGAGGCGCTGCACAGGCACGGGGCGCTCGCCGGGATTCAGCTCTGGTACAGCGGCTGCCACCCGCCCGCGATGGAATCGCGCGAGGTGCCGCGCGATCCGAGCGGGCTGCCCTCCAACGTCTTCCCCGAGCGCACGGTCTACGGTGCCGAAATGGACGAGGACGACATCAAGGCGCTGATGAACATGTACGTCGAGGCGGCCAAGCGCGCCGAGCGGGCGGGCTTCGACATCCTCGAGATCTCGGCCGGCGACAACACGATCCCGGCCCAGTTCCTCGACCATCGCTACAACCGCCGCACCGACCGCTACGGCGGCTCGCTGGAAAACCGCCTGCGCTTCTTCCTCGAGGTGGCGGGCGCGGTCAAGCGGGCGTGCGGCCAGCACTGCGCCGTGACCACGCGCTACGAGGTCGATGACCTCCTGGGGGAGAGGAGCCTGCGCCACTTCGACGAAGGCATCCGCGCGGTCGATCTCATCCACCGCGAGGGCTTGCTCGATGCCTGGTCGGTCAAGATCGGCGACTACGAGGAGTGGGGCGAGGACGCCGGCTCCTCGCGCTTCCGCAAATCGAACTGGATGAGGCCGTTTGTCGCGGAGGTGAAGGGCATCGTGGGCGAGGTGCCGGTCGTCAACAACGGACGTTTCACGAGCCCCGACGATATGCTGGCCGCGCTCACCAGCGCTCAGTGCGACATCATCGGCGCGGCGCGGCCCTCGATCGCCGATCCGTTCCTGCCCGCCAAGATCGCCGAAGGGCGCTTCGAGGACATCCGCGAGTGCATCGGCTGCAACATGTGCGTCTCCAAGATGCAGCAGCAGGCGCTCCTCTTCTGCACCCAGAATCCGACCTCCGGCGAGGAGTACCGCCGGGGCTGGCACCCCGAGACGTTCGAGAAGACGAAGAGTCCGTGCTCCGTGCTCGTCGTGGGCGGCGGACCCGCCGGGATGGAGTGCGCCATGGTCTTGGGCAAGCGTGGCTATGACGTGCATCTGTGCGAGGCCGAGAAGGAGCTCGGCGGCCACTGGCGGATGGTATCGCGCTATCCGCGCTGCTCGGAGTGGGCGCGCGTCATCACCTACCGCGAAATTCAGTTGAAAAAACTCAAGAACGTCGAGCTCCACTTGGGCCTGGGCGAAATGACGGCGGAGGCGGTGCTGAAATACGGTGCGGACCGGGCCGTCATCGCCACGGGCGCGCACTGGTCCGCGAACGGGCTCGGCGCCGAGACCCACCGGCCGATCCCGGGAGCGGATGCCTCGCTGCCCCACGTCTGCACGCCCGAGCAAATCATGGCGGGAAAACCGACCGGCAAACGAGTCGTCGTGTTCGACGGCGAAGGCCACTTCACGGGCCTCGCCATGGCCGAGCTCATGGCCGATCAGGGCAAGGCCACGGTCACCCTCGTCACCAACATGAACGAGATGACCGAGTACACCCGCTACACCATGGAGCTGCAGAACAACAAGCGCCTCATGTACGAGAAGAAGATCACGCCGATCCGCAACCACTGGGGGCACGCGATCGAACCCGGTAAGATCCAGCTCTTCTATCTCTACCGGGATTCGCCGGAGCTCTACGAGATCGGCCCGGGCCAGTGGGGCCGGCGCGAATCCGCCGATCTCATCGAGATCCCGTGCGATACGGTGATCCTCTGCACCTCGCGGCTGCCCAACAACGGGCTCTATCGCGCGCTCAAGGCGCGCCGATCCGAATGGGGCAAATACGGGCTTCAGGCCATCTACCGGATCGGCGACTGCCATGCGCCGCGCCAATGCCTGAACGCGATCTTCGACGGCCACCGCTTGGCGCGCGAGTTCGACGGCCCGCACCCGCAATACCCTCTGCCCTTCATCCGCGAACGGCAGCTCTGGGGCGCGCCGACCACGCCCCGGCTCGGCGATGCGCGCCCGCGCGTCGAGGTCGACTAGAGCAATATCCACTCAGATTGAACCGGTCGGTTCAATCTGAGTGGATGAAATTGCTCTAGATTTAAAGACGATAGAGCAGCTTTATCCGGTCGTTGGATCGCTGAAAGCGATTCCAACTGACCGGATGCTGCTCTAGCGGACGGCGGCGATCGCGCAGACGCTAGAGCGGAATGCGATCGAGTGGAATCACG
Organism: uncultured Hyphomicrobiales bacterium; assembly: GCA_964631625.1. Classification (GTDB taxonomy): domain Bacteria; phylum Pseudomonadota; class Alphaproteobacteria; order UBA828; family JAPUJA01; genus CAZVZP01. Next base: position 2,121 of record CAZVZP010000112.1, on the reverse strand, counting down.
CGAACTTGTCTTGAGCGTGCCGATGGCCCCCACCCCAACCCTCCCCCGCAAAGGGAGGAGGGAGCTATTTATTTCGTGATTATAAACTTGACATATGTGAGGCGGTTTCCTATATTCAGTCATAGGAGACGCTCGCTATGGCAAAAACGCTGACAATTCAGGACTTTTTCAAGCGCTTCCCCACGGAGGAGACATGCCTTGAGCACCTGATGAAGCTGCGGTTTGGCGACGATTTTGGGTGTCCGAAATGCGGAGAAATAGGGAAGTTCCGCAAGCTTGCGAAGCAGCCCGCCTACACCTGCAATTGCGGCCATCACGTTCACCCGATGAAGGGGACGATCTTCACGGACAGCCACACGCCGCTCGTGAAGTGGTTCTATGCAATCTATCTTTTCACAACGACGCGCCACGGCGTGCCCGCGAAGGAATTGCAGCGGCAGTTGGGCGTCAGCTATCCGACCGCGTTTCGCATGGCGCACCTGATCCGCGCGCACATGGCGAACGTTGACGGCGACCCGATGCTTGGCGGTCACGTTGAGATCGACGAGACGTTCATCGGCGGCAGGGTGCGCGGCAAAGGCAAAGGGCCGCACCAGGACCGCAAGGCGATTGTGATGGGCATGGTTGAGCGCGGCGGTGACATAATCACGCGCATCGTGCCGAACGTGCGCCGCGACACCCTTGAGCCTCACATTATCGATAACGTCGTGCCCGGCACGACGGTCAGCACGGACGAACTGCATTCCTATAAGCGCCTGCACGAAGCCGGATACGACCACCATAGCGTCAACCATGCGGCGAAAGAGTATGCGCGCGGCAATGTTCACACGAACACGGTTGATGGCTTCTGGTCGATCCTGAAGCGTTCGATCTGTGGCACGCACGTCCATGTGTCGCCTAAGTACCTTCATCGCTACCTCGGCGAGTTCGAGTACCGCTGGAACCTCCGCCGTGCCCCGCACCTGATGTTTTCGCGGTTGATGGAGAGTTTTTGACCATCGCCTTAAGCGTCGCCTCGAAAGCGTCAGCGTCGCCTTGTGAGGCGCGCTCTTTCATGAACCGCTTTAGGAGTTTCGGATTTTTGCGCACTTCTTCAAGGCTGATGAATTTTCCGGCGCTCATGAAAGTCTCGCTATTTCCTTCGAATCAAGCTTGCGCTTCTTCGCCTGCTTGATGAACGTAGCCCTTTCGGCGTCCGCCTGTTTGTCTATTGGAGGAAACAGTTTTTCAAATTCATCGCTGCTAACAATAATGCTGTCGTAATCAAGAAATTTTTGCACGCGCGCCGGGTCAACCTCGCTGCGAGGTACGGGCATCGCGTCCCAAATCCTCCTTGGGTGCGGCTTCACGCCAAGCGCGATCAGACGCCAGGCTTCACGCGGAATTTCTTCGTAGTCGGTCGCACCTGGTGGCCTTCCACGGAAAACCAACCGACCGGCCATAGCTTCACCCTCCACCAGACCTGCCGCGGTGTGCATTAGGGAAATTGCCCCTATCGGCTTACCGTTATTTGCCAAGCATTGGGCCGCGAACCATTTCCCCCAAGAAAATGAATGGGCTAGGCGATAGACGGCTTCGCCAACCTCGGTATCGCCGCCGCCGAGCAATAAGTCTCTGCGCTCCCAGTATTTCCTAACTCGCTCGGCAATGACCGGGATCGACGGCCCAAAAATGAACCCGGCAAGCGCAACCATCCCGAAGAACAGCAGCGCTAGCGCGAGCGCCAAATCCGAATTTGCGGCCCCGACAATCACCGCCGCAATCCGCTCGTTCGGATGAACACCAAAGGCCGCAAGCGCGTGCCATATCCCGCCCGCGATTGACCATCCGGCAAGTACCCCAAGGGTCCGCCATGGGAGACTTCGTAGGAAATCTCTAAAGCTGTAACTTTGCATGGCCAGGACTCATGCGCCGAGTCGTCACATATGTCAACTTTACATATCCGATTTATTTCGTCCCCCTCCCCTCGCGGGAGGGGGTAGGGGGAGAGGTCTGCTTCCACGCGATCCGATTCCGCGCCTAGAGCAATATTCACTCAGATTGAACCGGACGGTTCAATCTGAGTGAATGAAATTGCTCTAGATTTAAAGACGATAGAGCAGCTTTATCCGGTCGTTGGAT
>CAZVZP010000111.1:0-8859 GCA_964631625.1 uncultured Hyphomicrobiales bacterium | reverse complement strand
GCGAAACTGGAGTTCTCAAACGGACTCTAAAACCCGGCACGCCTCTCGGGCTCGAACTCGCGAGGGAGTGCCATGACCATCACCCAACGCATCGACGCGATCACCGGTATCCCCGACGACTACCGCGTGCCCGCGCCGCCTTGTCCCAGGAGCGTCAAGATCGAGCTGACCGCGCACTGCGACTTCAAGTGCTTCTTCTGCGCCACCGGCATGCGGCTGCGCGAGAAATCCCAGATGGATCGCGCGCTGTTCGAGCGCCTCCTGCGCGAGATGCGCGAGGGGGGCGTCGAGGAGATCGGCTTGTTCTACCTGGGCGAATCGTTCTTGTGCAAATGGCTGCCCGAGGCCATCGCCTACGCACGCACGCTCGGCTATCCCTATATCTTTCTCACCACCAACGGGCGCCTGGCCACGCCCGAGCGCGTGCGCGCCTGCCTGGAAGCCGGGCTTGACAGCCTCAAGTTTTCGTTCAACTCGGGCGATCCCGAGCAGTTCCGCCAGGTCACCCAGGTCGATGCGTTCGACACCGTGGTGGCGAATATCCGCGAGGCGCGCCGCGTGCGCGACGAGGTCGAGCGCCAGAGCGGCCACCGCTGCGGCCTCTATGCCTCGTCCATCCTCTATGACGGCGAGCAGCTCGAGCGCATGAAAGGCGCGGTCGCCCTCATCGCCCCTTACGTGGACGAGCACTACTGGCTGCCGCTCTACGGTCAGGCGGGACTGACCGCGGGCGCCAACGGCACCAGCCCGGTCGCCGGCAACATCGGCCGCGTCGGCGCGCTGCGCCCGCCGCTGCCCTGCTGGTCGCTGTTCACCGAGGGCCACGTTACCTTCGACGGCAAGCTCTCGGCCTGCTGCTTCGACCACGACGGCCGCTTCGACATGGGCGATCTCAACGCCATGTCGTTCATGGAGGCGTGGCACAGCGCGCCGTTCCAGGCGCTGCGCGATGCGAATCTGCGAGAGGACGTAGCGGGCACCGCGTGCGAGAAGTGCATCGCCTATAGCTAGCCCATTGCCCAGCGCAACGAGCTGGTTCTCGAGACATTGGACGTGATCGGCCCGCAAGTGCGCGAAAAGCTCAGCGAGATCACCGAGTCGGCCTTCGCCGAAAGCGATTTCGAGACGGCGAGCCGGGCCGGCCGGGCCCAGGAGGACCTCCTCCTCGCGCGACTGTACGTAAACAAGTTCCTCACCACGAACGATGCCGAGGCGATGGATCGGGCGCGCGAGGAATTCGCCGACATGGACGAAACCCTCAAGCACCTCGAGGGGAGCATCGAGAATCCGAAGCGTCGCGCCCTTCTAAAGGAGGTCGAGAGCCTCGTGCCGCAGTACGAGGAGGCGGCTGCGGACGTGGAGAAGGTGATTCTCGGCCGCAATAAGATTCGCGACGAGGCACTTATCGTCGATGACACGGTCATGGCCGAGGACATCGACAAGGTCCGCGACTCGCTCGCGTCAGACGAGCATGGCCTACAAGAGGAAACGCAAACCGCGATCAGCACCTCGGAACTCGTAAATTACGTGCTGACGGCGGCAATCTTCGTGCTCGGCGCGCTTGCGGCGCTCGTCATCGGCCGCGGCATCTCCGGCCCGGTGCAGCGCATGACCACGGCGATGAGCCGGCTCGCCGAAGGCGACAAGACGACCGACATCCCGGGACTCGGCCGGCGCGACGAGATCGGCGCAATGGCCCAGGCCGTCCAGGTCTTCAAGGACAACGCCATCCGCATGGACGAGTTGGCCGAGGAGCAGAAGGCGGCCGAGCTCCGCGCCGAGGAAGAGAAGAAGGCGGCGATGAGAAAGCTCGCCGACACCTTCGAGGCCGAGGTGATGGGCGCGGTCACGACCGTGGGCGAGAGCGCCAAAGGGCTCGAGGAATCCTCGCAGGCCATGGCGGCCGCGGCCAATCAGTCCTCGCACCAGAGCCAGGCGGTCGCCGCGGCGGCCGAAGAGGCCTCCACGAACGTGCAGACGGTCGCGGCCGCGATCGAGGAAGTCGCAGCCTCGATCGCCGAAATCGGCCGCCAGTCCGCGCAGTCGAGCCGCGTCACCAGGGACGCCGTGGAGCAGGCCGAACGCACATCGGCGACCGTGCAAAGCCTGACCGAGTCGGCCCAGAAGATCGGCGAGGTGGTCAACCTGATCAACGACATTGCGAGCCAGACCAACTTGCTTGCGCTCAACGCCACGATCGAGGCGGCGCGCGCGGGCGAGGCGGGCAAGGGCTTTGCGGTCGTGGCCTCGGAGGTCAAGTCCTTGGCCAATCAGACCGCCAAGGCGACCGAGGAGATCGGCTCGCAGGTGGCCGGCATCCAAGGGGTTACCCGCAGCGCGGCCGAAGCGATTGCGGCGATCCAGAAGACCATCCACGAGGTGAGCCAGATCGCGGGCGCGATCGCGGCGGCGGTCGAGGAGCAGGACGCCGCGGCGAAGGAGATCAGCCGCAACGTCCAAGAAGCCTCCAAGGGCACGCAGGATGTGACCTCCAACATCGGCGGGGTTCAGCAGGCCGCAAACCAGACCGGGCAGACCGCCTCCTCCGTGCTCGATTCGGCGCGCGAGCTAACCCGGCTTGCGGAGACCTTGCGTACTGGCGTCGAGACCTTCCTCAAAAACGTCCGCGCCGCGTAAGCCCAACCTTCCAACGAAGGCCATTCACTGCCCTCAACAAGGGCCGTGGATGGCTTTCGTCTGCCCGCCCGCAAGATGGACGGCGCGACCGCACATGGCCGGCCGATACCTTTCGCTCCAACGCCAGGAGCTTCCTTAAGATCATCCGCGCCGCGCAGGACTTCACTGCGGCATTCGAGGGCCACGCGGAAGCTGAGCACCCGGCGGTCCCGCCCGCCGGGAGCCCCCTCCCCGGCGAGCGGGATTTCTCCGGGCCGCCGCTCCTCACATGATGCGGCACCCGGCCGCGCCGCCCTTCACTCCAGGAGCGAAATGTCTCGCCGTTCACCGGGCTCCACCCCGGCCCTTGCGGCTTGGCGGTGAGACGCTGGGGCCCTTTCCCCCAAGCGAGCCACGGGCCCCTCCCTTGACCTCGATCAAGGCCTTAGGTGCCGGCGCCGTGGTCGATTAACCACCGATGGGGCTTTTGGCTCGGCTTGCCACGGAGCCTCGTCGAGGGAGGTATCTTGGCGATGGCACGACGCGTAATTCGCGCCGGACTGGCGTTCTTGGGCGGCGCCGCCTTATTGGCCGGCGCACCGGCCGCTTGGGCCGCCGACGAAGCAGGCACGCCAGCCGAGTTGACTGCGCTCGAGGACGCGCTCCTGGGCGGCAAGCCGATCATCGATCTGCGCTACCGCTACGAAAACGTCGACGACGACGCCTTCGCCGAAGAAGCCGATGCCAACACGGTGCGGGCTCGGCTGGGCTACGAGACCGGCGAGTTCTACGGCTTCAGCGCGCTCTTCGAGCTCGAGGCCGTGCGCCATATCGGGGCGGAGGACTTCAACGACACGATCAACGGCAAGCCGCTTCCCGTGGTCGCGGACCCGGACTCGGAAGACGTGAACCAGCTCTTTCTGGCCTATAGCGGAATCCCGGACACGCGGGTGGCCGCCGGCCGCCAGCGGGTGGTCTGGCACAACCACCGTTTCATCGGTGACGCGGGCTGGCGCCAGAACCAGCAGACCTACGACGGGGTGACACTGGTCAACAAGTCGCTGCCAAACACGACGGTGAGCTACTTCTACATGCTGCAGGCCAACCGCGTGTTCGGCGAGGATTCGCCCGTCGGCACCTTCGACACCGACAACCACTCCTTCTACCTCCAGTACGACCGCTTCGCCGAGTTCGTCCCCGTGGCTTACGGCCACTTCTTCGACATCCAGGATCTCGGCAACTCGCTCTCCTCGCGCACCCTGGGCGCGCGCGTCTCGGGCAAGATCGCGCTCGAGGACAGCGGGGTCGCATTTCCCTACGCGGCCGAGTTCGCGTGGCAGGCGGACAACGCCGACAACCGGGCCGATTTCAGCGAGAATTACTTCCTGATCGAGCCCGCCGTCTCCTATGCGGGCCTGACCGGCACCTTCGGCTTCGAGGTCTTGGGCGGCAACGGCACCAGCGCCTTCCAGACGCCTTTCGCCAGCCTCCACGCCTTCCAGGGCTGGGCGGACAAGTTCCTGGTCACGCCGCCCGACGGCGTCGAGGACCTCTACGGCTCAATCAAGTACGTGCTGAGCGACGCCGGGGTTTTCGATGGGCTGACGCTCTTGGCCGTCTATCACGATTTTAACGCCGAGAACGTGAGCACCGACTACGGCAGCGAGACCGATCTCCTCGTCAGCAAGACCTGGTATGAGCACTTCACGACGCTGGTGAAGTACGCCAACTACAATGCGGACCGTTTCTCGACCGACACGCAGAAACTGTGGGTCGAGCTCGACATCAAATACTGAAGCGAATTTAGGGCACTCCTTCAGGCGCCGCGGCCCGTCCGCGGCGTTTTTTTTGGTGTCGGCCTCGGAGGCCGTCTGTGACGGCCGCAAGGCTTCCAAGGCGTGCTGCCACTCGGGCCCAACCCGGTTCATTCTTTGTTAATCATGAGCCCGGTAGATATACGCCTTATGGATTACTACCGAGGCTACTCGATCGAGGCCCGGGCTCGATCCTGAAGGGCTCACGGCTCGAGTCAGCCAAACCGGCCCGGGCCATCGATGCCGACGAGGAATTCGGCCCGTTGAACCACTTGCCCGCCGATTGGAGGAAGGAATGAAAGGCAGCGCATCCGTGCTCTCGACGCTCCCGTCCGTTTTGCGCTTGAACCTGTGGCTCAACCTGGGCTTGGCCTTCTTCGTCTTCGGCCTGATCCCGGCCCAAGAAGCGTTCGCGGAGGAGGATTTAGGCGCCCGGGTCGATCAGATCCTGGCAACCATGAACGAGAGCGCGGGGAGCGCCGAGGCACACGGGAGCGAGGATCACGGCACGGCCGCGAAGTCGAGCCACGAAGGAGCGCCGCACTGGACCTACGAAGGCAAGAGCGGTCCCGAGCACTGGGCCGAACTCCAAGCCGACTTCAGGGTCTGCGGGCTGGGGCTCGAGCAGTCGCCGATCGACCTCGACCCGACGCAGGCCTGGAGCGGCTCACTCGCCGCAATCGAGTTCGACTATCACGAGGCGCCGCTGCGCGTGCTCAACAACGGCCATACCATCCAGGCGAATTACGCGCCCGGCAGCGGCATCACCGTGGACGGCCGCCGCTTCGAGCTTCTCCAGTTCCATTTCCACGCACCCAGCGAACACACGCTCGAGGGTGCGGCGGCCCCGATGGAGGTCCACTTCGTGCACAAGAACGCTGAGGGTCAGCTCGCCGTGGTGGGCGTGATGATCCTGGCGGGCGAGCGCAATCCCGTGCTCGATCGGATCTGGTCCCACATGCCGGCGGCGGCGAACGAGGAGGCAGTCGCCGACAACATCGCCATCAACGCCGCGAACCTGCTGCCGGATGAGAGCGGTGCCTATTACCGCTACTGGGGCTCGCTCACCACGCCGCCCTGCTCGGAGGGGGTCCTGTGGACCGTGCTCAAGGCCCCGATCGAGGCCTCGGCCGACCAGATCCAGAAGTTCACCCAGCTCTTCCCCAACAACGCTCGCCCCGTGCAGTCACGCCACCGGCGCTTCCTGCTCCAGCAGATTTAACCCAACGGAGAGAATCCCATGACCAGCGTCACCAGCGCCTCCCAAGGGCGGTTCGCGTTCTTCGCCAACCTCAAGATCAAGGCCAAGGTTTTCATCGGCTTCCTGTGCCTGCTCGCCATCCTGGCCGGGATCAGCGCGACCGCGCTTCTCTCCTCGCGCCAGGTGGCCGAGCAGTTTCAGACCTTCGCCCAGCGGGTCGGAGTCGAGGAGCTGGCCGCCGACATCGACCTCGAGTTCCTGGACATGCGCCGGCACGCGCGCGAGTACACGTTCACCGGGGACGAGGACGACTTCACCCAGGCCGAGGAGATATCCAAGGAGGTGGTGGGGAATATCGAGAAGGCGCTAGCCGAGACCAAGAACCCGGAGCGCGAAGCCAAGCTCCAGGAGATCGAGGAGAGCTTCAAGACCTATCTCGCGCACTTTGAGAAGGTCGACGTCCTGAAGCAGGAGGAAGAGAAGCTCGTCGCCGAGACCCTCGACAACCATGGGCCGAAGATCGCCGCCGATCTGAAGGAGATCATGGCGGGGGCGGCGCAAGCGGGGAACTCGAACGCCCTGGTGCTGGCCCAGGCGGCCTTGCAGAGCTTCATGGAGGTCCGCCTCTACGCCAACAAGGTGATCGGGCAGGGCGATGCGGACGCGGCGGAGCAGGCAGAGGCCGCCTTCGCGGATCTCACCAGGGCCCTCGAGGGCCTCGAGAAGGCGAGCCAAGGAGCGGCGTTCCGGGCCACCTTCGAGGAGGTGAACGGGCTCGAGCACGAGTACTACGCCGGCTACGAGCGGGTCGCGGAGATCGCGCAGGAGCTGCGCGAACTGGTCGACAACGAGATGAAGAACGAGGCCACGGAGATCGGCGAGGCGGTCACGTTCGTGCGCGACAGTGCCTCAGAGGAGCAGCACGCGGTCAAGGGGGAGACCGAGTCCCTCATGGACTCGACCGAGATGCTGACGCTGGTGCTGGCCGCGGGCGGGCTCGCGCTCGGGCTATTGATGGCGTGGCTGATCGGCCGCGGCATCTCCTCGGGCATCGTCCGGATGACCGAGGCGATGCGCGAGCTGGCTCAGGGCAACAAGGCGATCGAGGTCCCCTGCCTCGGCCGCAAGGACGAGGTCGGAGCCATGGCCGAGGCCCTCCAGGTTTTCAAGGAGAACGCGATCCGCATCGAGCATCTCGCCGAAGAGCAGAAGGCGCTCGAAGCGAAAACGGCCGAAGAGAAGGAGGCGGCCGAACGGCAGGCCAAGGAGGAGCGAACCCAGACGCTGCGCATGCTCGCCGACGGATTCGAGCAGAAGGTGAGCGGGGTCGTGGATGCGGTCTCCTCCTCCTCCGCCGAGATGCGCTCGAACGCCGAGAGCATGGCCTCGACCGCGGAGGAAACCAACCGTCAGGCGAGCGCCGTGGCGGCGGCCTCCGAGGAGGCCTCCACCAACGTGCAGACCGTGGCCTCGGCGGCCGAGGAGCTCGCAAGCTCCGTGTCCGAGATCGGCCGTCAGGTGGCGCAATCCACCAAGATCACCAAAGATGCGGTGGAAGAGGCCGAGCGCACCTCGATGACGGTCAAGAGCCTGACCGAGGGCGCGCAGAAGATCGGCGAGGTGGTCAACCTGATCAACGACATCGCCAGCCAGACCAACCTCTTGGCGCTCAATGCCACGATCGAGGCGGCACGCGCGGGCGAGGCCGGCAAGGGCTTCGCGGTCGTGGCCTCCGAGGTCAAGAGCCTCGCCAACCAGACCGCCAAGGCCACCGAGGAGATCGGCTCGCAGATCGGCGACATCCAGAACGTGACCAAGAGCGCCGCCGAGGCCATCGCCGGCATCCGCAAGACGATCGGCGAAGTCAACGAGATCGCCACCGCGATCGCGGCCGCGGTCGAGGAGCAGAACACCGCGACCGAGGAGATCAGCAAGAACGTTCAGCAGGCGGCCGCCGGCACCCGCGAGGTCTCGTCCAACATCTCCGGCGTCACCCAGGCGGCCGGCGAGACCGGCCAGGCGGCCCAGCAGGTCCTGGAGTCGGCCCAGTCCTTGAGCCGGGAGTCCGAGACCCTGCGCTCGGAGGTCCAGAGGTTCTTGACCGAGGTGCGGGCCATGTAGGCCGGACGCCGCCTCATTCTTTCAGCCTGGGCGCGGCCCTCAAGGGGCCGCGCCCATCATCTTCGACGGTCCGCCGCGCTCCTCTCCCGGCGGACCGTTCATTTCATGCTCGGCGGCAGCGCGGCCGCCTCGCCCTTGCCGTACCCGAACTCGTCGAAGATAGTTCCGGCTCGATACCGAATCGATCGCTCCTACCCTTCGTCATCCTGATGAGCAGCAGGTCCGCAACACCCCGTCTGGAAATCGATGGCAGCGCGCTCGAGTATCGCTGGAGCGGCCCGCCAAACGATGTGGCGCCCGCCATCGTGTTGTTGCACGAGGGGCTCGGCAGCCTGACCCTCTGGAAGGATTTTCCCGACAAGCTCGCGGCGGCGACCGGCTGTGCCGTCCTCGCCTACAGCCGTCGAGGCCATGGGCGCTCCGCGCCGCTGGGCGAACCGCGGGGCCTCGACTACCTGCACCGCGAGGCGGCTCTTCTGCCGGCGCTGCTCGATGCGCTCGGGGCCAACGGCCCGCTCTTTCTGTTCGGCCATTCAGACGGCGCCTCGATCGCGCTGCTCCACTCTGCCCGTCAGCGGCCGCCGCCCGCGGGGCTGATCCTCGAAACGCCTCACGTCTTCGTCGAGGAGGTCACGCTGGCCGGCATCGCGCGAAGCGTTGAGCTGTTCGAGAGCACCGATCTCGGGGCCCGGCTCGGCCGCTACCACGACGACGCAGACCGGCTGTTCCGCGCCTGGGCCGACACCTGGCTGAGCCCCGCGTTCCGTTCCTGGAACATCGAAGGCGTATTGTCGGCCGTTCATACGCCCGTGCTCCTCATCCAGTGCGAGGGCGACCCCTACGGCACGCGCGCGCAGCTCCACGCCATCGCGCGCCGGGTCCGGGGCCCCTCGGAAATCCTGCTCCTCCCGGGCGACAGCCACGCACCCCACGCGGCCCACACCGATCGCGTGCTGGCCAAGACCGCGGAATTCGTCGCGCGCACTATGAGCGGCTTCGTTTAGAGCGGAATTCGATCGAGTGGAAGCACCCCTCCCCCTGCCCCCTCCCGCGGGGGCTACCGGATTCACACATGTCGGAAATCGACTCAGCATCAAGCACTTACCA
>CAZVZP010000110.1:0-8862 GCA_964631625.1 uncultured Hyphomicrobiales bacterium | reverse complement strand
CGACTCCCCGGGCTCTTGCGCCGCTCCCTCAAGTTCGGGAACATGGCGTAGATCTCGTCGAGGCTCATGCCGCCCGCGCCGACTTGGGGCGGGAGCAGAAGATTCTCCTCGACGCTCAAGCTGGCGAACACCCCACGCTCCTCGGGACAATAGCCGATGCCCAGGCGCGCGATGGCGTGCGGCGCCAGCCCGATGGTCTCCGCTCCCCGGAAGCGGATCGAGCCCTGGCGGCGGCCGACGATGCCCAGGATCGCGCGCAGGATCGTGGTCCGGCCCGCGCCGTTGCGCCCCAGGAGCGTCACGGTTTCGCCTTCCGCCACCTCGAGGGCGACGCCGTGCAGGATGTGCGATTCGCCGTAGTAGGCATCGAGCCCGCGAATCTCGAGCAGAGGAGCGCCCACGGCTTTAAGCCCCCAGATAGGCTTCGCGCACGAGCGGGTCGCTCGCGACCTCGGCGTAGCTGCCCTCGGCCAGAACGGCGCCCCGCTGCATCACGGTGATGCGATCGCACAGGTCGGCGACCACGCTCAGGTTGTGCTCGACCATGAGCACGGTGCGATCGCGCGCTACCTCGCGGATCAGGGCCGTGACGCGGCCGACGTCGTCGTGGCCCATGCCCTGGGTCGGCTCATCGAGCAGCATGACCTCGGGCTCGAGCGCGAGCGTTGTCGCGATCTCGAGGGCGCGCTTGCCACCGTACGGCAGCTCCACGGCGAGGGCTGCGGCCTGATCCAAGAGTCCCACCCGCTCAAGCAGCGCCTGCGCTTGCACGTCGAGCGCCTCGAGGCTCCGTTCGGAGCGCCAGAAGTGCAGGCTCGTCCCGAGCTTGCGCTGCAGGGCGACGCGCACGTTCTCGCGCGCCGTGAGATGCGGGAACACCGCGGAGATCTGGAACGAGCGCACGATGCCCCGTCGGGCGACCTCGGCCGGGGCGAGATGGGTGATGTCGGAGCCCTGGTACAGGATGCGGCCCCGGGTCGGGCGGGTGAACTTCGACAGCAGGTTGAAGACCGTGGTCTTGCCCGCCCCGTTGGGTCCGATGAGGCCGTGGATCGAGCCCTTCCGAATTTTCAAGCTCACGTTATCGACGGCGACGAAGCCCTTGAATTCCTTCGTAAGATGAAGCGTCTCGAGAATCGCTCCGAAGGCTGGCATTCGGATTCCGTAGCATGATCTGGCCCCCCCTTGCCAACGGCCTCGGAGGCGCGGCCCACAGGGCTCGGGATATTGGCCGTGGCCATGCCAAGATGGCAAGCCGTATGGGAGAAGGATCATGCTGCCCAGTCACTGGCTCGACGAGCACTTCGCGCGCAAGCCGACGACGCATCAGCCCGAGCTCGAGGGCGAGGTGCGCGCGGACGTCGCAATCGTCGGTGGAGGCTTTGTCGGCCTCTGGACGGCGCTGCGTCTAAAGGAGCTCGAGCCTTCGCTCGATGTGGTGCTGATCGAGCGCGCCTTCTGCGGCGCGGGCGCCAGCGGACGCAACACCGGCTTGGCGCTTCCCTATTGGGTCAAGTTCCTTTCGCTCGCCAAGCTGTGTGGCGAAGCGGAGGCGCTGCGCCTGTGCCGGGCTTCGGCCGAGGCGGTCGAGACCATCGGCCGGTTTTGCGAGAGGCATGGCATCGATGCCCACTACCAGCGCGATGGCTGGCTGTGGACCGCCACCTGCAAGGCTCACGAGCAATCGTGGCGGGCGACGATCGATGCGCTCGAGCGGCACCAGATGGCACCCTTCCGCGCGCTCGCGCCGGACGAAGTCCGGGCGCTTTCCCGATCCCCGGCCCACCTCGCCGGCGTTCTCGATCCCGCGTGCGCGACCGTGCAGCCCGCCGAGCTCGTGCGGGGTCTGTTCACGGTCGCTTGTCAACAGGGCGTGCGCATCTTCGAGAACTCGCCGCTGCTCAATCTCGAGGCGGCAACGAGCCCTGAAATCGTGACCCCGAAGGGCCGCCTGCGTGCGCGCCGGGTCGTGCTCGCGATGAACGCCTGGGCGGCGATGTTTCCCGAGCTGTTCCGCAGCTTCGTGATCATCTCCGCCGAGCACGTCGCCACTCGGCCGGTGCCGGACGAGCTCGAGCGGCTGGGGCTTAAGAGCGGGCTCGCGATCACCGACAGCCGACTGCTCGTGCGCGGCTACCGGCGCACCCGCGACGGACGTCTGGTCTATGTCATGGGCGGGGTGAGCGGCGTCCACGCCTACGGCGGGCGCATCGGCACACGCTTCGACGGCCCCTCACGCCGCCAAGCGATATTGAAAGAGGCTCTCGCCGAGACCTATCCCGCCCTCGCCTCGGCGGCAATCGCGCAGAGCTGGTGCGGCCCCGTGGACCGCACCAAGAGCGGCCTGCCGTTCTTCGGCCATCTGTGGGGCCGCGAGGACATCTGTTTTGGCGCGGGCTTCTCGGGCAACGGCGTGGCGCCCTCGCTCATCGCGGGCAAGATCCTGGCCTCGCTCGCCCTGGGGCGCAAGGACGAGTGGTCCGGCTGCGGACTCGTGCGCCCTCTTTCGCGCGATTTTCCGCCCGAGCCCATCCGCTTCATCGGCACGCCGATCATTCGTTGGGCCGCCGTGCGCAAGGATAAGGCCGAGCACGCCGGGAAGTCGGTGGGGCGCCTGACTCAGGCGCTGGTCGCGCTGGCGCCCTCGGGCTTCATGGCCGCGCGGCGTTAGGGAGGCTCGGCCGGGGCTGGAAAACTCGGGCTACGCGCCGCGCGGGTCGGCGTCTTCGCCGGCGGGGAGCGGCTCGTCGCGCAGCTTGAGCGAGATGTCCACGAGATTGAGGCCTTGCTTGCGCAGCGCATCGATCGTGCGGATGCGCGCAGTTGCGCCGGAGGGGAAGACGCGCGCGCTCGTAGTCTCGCCGTCCCGGCCCACGACCGGCTTGGGCAACAGGCCAAGCGCGACATAGAGCTCGACCATCGCCTTGGTCGCGCCGGTCGCCGCCGTGAGATCGTCGAGCTTGATCACCGGTTCATCTCGCCCGTGGCCGCCCGGGTGCACTCGCCCTCGCACCATTCCGGGGCAGGGCGCCGGCGGATGTCCAGAGCCCCATTAAAAAAGAATTCAGTTAAGCTCGTCTTAAACCGTTGCCGCCCCGGCGGTTGCCGCATGCGGCGGCCTCGAATAAGGTCGGCCGCGGCTGGCCTCCGGCAGCCGACAGTGTCCCGGCCGCGCCGGGGAGGGATGAGTATGAAACCGCGCAGTTGGTGGCTTCAAGAAGCGCTCAAGAACGATAGGGAGACGGCGCCGCCGCTCACCGGCGCGCACACGGCGGACGTGTGCATCGTGGGCGGCGGGTTCACCGGCCTGTGGACCGCCATACGGCTCAAACAGCAGCAACCATCGCTCAACGTCGTGATCCTCGAGCGCGACATCTGTGGCGGCGGTGCGAGCGGGCGCAACGGCGGCTTCGTTCTGTCCTGGTGGGCAAAATACCTCTCGATGAAGAAGATCTGCGGCGCCGACGAGGCCATCCGCCTGTGCCGCGCCTCGGCCGAAAGCGTCCGGGAGATCGGCGAGTTCTGCCGCGCGCAGGGCATCGACGCGCATTATCGCTACGACGGCTGGCTGTGGGCCGCGACCTCTCCGGCGCACGTCGGCTCCTGGCGGGAAACGGTCGATGACCTGGCGCGCCATCAGGTGACGCCGTTCCGCGAGCTCTCGCGCGAGGAGACCCAGCGCCGCGCGGGCACACCGACGCACATCGCGGGCATCCTCGAGGAGACGGCGGCCTCGGTGCAGCCGGCCCTGCTCGCCCGCGGCTTGCGTCGGGTGGCCAGGGACATGGGCGTGACCCTCTATGAGAACTCGCCCATGACGCGGCTTGCCCGCTCGACGCCGCCTGTCGTGCACACGCGGCATGGATCGGTCAAGGCCGAGACCGTCGTGCTGGCCCTGAACGCCTGGGGCATCGCTTTCTCCGAAATCCGCCAGGCCATCGCCATGATCGCAACCGACATGATCATGACGGAGCCCATCCCCGACCGTCTCGAACGGATCGGTTGGAACAACGGCATGACGATCTCGGACTCGGCGATGCTGGTGGCCTACTACCGCACCACGCTCGACGGCCGAATCGGCTTCGGCATCGGCGGCGTCAATGGTAAGCGCGCGTTCAGCGGCTTGATGGGCGATCGCTTCGATGGCCCCTCGGAAATCCCGGGCGATGTCGAGGCCGGCTTCAAGGCGCGCTATCCCGCGCTTTCGGACGTACGGGTGGCCGCGAGCTGGATGGGCCCGATCGATCGTTCCAAGAGCGGCCTGCCGGCCTTTGGCGGTCTCGCCGGCCGGCCGGACATCCTCTACGGGGTCGGCTTCTCCGGCAACGGGGTCGGCCCGTGCAACGTCGCGGGCAAGATCCTCGCCTCGCTGGCGCTCAAGCGCCGGGACGAGTGGTCCGCCTGCGGCCTGGTGCGGCCGCTTAGGCGCGATTTCCCGCCCGAGCCGATCCGCTACCTCGGCACGCCATTCGTGCGCAAGGCGGCCATCGCCAAGGACCGGGCCGACAAAGAGGGCCGCCCGCTCGATCCCATCAGTGGCTATCTGCTCCGCTTCGCGCCCTCGGGGCTTTCGCCCACGAAACGCAAGGGCGGCTGAGATTGGGAGCGTCGCCTATTGGCGGATGCCCTCGATCTCGATCATCAGCGCAATCTCGTCGCCGACCGCCGGGATTCCATAGTTCATGCCGAAATCCGAGCGCTTGACGGTGCCGCGCGCGGAGAAGCCGGCGCGGTAGGCGTCGCTGAATTGGTCTTGACCCTCGGCGTAGAAGCTCACCTCGAGCGTGACCGGTTTCGTCGTCCCGAGCAGCGTCAGATCGCCCACGATTTGCGCCGTGTTGTCGCCGGTCTTGTGCACCTCGCGACTGACGAAGGTCATGTCGGGAAACTCCGCGGCGTTGAAGAAATCGGGCGAGCGCAGATGCTCGTCGCGATCGCCATAATCGGTATCGACGCTCGCGGTCATGATGGTGACGTTGACCGAGCTGTTCTCGACCGCCTCCTTGTCGAGAACGAAGGTGCCGGAAAATTCCTGGAACTGGCCGAGCATCCGGGAAAAGCCCTGATGGTCGATCAGAAACGCGATGTTGCTGTGCTGCGGATCGATGGCGTAGCTCTCCGCGGCCTCGGCGTCGGCTGCGCTTGCAATGGCGCCGAAGGCCGCAAGCGCGGCGACCGTGATAACGGCAATCAAACGCATGGCATACGTCTCCTCCCCGTGTCGATCGCCTCAATACTGCCCGAAGAACCAGGCGATGCCAATGGCCGCCCCGACCGGAACGAGAGCCGTGAGCGCGAGCACCACGGGTGCCGTGGCTCGAGCCAAAAGGCCTTGGCCGGTGGCAATGCGGCGCGCAACGAGATCGGCGAAGAGCACCGGGAGGAGCAGGGGAAGAGCGAACTTGCTGGACTGCGAGAAGAGGGCGGCGATATCGGCGAGCGCAAGGAAGGCGAGCGCAGGCCCGAACAGAAAAGCGCCGGCCAGCACGAAGCGCGGGTGCAGCCAATTCCACAGCGCGCCGGCGCCGAGCGCAACGCCGAGCGCGAGGGCAAGTTGGGCGAGGCTCGCCGTCTTGCCGAGAAACATGAGGACCGCGAGCCCCACGCAGGCGACCCCGAGCAGGACCAGCGCATCGAGCCCTCGCTTGCCCTTGCGCAGATGATCGAGCCGCAGCATGACCACCCAGGCGGCGGAAAGGAGCGCGGCGAAGAGCACGAGCGTGTCGGTATCGAACGGGGTGGTGAGCCGGTTCTGCCCGAGCCAATAGAGAGCGCCCGCGGGCAGCGCCATGAGGAGCGGGCCGCGCAGCGCCAGCGGATCGCGCGCAAGATCGAGGACAACACCGAGCGCAAGCCCGCCCAGTGCGATATAGAGCAGCTTGTGGCTTGCGCTCTGGGGCGGCAGCGGCGGCAAGCCCAGAATCGCAAGGTACGCGGCAAGGAAGCCGAGCCCGAGCGCGCTCGCCGAATAACGCATCGCGGGCTCGCGCGATAGCCCGAGCCGGAATGCCAGGACCAGCGCCAGAACGACGAACGCCGGCAAGGCGAGGCTCGTCACCGCCGGGTGCGTGAAAACGCCGGGTTCGATAATGCGGCCTCCGAGGCTGTCGGATCGCTTTTCGAGCAGCCGAAGCGGCGGCCCGAAAGCCCTGCACTTCATGCTAACATAGCGGCGCCCACGGATTTATTCAGGATCAGCCATGCCGATAGTGCCCGAGATCGAGGCCTTGAAGGCCGAAATGACCGCGTGGCGGCGGCGCATTCACGCCCAGCCCGAGACCGCCTTCGAGGAGGTCGAGACGGCCCGCTTCGTCGCCCAGAAGCTCGAGGAGTTCGGCCTCGACGAGGTGCACACCGCCATCGCCAAGACCGGCGTGGTGGGCGTTCTGCACTCGGGCAAAGCGGCGCGAGCGGGCAACGAGCCGCGGGCGATCGGCTTGCGCGCCGACCTGGACGCATTGCACATCCGTGAGCTCAACGACACCCCGCACCGCTCCCGCCACGACGGCCGGATGCACGCCTGCGGCCACGACGGGCACACGGCCATGCTGCTCGGCGCCGCCAAGCACCTCGCGGCGACGCGCAACGTTGCGGGCACGGTGTACTTCATCTTCCAGCCCGCCGAGGAGAACGAGGGCGGCGGCCGGGCGATGGTCGAGGCCGGGTTGTTCGAACGCTTTCCGATGAAGGCGGTGTTCGGGCTGCACAACTGGCCGGGCCTGCCGATCGGACAGATGGCGGTGCGCGCCGGACCTATGCTCGCCTCCTGCGATGTCTTCGAAATCGCCCTCGAGGGCAGGGGTACGCACGCCGCGATGCCGCACCTGGGGCGCGATCCCGTGGTGGCCGGCGCGGCGCTCGTTCAGGCGCTGCAGACGATCGCCTCGCGCGAGATCGACCCGCTCGATTCGGCGGTCGTCTCGGTCACTCAGTTTCACGCCGGCGACACCTGGAACGTGATCCCCGAGGGTGCGGTGTTGCGCGGCACGACGCGCGCTTTCCGCCCCGAGGTGCAGGACGCGCTCGAACGGCGTCTGCGCGAGCTCGCCGAAGGCATCGCCTCGAGCCTCGGCGTGAGCGCCAAGGTGCGCTACGAGCGCCGCTATCCGCCGACCGTCAACAACCCGGAGGCGACGGAGTGGGCCGCGGCCGCGGCAGCCGAGGTCGTGGGCGAAGCGGCGCTCGACCGCTCGGTGCGCCCGACCATGGGCGCCGAGGACTTCGCCTTCATGCTGGAAGAGAAGGCCGGCTGCTATATCTTCCTCGGCAACGGGCCGAGAGACGGCGGGCGCACGCTGCACAGCCCCCATTACGATTTCAACGACGATGCGCTCCCCGTCGGCGCGAGCTATTGGGTGACGCTGGCCCGCCGGCTCCTGCCCCAAGACGCCTAGAGCCTTGTGAGAAGCGGCGAAATCGATAACAGTGGCGGCGCCCAAGCCCAAGGAATCCGCAGATGTCCAAGAGCCTCGTCGAAACCCTTTTGGGTGCGCTGGTGGTCGCCGTGGCCATCGGCTTCATCATCTACGCCTATACCCGCAGCAACGTCGAGACCGTGAGCGGCTATACGGTGAGCGCGCGCTTCACCCGCGTCGACGGGCTCACCGAGGGCAGCGACGTGCGCCTCGGCGGCATCAAGATCGGCTCGGTGGTCGATCAGACGCTCGATCCCAAGACCTTTCAGGCGATCGTCACCGTGAGCATCGACCCGCGCTACACCCTGCCCATCGATTCGAGCGCCGCGGTCGTGAGCGACGGCCTCCTGGGCGGCAAGTACGTCGCGGTCGAGCCCGGCGGCGAGGAGGACATGATCGAGCCCAACGGCGAGATCAAGTTCACCCAGAGCTCGGTCAACATCGAGGAGCTCATGGGCCGCTTCATGTTCACGAAGGCGGACGAGAAGTAGTGGCCGCGCCATGGCCGAAACTCCGAGCAAGTTCGCGTCCATCCGCTGGCGGCAGCCGGACGGCGCGCCGGTCGCCTGCGTCGAGAAGCTCAAGGTGCTGGGCGAGAACTTCGAGGAGATCGAGGAGCTGTGCCGCGAGGCGCTCGCGGATGCGGTGCTCATGGGTTGCGACGAGAAGCAGGTGCGCGAGGTCTTGAGCAGCCTCGTGCGCGACCTGCCGCCGCCCTTCAAGGATTGACGTGACGCCCCGGCTTGCGGCCGCGCGACTCCTCGGAGCCGTGGCGCTCGTCTTGGCGCTGGGCGCGCAAGCGGCTGAGGGCGCGGCCACGGAGCCCATGCCGATCGCGAGCCTGCAGGCGCTCGACAAGGTGACGGCCCGGGTCACGGCGCTCGAGGCCACGGTGGGTGAGCCGGTGCGCTTCGGCACGCTCGAGGTGCTCGTGCTCGCCTGCTACCGCTCGGCTCCTGAGGACCCGCCGGAGAGCGCCGCGTTCTTGAGCATCCGCGAGCTCAGGCCCTACGATCCGATGAGCGAGATTTTCAGCGGCTGGATGTTCGCCTCATCGCCGGGCTTATCGGCGCTCGAGCACCCGGTTTACGACATCTGGGTCACGGAGTGCTATGCGCCTTTAGCCGCGGAGCCCGAGGCGATGCCGGAGGAAGGCGCCGCGGCGCCGCCCGAAACCGGCCCCGAGGAGCCGCTGGAAGATCTGGGAGATTAGAGGGTCGGTTGGCGAAGTGGAATCAGGCTGAGTCGAATCGCGTGGGAGTCCCCGGAGCGCGCCGCTGAACCCGCACCCCGAGCCCCCGCAGGTGAGAGAGGGCCATTTTATTTAATCCCCCTCCCCTTCGCGGGAGGGAGGTAGGGGGAGGGCGGCTAAGGCCACTCGATCGGATTCCGCGCTAGTGGTCTCGTTTCAACACATGAGTCCCCGATGACCCTCATCCTTCGAGAC
>CAZVZP010000109.1:0-8971 GCA_964631625.1 uncultured Hyphomicrobiales bacterium | reverse complement strand
ACGAGGGCCGCGGCTACGTGCTCCGGCGCATCATGCGCCGCGCCATGCGCCACGCCCACCTCATGGGCTGCGAGGAGCCCTTGATGCACCGGCTCTTGCCCACCCTTATCGCCGAGATGGGCCAGGCCTACCCCGAGCTCGCGCGCGCGCAGTCGCTGATTGCCGAGACGCTCAAGCTCGAGGAGACCCGCTTCCGCGCGACGCTGGCGCGCGGGCTCAAGCTGCTCGACGAGGAGACGGCCAAGCTCGCGGCGGGCGGCGTGCTGCCGGGCGAGATCGCCTTCAAGCTCTACGACACCTATGGCTTCCCGCTCGATTTGACCGAGGACGCGCTGCGCCAGCAGGGGCTGTCGGTTGAGCGCGCGGGCTTCGAGCAGGCGATGGAGCGCCAGCGCGAGCAGGCCCGCGCCTCCTGGGCCGGCTCGGGCGAGGCGGCCACCGAGAGGGTCTGGTTCGAGCTGCGCGAGAAATGCGGCGCGACCGAGTTCCTGGGCTATCGGACCGACACCGCCGAAGGACGCGTGCTCGCGCTCGTCAAGGAGGGTGCCCCCGTCCTCTCGGTTAAGACGGGCGATGAGGTTGCGCTGATCGTCAATCAGACGCCGTTCTATGGCGAATCGGGTGGCCAGGTGGGCGATACGGGCGAGGTCGTGAGCGCCTCGGGCGCGCGCATGACCGTGAGCGACACCCAGAAGAAGCTCGGCGACCTGCACGTGCACCTGGGCCGCCTCGAATCGGGCACGCTCAAGGTGGCCGAGGTCGTGAAGCTCACCATCGATGCGGCGCGGCGCGAGCGCCTGCGCGCCAACCATTCGGCGACGCACCTGCTGCACGCGGCGCTGCGCCGACGTCTGGGCCAGCTCGTGACGCAGAAGGGCTCGCTGGTCGCGCCCGAGCGGCTGCGCTTCGATATCAGCCACGGCCGGGGCTTGAGGCCCGAGGAGCTTGCCCAAGTCGAGGCCGAGGTCAACCGGATGATCCGCGTGAACGCCGAGGTCAAGACGCACCTCATGGCACCGGAGCAAGCGGTCGAGGCGGGGGCGCTCGCCCTCTTCGGCGAGAAGTACGGCGAGGAGGTGCGCGCGGTCGAGATGGGCGAGGAGGGGGAACGGTTTTCCATCGAGCTGTGCGGCGGCACCCACGTGCGGCGCACCGGCGACATCGGCTTGTTCAAGATCGTGAGCGAAGGCGCGCTCGCGGCCGGCGTGCGGCGCATCGAGGCTTTGACCGGCGAGGCCGCGCTCGCCTTCGTCAACCGCCAGCTCTCGTCCTTGCACGAAGCGGCGCTGAGCGCCAAGGCGCCGTGGGAGCAGCTGCCCTCGCGCATCGAGGCGTTGATCGAGGAGCGCAAGCGGCTCGAGCGCGAGCTCGCCGAGGTCAGGCGCAGGCTCGCCCAGGGCGGTGGCGTCGAGAGCGTGACCGAGGAGATCGACGGCATCCGCTTCGAGGCCAAGAAGCTCGAGGGCATCGCGCCCAAGGAGCTTAGGCGGCTCCTGGACGACATGAAAAAGCGCGGCTCCGGCGTCTATGCGCTGATCTCCGAGCACGAGGGCAAGGCCGCGCTCGCGGTCGGCGTGACCGACGATCTGACGGCGCGCGTCAATGCCGTCGATCTGGTGCGCGCCGGCGTGGCCGAGCTCGGCGGCTCGGGCGGCGGCGGGAGGCCCGACATGGCGCAGTCGGGCGGGCCCGATGCCTCCAAGGCGGAGGCCGCCTTCCGGGCGATCAAGCGCGCGATCCGCAAGGCGGCCTAAACGGCCCGGCGGGCCGCGGGCCAAGCGCTCAGCTAAGCGCGCTCTTAAGTCTGTGCTCCAAGGCGTCGAAGAACCCGTTGGTCGTGAGCCACGTCTGATTGGGGCCGACGAGGAGCGCCAGGTCCTTGGTCATCTGGCCCGCCTCGACCGCCTCGACGCAAACGCGCTCGAGCGTTGCAGCGAAGCGCACGACCTCGGGCGTGCTGTCGAACAGGCCGCGGTAGTGCAGCCCGCGCGTCCAGGCGAAGATCGAGGCGATGGGATTGGTCGAGGTCTCTCTTCCCTTCTGATGCTCGCGGTAGTGGCGCGTGACCGTGCCGTGCGCGGCCTCGGCCTCGATCGTCTTGCCGTCGGGTGTCATCAAGACCGAGGTCATCAGGCCGAGCGAGCCGAAGCCTTGGGCCACCGAATCCGACTGCACGTCGCCATCGTAGTTCTTGCACGCCCAGAGGAAGCCGCCCTCCCACTTCATGGCCTGGGCCACCATGTCGTCGATCAGCCGGTGCTCGTAGGTGATGCCCCGGGCCTTGAACTTAGCCGCGAACTCGGCCTCGAACACCTCCTGGAACAGATCCTTGAAGCGGCCGTCGTAGGCCTTGAGGATCGTGTTCTTGGTCGAGAGATAGACGGGCCAGCCGCGGTCGAGCCCGTAATTGAAGCAAGCGCGCGCGAAACCCTCGATCGACTCGTCGAGATTGAACATGCCGAGCGCAACGCCCGCGCCCGGAAAGGCGAAGACCTCGTGCTCGACGGGCTTGCCCCCGTCGGCGGGGGTGAAGACGAGGGCGAGCCTGCCCTTGCCCGGGATGCGGAAATCGGTCGCCCGGTACTGGTCGCCGAAGGCGTGGCGCCCGATCACGATTGGCTTGTTCCAGGTCGTTACTAGCCGCGGCACGTTGCGGCACACGATGGGCTCGCGGAACACCGTGCCGCCCAGGATGTTGCGAATCGTGCCGTTGGGCGACTTCCACATCCGCTTCAGGTTGAATTCCTTGACCCGCGCCTCGTCCGGCGTGATCGTCGCGCACTTGACGCCGATGCCGTACTGCTTGATCGCCTCGGCCGCATCAACGGTAATGCGGTCTTCGGTACGGTCGCGTTCCTCGACCGCGAGGTCGTAATATTTGAGGTCGATGTCGAGGAAGGGGCGGATCAGACGCTCGCGAATCGATTGCCAGATGATCCGCGTCATTTCGTCGCCGTCGATCTCGACGATCGGATTTGCGACCTTGATCTTCGTCATGGGCGTGGACTTTCCGGCGTGCGCCTGTCCTCAACGGCGCGCCACCATAGCATTCGCCTCGCGCCGGACAAAAGCCTGCCCGACGTTCATTCGCGGCACGTTGTCACAGCCGCTCGGGACGGGGTGACAAGGCGGGCGGGGGACTCGCCGCGAGCGCCGCGATGGCGCCCTCGGCATCGGGCACCACGGCGAACAGTCCGCGTAAGCCCGGGTTGGCGAAGCCCTCGGCGATCGCGTGCTCGAGCAGGGCAAGCCAGGGCCGCCAATAGCCCTCCCCGTCGATGAAGAGAACCGGCTTGTCGTGCAGTTCGAGCAGGCGCCAACTCAGGATCTCGATGGTCTCATCGAGCGTGCCGATGCCGCCGGGGAGCACGGCGAAGGCGTCCGCGAGCTCGAACATGCGCGCCTTGCGCTCGTGCATGGTCGAGACGACGACGAGCTCGCTCAAGCCGTCATGCGCGACCTCGAGGCGCACCAAGTGCGCCGGGATCACGCCGACGACTCGGCCACCCGCCGCGAGCGCGGCGTCGGCCAGGACACCCATGAGGCCCACCCGGCCCCCGCCATAGACAAGCCCGATGCCGCGCCGGGCCGCAAGCTCGGTCTCGCGATGGCGCGGATTGAGGCCCGTGCGCGAGCCGCAGAACACGCACAGCGACAGGGGCGCGCTCATCGCTCGGCGGGCTCAAAGGCGGGCATGGGCCGCTATTCTAACATTGCGCTGCGCCGCTGTGGCCCGGGCCGTCAGCCCCTCGGCGGAATGTCATGTCGCCCCCTTCGACGGCAGGCGGCTTTGCAGCCCCTCGGGCGGTGGTGTATGAATGAACGGGCCTCATGCGGAGGGTGCCCCCTTGTCTCCGAATCGGAAATATCTCATCGCGCTCGGGCTCGTGGCTGCGGCGGCCGTGGCGCTGATTCTCATCTTCGCCGTGTTCAGAGGGGAGGAGGGAGAGCCCTCGCCGGAGGCGGTGAGCGAGGAGGCGGCGCCCGAGGAAGGGGCCGTACCCGCGGTCACGCCCGCGGGGGTCGCGCCGAGCTTCGACATCGTGCGCGTCGGGCCCACGGGCGATGCGGTGATCGCGGGCCGTGCCGCGCCCGGCGCGGAGGTCACCGTGCGCGATGGCGACAAGGTGCTCGGCACGGTTCAGGCGGACGAGCGGGGCGAATGGGTTCTCTTGCCGAGCGAGCCGTTTGCGAGCGGCGTTCACGAACTCAGCGTCACGGCGAAGTTGCCCGACCAGAAAGAGGTCGCATCGGAGCATGTGGTCGTGCTCGCGGTGCCGGAACGCAAAGCGGGCGCGGTGCCCGGAGAGGAGGAGGAAGCGCTCGCGGTGCTCGTGCCGCGCGAGGGATCGGGGATAAGCCGCCTCCTGCAGTTCCCCGAGGGTGAGGCTGCGGGCCCCGTCGAGGGCGTCACGCTCGACACCCTCAACTACACCGAGGACGGCGGCGTCGCCATGACCGGGCGCGCCCGGCCGGGTGCGATGGTCAACGTCTACCTCGACAACGAGTTCATCGGCAGCGCGATGGCGGACGAGGAGGGGCGCTGGGAGCTTACGCCCGAGAGCAAAGTTCCACCGGGTCTCTACACGCTCAGGGTCGATGAGATCGGCGAGGAGGGCGAGGTGACGGCACGCATCGAGACGCCCATCCTCCATGCGGAGCCCGAGGAGATCGAGGAGGCGATGAGGACGGGCCTCGCCGTGGTTCAGCCCGGCAACAGCCTGTGGCGGATCGCCCGGCGCACCTACGGCGGCGGACGCCACTACACGCTCATCTTCGAGGCGAATAAGGATCAGATCCGCGATCCCGATCTGATCTACCCGGGCCAGATCTTCAGCCTGCCCGAGATGCAGTAGCCGGCGGCGCAGCGCGCCTCAGTGGGCGAGCGGCTGCGGGTGCTCGGACAGGCCCTGGAAGAAATCGAGAAACGGCCGTGCCAGCAGCGCGAGCACGGCGATATTCGAGACGATCTTCTTGACCGTCAGGCAGTGCGGCTTGGGCAACTCGATGATGTTGCTCAAGACCAGCTGATTGCACTCGTTGACTTCGAGCTGGCCACCGGGTTGGCGCCCACCGCGAATCATGTTGTCGAGGATGACGCGCCGCGCGACCGGGTCCTCGGCGGTAAAGGGCAGCGCCGAGAGGTCGGTGGCGAGATAGAGCATGATGGACCCGCCCGACTCCTCGATGCGGCCGGCGAACCCGGCGCCGCGCCAGCGGAAACGAAAGAGCAGCGGAAGCTCGGGTTGAGCGACTTCAAGCTCGCCGTCGGAGCGGACCGAGAAGCGCCCGACCTCGATCGTCGCGCCATTTTCCGCGATCTTGCGCAGGGTGGTGAGGGTCGTCGAAGGCTTCGGGATGGACGTCGTCATGGGTCGGCCCTTCTCGCGCAAGCGAGGGACAAATAGACATCGGGCGTGGTTAAGACGCCGTAAAGCCGGCAACAAACGGCTGCGCCTGGGGCGAATGGAGCCGCTGCCCACCGTGCGTGCGGCCAGTGGGCTCAAGGCCCGTGCCCGGGCCGGCTCAGCCGAGGCGTGCGATGAGATAGCGCAAGAGGCTGGTGAGCCGTGCCTTCTCCTGCTCGGAGAGGCCGTGGCTTGCCCGACTATTGACCTCCTGGACGCAGGGAATCAGCTCGTCCCGGAGCGCCCGGCCCCGTTCCGTCAGGTGCACGCGCACTTCGCGCCGGTCGCGGGCCCCGCGCACGCGCCGCACAAGGCCGTCGCGCTCCATGCGGCCGAGGGTTCGGGTGGCCGTGGGCTCCTCGATCTGCACCCGTCGGCTCAGCTCCTTCTGTGTGAGCCCGTCCTGCTCCCACAGGAAGAGCAGGAGCGACCACTGGCCGACGCTCACGCCGTAATCCTCGAAGCGCGTCTGCAGCGCGCGGGCGAACAGGCGGGCGGAGAGCGCGACCAGATGGCTGATGCTCTGCTCGATGACGAAAGGCGTGGCCTCGCCGTTCCGCTCGCTCGGGCCCGGCTTGCGCAGCACATCGAAGCCCATGTCTCGCCCCCTCCTTCAGCGCTGAGGAATCATCGGCCGTGGGCCGGCCGAGGTCAACCGGAGGCGGCACTTTCACCCCGCGGCGGCCGATGCTAGCGTGGCCCGGCTGTGCGCGCGGCGCGCAAAGGAGGAGCCATGGTGCGGCCCAACCGGTTGAAAGAGCGTCTGCGCGCCGGCCACCCCTCGCTCGGCTGCTGGCTCCACCTCGCATCGCCCATCGCCGCCGAGGTGGTGGCCCAGGCCGGGTACGACGCCGTGGTCATCGACCACGAGCACGGCCCCGGCGACCTCTACAACGGCATCCTGCAAATGCAGGCGGCCTCGGGAACGGCGGCGACGACGATCCTCCGCGTGCCCTGGAACGACCCGGTCTACATCAAGCGCGCGCTGGATACCGGCGCCGAGGGCATCATCGTGCCGAGCGTGCAGAACGCCGCCGAAGCGCGCGCAGCGGTCGCAGCCTGCCGGTACCCGCCGGAGGGGATACGGGGGTTCGCCAACCAGGTGACCCGCTCGGCGGAGTACGGCGCTAGGGTCGAAGAGTATCTCGCCGGCTTGCCCGAGCGGCTCATTGTCATTTGCCAGATCGAGACCCCTCGGGCCGTGCGCAATATCGGCGAGATCGCAGCGGTCGAGGGCGTCGACATGCTGTTCATCGGCCCCTCCGACCTCGCGGCGAGCGCGGGCCACGTGGGGCATCCCGATGACCCGGCGGTGCTCGCTCTGATCGAGGAAGCGATCGCGGCGACCAAGGCCGCGGGCCGCGCGCTCGGCTCGATCCCGTTGCCGGGCCGAAGGGTCGAGGCCATGCTCGCGGGGCCGTTCGACTTCGTGATCTCGGCAAGCGACGTGGCGCTCCTGCGTCTCGGCGCCCAAGCCGACGTCTCGGCGCATCGCCGGGGGTGAGCGCCGGAGCG
The DNA here is from genome assembly GCA_964631625.1 of uncultured Hyphomicrobiales bacterium. Taxonomy (GTDB): domain Bacteria; phylum Pseudomonadota; class Alphaproteobacteria; order UBA828; family JAPUJA01; genus CAZVZP01. The sequence goes on along the minus strand of CAZVZP010000109.1, from coordinate 2,048 downwards.
CCAGGGCGCCCCGGCTCGGGCGCGCTGCCGAGCCCGGCCCTGTGCACCCGAATCGGCACGGCGAATCCTTGGTTCTTCGAGGACTGCGGCGGGGCCGTTCTCCGGGGCCTGCCCGTGCGCGTAGAATGGGGCATCATGCCGGTCGTCCCGACTGCCCTCTCCGTCGAATTGTCTGCCGAAGGCTGGCGCGTGGCGGCGCGCGCGCTGGCGCGCCGCGACCCCGTGCTGCGCCGGCTGGTCAAGCTCTACGACGGCGAGCGCCTCGAGCCGCGCGGCGACCCGTTCGGCACGCTGGCGCGCGCCGTCGTGGGTCAGCAGATCTCGGTCAAGGCCGCGGCGAGCGTGTGGGCGCGGCTCGAGCAGCGGCTGGGCGAGGTCACGCCCGAGAACGTGGCGCGGGCCCGTCTCGATCGGCTCCGGCGCTGCGGGCTGTCGCAACAGAAAGCCCGGTACTGCCGGAGCTTGGCCGCGCATTTCCTCGAGCGGCGCATCGATCCGGTGCGTTGGCACGACGAGGACGACGAGGCGATCATCGCCGAGCTGGTCCGGGTCAAGGGAATCGGACGTTGGACCGCGGAAATGTTCCTGATCTTCTATTTGCTGCGCCCCGACGTGCTGCCGCTCGGCGACATCGGCCTAAAGCGCGCGCTCATGCTGCATTACGCGGAGGGACGAGCCCTGAGCCACACCGACATGATCGCGATCGGCGAGGGCTGGCGCCCCTGGCGCTCGGTCGCGACATGGTACCTGTGGCGCAGTCTCGATCCGCTGCCGGTCCTCTATTAAGGGACGGCCTGGCCGCGTCCCTTCAGCGGACGAGCAGCATCTGACAGGTGAGCGCTTCCTGGAGCGCCTGGATCGTCTCGCGCGACAGGAGTTCGCGCCCGGCGTCGAGCACGAGACCGCAGGGCTCGGCCGCGCGCACCGCCTGAATCAACGCGGGGAGGTCCGGCGCGATCAGCGTACGGAACCGCGCGGGCTGCTCGCTCGGAATCGATTGTACGGCGCGAGCCTTGAGCTTCGCCGCATTCTCCTCGCTGCTGGCCACCAGGAACACGAGGAGCGGCCGTCCGTTGCGGCGCGCGAGCCCCGCAGCGGCCTCGAGAACGCGGGGCGCGGCGCTGGTCCGGTTGAACACCACGGCGACGGGGCCGATCTCGGGGTGCGGCGGAAGGCGGCCCGCGCGCCGCTCCCAAATCTCCGTCGTCTCGCGCCCGACGATGCGCACCTCCTGGGTCGAGAGGAGCGCACGCCGCACGGCACCCAGCGCGAGCAGGTCGGCCTCTTGGGCGGCTTCGAGCAAAGCGGACTCGAGCAGCCCGCGTGCCACCCGGAACGAGTAGGGCACGCCCGCCCGCGCGGCGACGGCGGCAAGAGCCCGTTCCGCGGCCTTGGCCTGCGCCCGCAGCGCCTCTTCGAGCGCGCCCGTCTCCAGTCGCTGCTCGCCCGGCCGCTCCTGAGAGAACGCGCGGGCGAAGGGCAAACCGGCCAAGCGCAACAAGTTGATGTCTTCGACGAACAGCCCCGCAAGCTCCGCCTCCATCGCGGCGGCGAGCTCGCCCATCGCCTCGAGCATGTCCTCGGCAAGGCGGCCACCGCCCAGCGCGACGACGAGGCGTCGGCGTTCCCGCGCCGGCGGTTGCGCCGCGGTCATGGCTTGGCCTCGCCACCCTTGTCGGCGCCGAAGGCGCGCCGCCGCTCGGCGAACGCGATCAAGCGGTCCTCGACCACCCGGTTGACCGTGCCCTCCGGGAACTTGCCGTCGCGGCCGCGCTCGCCCGCCTCGACGCCGGTCAGGATCGCGATTCCCTGATCGATCGTCTCGACGGTGATGATACGAAACTTGCCGGCGGCGCACGCCTCAACCACGTCCTCGCGCAGCATGAGATGCTTCACGTTGGACGAGGGGATCAGCACACCCTGCTCGCCCGAGAGCCCGCGCGCCTGACAAATGTCGAAAAACCCTTCGATCTTTTCATTGACGCCGCCGATCGCCTGCACGGCGCCGTGCTGATTGACCGAGCCGGTAACGGCAAACGATTGCCGGA
>CAZVZP010000108.1:3750-8983 GCA_964631625.1 uncultured Hyphomicrobiales bacterium | reverse complement strand
CATCCACTCAGATTGAACCGGACGGTTCAATCTGAGTGGATATTGCTCTAGCGGCGCGCTTTGCAAACGCACGACGGGCGTGCGAGAAGAACGGAGCGAATTCGGCCTCGGTCTCCACTCTCCGGCTCCTCGCGCATGACCACCCCGCTCATGGGCGGACTCTCGGAACTGGCTGCGGGCTACCGCGGCTTCGTTCTCGACGTCTGGGGCGTGCTCCACGAAGGGGGCGCCGTGTTTCCCGGCGCTCTCGATGCACTGTCGCGCCTGCGGCAGATGGGAAAGCGCGTCGTGCTGCTCTCGAATGCGCCGCGCCGCGCCGCGCGCGTTGCCGCGACGCTCAAAGACAAAGGCTTGGGCGAGGCGTTCTACGACGGCCTCGTCACCTCCGGCGAGGCCACGCGCCGGGCGCTCGCCCGGCGCGAGCGGCTCGGCCTCGGACCCCGCTACGCCGCGCTCGGCCCGGAACGCGACGCCTCTCTCCTCGACGGTCTGCCGCTCACGAAGGTTCGCGCGCTCGAGGACGCGGACTTCGTGCTGTGCACCGGCCCAATCCGCGAGACGGATGCGCTCGAGGCCTACGATGATTTTCTCGCTCGCATGGCCGCCCGCCGGCTCCCCCTGGTGTGCGCGAACCCCGATACCGAGGTCGTGCGCCTGGGGCGGCGCGAGTTATGCGCCGGCGCGTTGGCCCGGCGCTATTCGGCGCGCGGTGGCCCTGTGCTCGAGTTCGGCAAGCCGCATGAAGAGGTTTACCGCCTCTGCCTCGAAACGCTGAAGCTCGATCGCGCCGAGGTGCTGGCGCTGGGCGATGGTCTCGCGACCGATATCGCCGGAGCCGCTGAGGCCGGTATCGCCGCCGTGCTCGTGCTGAGCACCTTGCACGACGATCTGCGTTTAGGGCGAGGCTACGATGGGGCTTTGCTCGAGACGCGCTGCCAAGCCGCCGGCGTACGCCCGCTCGCGGTGCTGGCGGACTTCGGCTGGTAGGGGTTTGCCGCCCTTGATCCCGACAAACGGCGCAACGGAAACAACGGCCGCCTCGGCCCGGGCCCGGCGTCTGAGCGTGGCCGTGATGCTCGCGCTCGTGGCGGCGGCCGGACTCACGTTCGGACTCGTCGTGCCCATCCTCTCGCTCCGACTCGAGCAGGACGGCGTCGCCACCTGGGTGATCGGACTCAACGGATCGATGGCGCTGCTGGCCGCTCTCCTCGTCGGCCCGCTCATCCCCGCGCTCCTCGTCCGCGCCGGTGCGCTCGGCGCCATCATCGCGGGCAGCGCGCTCGTGGCCGCAGGCTTCCTCCTGCTGCCGACCTTCCCTTCGGTCGAGGCGTGGTTTCCGATCCGCTTCATGGTGGGCTGCGGCATGACGCTCCTCTGGGTGGTCAGCCTGACCTGGCTCAACGCCGCGGTGGGCGAGGCCCGGCGCGGCCTCGTCATGGGCTTGAACGCCGCCTTGTTCGGCGGCGGCTATGCGCTGGGGCCGCTGATCGTCACGCAAACCGGGATCGACAGCCGCCTTCCCTTCGACCTGGCCGCGGCGATCATCGGCATCGCCGCGGCGCTTCTCGTGTCCGTGCGCCGGGTCGCGCCGAGGCTCGAGATTTCGCACACGCGGCCGCTCGGGCAACTGCACGCCGTGCTGCTCGCCGCACCCGTGGTGCTAGCGGCGGCCTTCGCCTCGGGCTTCGGCGAGAGCGGCGCGGGCGCGCTCATTCCCGTCTATAGCCTGCGCAGCGGGCTGTCGCTGGAACAGTCGGTGATCACGGTGGCGGCGCTCACGCTCGGCGGCGTGCTGCTGCAGTTTCCCATCGGCTGGCTTGCCGATCGCATCGAACGGGGGCGACTGCTGCTGGTCTTGAGCGCGCTCGGCCTCGCGGGACCGATCGCTCTGCCGTTCGCCACCGCCGCGCCCGCTGCCCTGTACGCTCTCTTGTTCCTGTGGGGCGGCGCGGTGCTCGGGCTCTACGCCGTGGCGTTGACGCTGTTGGGCAAGCGCTTCGCCGGCGCCCCCCTGCTCCACGCCAATGCGCTGTTCGTCATGGCCTATTCCCTGGGCTCGGTCGCCGGCTCCACGGGCACCGGAGCGGCCATGGCGCTCTGGGACCCCCATGGGCTCGTGGCCCTGCTCGCCGCCGTCTTTCTTATCCTGCTGGGCTATGCGGTGCTTCGCCACAGGCGCCGTAATGCCACGGTGCCGACCGCTTAGGGCCGAGCGTGCGACAGCGCGTGATTGAACCCGAGCGCAAGCGTGAAGAGCACGAGCGCGCCCGCTTGATGGAGCGAGGCGAGGGGCACCGGCACATAGAGCAGGAGGGTCGAGACGCCGAGACCGAATTGCACGAGCGCCATGGCGAACAGCGCGTTGAGCCAAGGCCGCGAGGCGCCGGCGAGACGGCCCCTCGACCCGTAGAGCCAGAGCGCCGCGATCGCGGCGAGGAGCGCCAGCGCGAGGAGGCGATGATTGAACTGGACCGCGGGCACGTTCTCGAACAGGTTGCGCCAGAGGGGCTCGAGCAGCCCATAGTCCTCCGGGAACAAGCGCCCGGCCATGAGCGGGAAGGTGTTGTAGGCCATGCCCGCATCGTTGCCCGCAACGAGCCCGCCCGACAGCAGCGTGAGAAACAGCGCGGCCCACAGGATGCGCGCCAAGGGGCGGAGCCCGGCGGGGGCGTGGGAGACGGCGTGGACCCGCTTGCGGATGAGATCGAACGCAAGCCACAGGATCAGCCCATAGATGAGCACCGCGAGCGCGAGATGGGCGGTCAAGCGGTAGGCCGAGACACGCGGATCGTCGATGAGCCCGCTCTGCACCATGTACCAGCCGAGCGCCCCCTGCGCTCCACCCAAGAGGAAGATGCCGGCGAGCGGCAGGGCTTGCCGGCGCTGGAGCCGACCCGTTGCCAGAAAGAACAGGAACGGGGCGAGGAACACCACACCGATCGCCCGCCCCAAGAGACGGTGCGCGTACTCGAACCAGAAGATCCGTTTGAACTCCTCGAGGGTCATCAGGAACTTGAGCTTCTGGTATTCGGGGAAGGCCTGATACTGGGCGAACAGGGCCTGCCACTCGGCCTCGCTCAAGGGCGGTATCGCGCCCATCAGCGGCCGCCAATCGACGATCGAGAGCCCCGATTCGGTGAGCCGCGTCACGCCGCCCAGAAGCACCATGGCGAACAGGAGCGTGGCGCAGGCGAAGAGCCAGCGCGCAAGCCAAGGGCGCGCGGCCTCGGCACGCGATTTCATCGGCGAGGGGGCGGCGCGCCCGAGGCCCATGCGTAGCCGGCGATCGTGTCCACGGTCAAGGACGTGGGCGACATCGACGGCGGCGCCTAACCGGCACTTCGGGCACGCACCATCTGTGGCACGCGCACGGTCATGACCACCTCGTCCATCTGATTGAGGCACTCGTAGCGGAGCACGACGATGCCCCGGTCGGGCTTCGAGCTCGAGCGGCGGGCCTCCGCCACCTCGACCACGACGCGCAGCGTATCGCCCGGCCGGACCGGCTTGAGCCAGCGCAGCTCGTCGATGCCGGGCGAGCCCAAGCTCGATTCACAGAGCACGCCGCGCTGGATGATGAGGCGGAGCGCCACCGCGAGCGTCTGGATGCCGCTCGCGATCAGGCCGCCGTAGATCGAGTTCTTGGCCGCCTCCCGATCCATGTGGAACGGCTGCGGGTCGTACTTCAGCGCAAACTCGAGAATCTCGGCTTCCGAGATCGTCTTGCCGGCGGTCGCGAACTTACGTCCCGGCTCAAAGTCCTCGAAGTAGAGCGGTTCCATGCTCCCGTTTCCGATGCGGCTTCCTTCGGGGTTGGCGCGCCGGCGCCGGGCTACGCGGCAGGCTCGACTCCGGCCTGAGCCGCCTCGCGCGCGATCATAGCCTGCTTGCGGGTGAGGCCCCAGGCGTAGCCTTGCAGGGCCCCCGTCTCCCGGATCACGCGATGACAGGGGATGAGATAGGCGATCGGATTGGCGCCCACAGCGGCGCCCACCGCACGCGCCGCCGTCGGGCTGCGCAGATGCCGCGCCAGCTCGCCGTAGCTGATGAGCGCGCCCGGCGGGATCGCGAGCAATGCCTGCCAAACCTTGAGCTGAAACGGCGTGCCCATGAGCAAGAGGCGGAGCGGCTCGCCGTTCGCCGCGCCGAAGCAGCGGGAGGCGAGCGGCCCGGTCGCCTCCGGTGCATGGGCGAAGGCGGCGTTCGGCCAGCGCCGGCGGTAGCGTTCGAGCGCAGCCGCTGCGTCCGCCTCGCCCACGAAGGCGAGCCCGCACACGCCGCGCGCGGTCGCCAGCAGAAGACAGGGGCCGAAGGGGCTCGGATGGATGCCGTAGCGGACGGTCAAACCCGCGCCGCGCCGCCGGCACTCGCCCGGTGTCATCGCTTCGTAGGTGACAAACAGATCGTGCAGACGCCCGGGGCCCGACAACCCCGCCTCGAGCGCCGCATCGAGCACGGGCTTCGCCGCCTCGAGCGTGCGCCGGGCGTGCTCCAGGGTCAGGACCTGAACGAATCGCTTGGGGCTGATGCCGGCCCAGCGGCGGAACAGCCGCTGGAAGTGGTGCGGGCTTAAGCCCGCGACGCGGGCCAGCTCTTCGAGGCTCGGCTGGCTTCGAGCCCGCGCGACGATGTAGCGGATCACCCGTTCGATCCGCTCGAAGTCCGACGATCCTGGCGCTGCCATCAGCAAGGCTCCGTTGCCGCGCCAGCATAGTGAAGGCGCGCGCTCCCGCCACCCGATTCTTGCGCGGGGTCGCTCGCTTAAAGCATCAGGCCGTGTAAGGGGGGATCGCGTGGGCGTGGTTGAGCGGCCCGTGACCCTTGCCCAGGCCCGGAGCGCTCCGAATCGCCTGCTCGACGAAATGGCGCGCGCGGCGGGTCGCCGCGCTTAAGCTCAGGCCCTGCGCCAGCCCGGCCGCAATCGCGGAGGCCAAGGTGCAGCCGGTGCCATGGGTGTGACGAGATTCGATCCGCGGGCCCTCGAAGCGCTCCACGCCATCCTCCACGACGAGGACATCAATGACCGTCCGCCCCGGCAGGTGCCCGCCCTTGACCAGCACCGCCCGCGCCCCGTAGGTGCGCAGCATCTCGCCCGCGTGGATCATCTCCTCGACGCTTCCGATCTTGTAGCCGGTGAGCGCCTCGGCTTCCGGGAGGTTCGGCGTCAGCACGCTGGCGCGCAACAGGAGGCGCGCGCGAAAGGTCTGCGAGGCCCTGGGGTCCATGAGGCTCG
>CAZVZP010000108.1:1683-3740 GCA_964631625.1 uncultured Hyphomicrobiales bacterium | reverse complement strand
CGCCCTTCGCCACCATGACCGGATCGAGCACGACGGGAAGGCCCGCGAGAGGCCCGTCGAGCGCATCGCCCACGACGTTCATCTGCTCGGCCGTGTGGACCATGCCGATCTTGATCGCGTCCGCGCCAATATCCCCGGCCACGGCCTCGATCTGCTGCTTGAGGAAAGCGGCGGGCACGTCGTGGATCGCGTGCACGCCGGTCGTATCCTGGGCCGTAAGCGCCGTGATGGCGGTCGCAGCGTACGCGCCGAGCGCGGTCACGGTCTTGATGTCGGCCTGAATCCCGGCGCCGCCGCTCGAATCCGAGCCCGCGATGATGAGGACGCGGCCGTTCACGCGAGGGCTCCACCCATGACCGGAACTCAAGCCGCGCTGCGCGCAATCGCGTGGACGAGCTCGTCCGCGACCTCGGCGATCAGCGCCTCGTCTTCGCCCTCGGTCATGACGCGGATGATGGGCTCGGTGCCCGATTCGCGGATCACGACGCGGCCCGACTGCCCGAGACGGGCCTCGGCGGCGGCGATCGCCCCTCTCACGGCACCGTCGGAGAGCGGCCGGCCCCGCTCGCGCGGGATCTTGCGATGGCTCTGCGGCAACGGCTCGAACAGACGGGCGGCCGCGCTCGCGGGCCGACCCGCGGCGACCAGCACGGCCAGCACCTGCAGCGCGGCGATCAGGCCGTCCCCGGTCGTCGAGTAATCGGAGAGGATGAGGTGGCCCGACTGCTCGCCGCCCAGATTGAAGCCGTGCTGGCGCATGTGGTCGACGACGTAGCGGTCCCCCACCTGGGTGCGCGCGAGAGACAGCCCCTGCGCGCGCAGGTGCCGCTCGAAGGCCAGATTCGACATCACCGTCGCCACCACGCCCCCGCCCTTGAGTCGCTTGGTGCGCGTCCAGTATTGGGCGACGAGGGCCATGAGCTGATCGCCGTCGAGCAAGCGCCCGTGCTCGTCGCACATGACGAGGCGGTCCGCATCGCCGTCGAGCGCGATGCCGAGGTCCGCGCCGTGGGCTACGACCTGCGAGCACATGTGCTCGGGCGCGGTCGAGCCGCACGCTCTGTTGATGTTGAAGCCGTCGGGCGCGACGCCTATGGGCACGACTTCGGCGCCGAGTTCCCACAGCACCGTGGGCGCCACCTTATAGGCGGCGCCGTTCGCGCAATCGATCACGATCTTCAAGCCCTCGAGGCCGCGGTCCTTGGCGAAGGTGTTCTTGACAAACTCGATGTAGCGGCCTTCGGCGTCATCGAGACGCTTCGCGCGGCCGAGGCGCTCAGGTGCCGCGAGGCCATCGCCGAGCCCGTTCGCAATCCGCGCCTCGATCGCCGCTTCGACCTCGTCCGAGAGCTTGTAGCCGTCGGGCGCGAACAGCTTGATGCCGTTGTCCTGATAAGGGTTGTGCGAGGCCGAGATCATCACGCCCATGTCGGCGCGCAGGCTCCGCGTCAGCATGGCGACCCCGGGGGTCGGCATCGGCCCGACCAGCACCACGTCCATGCCGACCGAGATGAAGCCCGCCGTGAGCGCCGGCTCGAGCAGATAACCGGAGAGCCGCGTGTCCTTGCCGATGACGACGCGATGCCGGTGATCGCCGCGGAGGAATTGAAGCCCCGCCGCCATGCCGACCTTGAGCGCGGTCTCGGCCGTCATCGGCTCGCGGTTGGCGGTGCCCCGGATGCCGTCGGTGCCGAACAGCGAGCGAGTCATGGTCCCTCCGCGGCGCGTGGGCCTGTCACGAACAGCGCGTGACGCGGCGGCACTTTAGCGAAATTGGGCGTTCGGGGAATTATTCACTCAGGCCGCGCCAAACCGCAAGCGCCTGGCGTGTTTGCGCGAGGTCGTGCACGCGCAGGATGTGTGCGCCCTGGTTCACGGCCCAGAGCGCGGCGGCGAGCGAGCCGGCCAAGCGCTGTTCGACCGGCTCCTCCGCGGAAAGCCTCGCGATCAGGCTCTTGCGCGAGACCCCGACGACGAGCGGGCAGCCGAGCCCGTGGTAGAGCGGAAGGTGCGACAGAATCTCGCGGTTGTGACCGAGCGTCTTGCCGAAGCCGATG
>CAZVZP010000108.1:0-1673 GCA_964631625.1 uncultured Hyphomicrobiales bacterium | reverse complement strand
CGCGCAAGGCCGGCCGCTTCGCACGCCTCGACGCGCTCCGCCAGGAAATCGAAAATGTCGAGCGGGGCGCAGTCGTAGCGGGGATTCTGCTGCATGGTCTTGGGCTCGCCCTGCATGTGCATGAGCACGACGCCTTGGGCGTCGGCCGCCACGGCCAAGCTCGCGCGATCTCCCTTAAGCGCGCTCACGTCGTTGATGATGCGGGCCCCTGCCGCCAGTGCCGCCGCCATCACCTCGGCCGAGCGGGTATCGACCGAGAGCACGGCCCCCTCCTCGGCGAGCGCGCGGATCACGGGCTCGATGCGCGCAAGCTGCACCTCGGGCGGCGTCGGATCGCTCCCCGGGCGCGTCGATTCGCCGCCCACGTCGAGGATGTCGGCACCCTGCGCCAGCAGGCGGCGGCCCTTGAGGATGGCGGACTCCGGGTCCGGGCAAAGGCCGCCATCCGAGAAGCTGTCGGGGGTGACGTTGAGCACGCCCATGATGAGCGGGCGCTCGAGCGACAGCCCGGCAAAGCGGGGGCGCGGCGCCTCGATGCGCGCAAGCCAGCCGGCGACGCTCTCGGCCAGGAACTCGCCGCGATCTTGCGCCCAGGCTTCGACCTCGGCCGCGGGCATCGCCCAGCGAGTCACATGGCCGCCGGCGCGCACGATCACCTCGACCGCGGAAAACGGCAGCCGGCCGCCGATCGTGAGGAGCGTGCCGGGCGGCGCCACCGCCTGGACGAACGCGCCCGGCACCAGACCCATGGGACGCAGATAGACCTTGGCGTCATGCGCGGAGCCCCGCGTTGCTGGCGCGGGGCTCTCTTCCACCTCGCTCACGGGGATGGAGGCTGGGCGCCTTAGACGCCCGGCTGGGGCCTCGGTTCCATGCCGGGGCCGCTCTTCTTCCCGGCCTGGGGCAGCGCCGAGGGCCGCTCGGCGGCACCCGAATCGAACGCTTCGTCCGAGCGGTTGATCGGCTCGCCCCGGAGCACGCTCTGGATGTCCTGGCCCGTCAAGGTTTCGTACTCGAGCAACGCCTTGGCCAGCTGGTGAAGCTGCCCGAGGTTATCCGTCAGGATCTGACGCGCGCGGGCGTAGGCCCAATCGACGATCTTGCGGATCTCGGCGTCGATCTTCTGCGCCGTGAGCTCGGAGACGTTCTTCGTCTGCGTGATCGAATGGCCGAGGAAGACCTCCTGCTCGTTTTCGCCATAACTCAGCGGGCCGAGCTCATCGCTCATGCCGAGCTGCGTGACCATGCTGCGGGCGATCTGGGTGGCCACGCGGATGTCGTGCGCGGCGCCGCTCGTCACCTTGTCGTGGCCGAAGATGATCTCCTCGGCGACCCGCCCGCCCATGGCCACGGTGATGTCGGCGATCAGCTTCTCGCGTGACACCGAGATGCGGTCGCCCTCGGGCAGGCGCACGACCATGCCGAGCGCCTTGCCGCGCGGAATGATGGTCGCCTTGTGGATCGGATCGGAAGCCGGCATGTGCAGACTGACAATGGCGTGGCCGCCTTCGTGGTAGGCGGTCAAGCGCTTCTCGTCGTCGGTCATGACCATCGAGCGCCGCTCGGCGCCCATGAGCACCTTGTCCTTGGCCGCCTCGAACTCGGCGTGGCCCACCATGCGCTTGCCCCTGCGCGCGGCCAAGAGCGCCGCTTCGTTCACCAGGTTGGCGAGG
>CAZVZP010000107.1:0-9020 GCA_964631625.1 uncultured Hyphomicrobiales bacterium | reverse complement strand
GCGCCTGAAGCGCAAGGCGGGAGCGCAGCGCCCCGTCCTCGATCAACCCGCGGATCGCCTCCGCGAGTGCGGCCGCATCGCGCGGGGGCACGATGACGCCCGCCTCGCCCACGATGCGGCGCGCATCGCCCACATCGGTCGCCGCCACCGGCACGCCACAGGCCAAGGCCTCGACGATCGCGTTGGAGAAGCCCTCGCCGTAGGCCGAGCTCGACACCGCGACGTCCGCGGCCGCGAGCAGGCGCTCGACGTCGTCGCGCCGGCCCAGACGGTGAAGCCTCGCCCGCTCGGGCAATTTGTCCGTGCCCTCGCCCGCGATGAGCGCGTGCACGCCCTCAAGCCGCTCGAAGGCGGCCAGGAACGTCGCGTGGTCCTTCATGGGATCGACGCGCGCGATCAGGGCTATGAGCGGCTCGGCCTCGCTCAACCCCAGCTCCTGGCGCACGGCGGCGCGCGCCTTCTCATCCGGGCGGTAGCGCGCCGTATCGACGCCGTTGTCGATCCGCAGGAAGACGCGCGGCCGGTAGCCCAAGCGCCGATGCGCCGCGATGCCGGCCTCGGAATTGGCGAGGATCGCGTCGGGCACGCGCGACAGATAGCGGCACGCGGCGATCGTCAAGCGGAGCGATGAGCCATAGTCCTCGAGCCGCATGTCGGAGCAGCGCAACCCCCAGTAGAGCCGGGTCCGGCCGCGGCGTCCCGAGAGGAGGAGCGCCAGCGTCGAGGCGAGATCGGCGTGATACATCCAGCTCTGGATCACGTCGGGCCGGAAGCTCCGGATCAGCCCAGCAAGACGAAGAATAGCAAGGGGCGCCTTAAGGCTCGAGCGCGCCCCGAGGTCGCTGACCGCAACGCCCGCTTCTTCGAGCGCGCGCCGATGAATCCCGCCCGGCTTGAGGCTCGCCACCCGGACCTCGGCCTGGGGCGCGAAACGGGGCGCGAGGCTCGCCAGCATCTTCTCCGCGCCGCCGGCATCGAGCCCCGTGATCACGTGCATCACACGGAGCCGAGGCCGTGCCCTAAGGGCGGGATCATCCGCGGAATACGCCTGCGCCAAGGGCCGCTCGCTCATCGCTTAGGTGGGAGCAGCAGGCGCTTGAGCGCGCCGAGCGAGACGTGCTTGTCGTCGACGAAGCAGTCGCCGGCCGGCTTGCCGAAGATGAGCTCGTGATAGCGCACGCCCCAGTCGGCCAGTTGCACGCGCGTGAAGGCCCGCCAATCCGTACCCGTCCTCGAGCCGCGCCCGGTGAAGAGGACGATGCGGTGCCCGGCCTCGAACAGCGCATTGACGATGCCGATGTTATCCATGATCGGCCGCGCCTTGCGATAGTCGTTCTCGGGCGTCTTGACGGCGATCACGCCGTCGATGTCGATGACGAGCACGAAGGGTCCCGGCGCGGAGAGCGCGGCCGCGAGCTCGGCGTCGGCGTCGCGGGCGATGCCCTCCGCGGGCGCCGGCATCACGAGGCCGAAGAGGCGCGCCTCCCGACTTGGGCCGTGCTCGACGAGGGAGCGCGAGCGGAACACCCCGAGCGCCGGATGCTCGCGATAAGCGCCGGCGCAGTCCTGCGCAACGAGCGGCCCGAGGACGCCGTCGGCGCCGCGCCGCCAGAGCGCACTCGCGGCGAGCGGCACCACGCCCATGACCCCATCGAGCGAGGGCTCGGCCGCGAGGATGTCGAGCGCCCGCTCGAGCCATGCCGGCCCGGGCAACGGGTGCTCCGCGCGCAGGAGCACGCAATAGGGCGGCGGGCCGCCCGCGGCGTCGAGATCGCGCAGGATGCGAGCGGCCCACGCCATATCCCCTCCTCCTCGCGCCTCCTTAAGCCCGCCGAGCGGCGAGACCTCGGCGCCGTGCTCGCGCGCCAGCCTCCCCGCTCGCGTCGAATCGGTCGCCACCCGGACGCACCCGACCCGCCGCGCCGCACGCGCGATCTCGATCGAATGGACAAGGAGCGCCCCCTCAAACGCTTGCCCCACGGCTTCGGGCGCGCCCTCGCTCGACGCTACGATCAGCGCCAGCGCATCGGGCACCACGGCAACGGGGTCCTTGCGCGCGCTCACCAAGGCCGCTTGAACTGCTTGCCGAGCGTTAAGCCCTGGCCCTGGTAGGCCGAGCCGATGTCCCGCCCGTAGAGGCGCTCGGGGATCGCCATCAGGCGCTCGTAGAGGAGGCGCGCCGCGACCTGACCGTCTTCGAGGAGGAACGGCACCTCGTGCGAGCGCACCTCGAGCACGGCGGGCGTGCCGCTCTTGGCGTCCTCCCCAAAGCCGAAGCCGGGATCGAAGAAGCCGGCGTAATGCACGCGGTATTCGCCGAGCGAGGTGTCGTAGGCCACCATCTCAGCGGCGTAGTCGGGCGGCACGGAAACGCGCTCCTTGGATACCAGAATGTAGAAGTCGTCGGGGTCGAGCACGAGCGTGCGATCGCGCCCCGCGTCGAGCGGCTCCCAAAATTCCGCCGGTTCGTAGTGATCGACCTTGGCGATCTCGACGAGCGCCGCGTGCTTCTTCGCCCGGAAGCCGATCGGCCCCGCATCGGCGCCCTCAAGATCGATCGAAACCCACAGGCCCTTGCGGATGCGCGCGTCGAGCGGCCGTTCGTCGGCGGCATAGACGAGGGGATCGCGCGAGTGCAGGCGCACGAGTTCCGCATCGGCCGGCGGCGGCGTGCCGCGGCGGAAGCGCAGCTGATTGAGGGGATCGCCCTCCCGCACCAGGATCGAGAACGTGCGAGGCGCGACCTCGACGTAGGGGCGGCCCTTGAAGCCCTCCGGCAGGGCATCGAACTCGGTGCCGTAATCGCGGATCAAGCGCGTGAAGACGTCGAGGCGGCCGGTGCTGCTCTTGGGGCTTGCCGCCGCCGAGACGAGGGAGGGCAGACTGAACTCCTCGATCAGCGGCGCGATGTAGACGCAACCGCGCTCGAGCACGGCGCCCTTGCTCAGGTCGATCTCGTGCATGGAAAGGCGCGTGAGCTTGTCGCGCACGCTCGCGTGGCGGCCGGGCAAGAAGCTCGCCCGCACGCGCCAGGCCATGGGGCCGAGGCGCAGATCGAGGCTCGCCGGCTGAATCTGCCGCTCCTCGATCGGCACATCGGCAGCGAGATGACCGGCGGCCATCAGCTCGCGGATCGTCTGACAGGGGAGAAGACCGGTCGTATGCCGCCGAGCGTCGGCGCCGCGGACTTCGGGAAACAGGGTCGCGCCGCTTTCGGATGCCATCGACCAGGCCGCAGTCCAAGGTGTTAAGGATCGCGCCGGGGCAAAACCGCCGCGGCGTGCATCGGGCCACTCCTGGCATCATAGTCCGCGGCCCTTCGCGGTCAACCGAAGGGGCTTGCGCGGACCAAGCGGCGTTGCGATAAGGCTGAAGCGATCCGATCAGCCGGCCCCTTTGGGCTTCAGGCGGGCAAGACGCGCGCCTCCGCGCCCCGGCCCGCGACGGGCAAACGAGTGGCGAGGCGCGAGACGCACCCGCATGTTCCGAAGGCTCTACAATTGGACGATGGACCTCTCGGGCAAGCGCCACGCGCTGTGGGCGCTGGCCGCGGTCTCCTGGTCCGAGAGCTTCGTCTTCCCGATCCCGCCCGACGTGATGATGGTGCCGATGATCCTGGCCCGGCGCGAGCGGGCCTGGATGATCGCCACCGTCGCCTCGCTCGCCTCGGTTCTGGGTGGGCTCACGAGCTGGCTCGTGGGCTATTATTTCTTCGAATCGGTGGGACGCGACATCCTCGAGTTATACGGCCACCTCGACAATTACGAACGCATCCGCGATTCCTACAATCTCTGGGGCGTGTGGATCATCTTGGGGGGCGCGCTCACGCCCTTCCCCTACAAGGTGATCGCGATCGCGAGCGGCGTGACCCAGCTCGACTGGCTCACCTTCGTCTGGGCCTCGCTTCTGGGCCGCTCCTTGCGCTTTTTTCTCGAAGCGGCGTTGCTCTGGCGCTTCGGCGAGCGCTTGCGCCAGTTCATCGAACGCTATCTCGGCTGGCTCGTCGGCGCCTCCTTCGTGTTCGTCGTGGGCGGACTCTATCTCGCCGGGACCCTGTTCTGAGATCGCTCGCCGTGGCCTTGCTGCCCGCCGCGCTCTTCGGCTACTCGGTCGCGACGCTCATCACCGCTTATGGGTTCGAGCACCTGGGCGGGCTCGAGCCCTGCATCCTGTGCGTTTACGAGCGCTACCCCTGGATGGCGGCGATCGCGCTTTCGGGCCTGGCCCTCTTCTTCCGGCACCGGCCGCGGCGCGCCCTGCACCTCGCGCTCGCGGCCGTTCTGCTCGCCGGCGGCGCTCTCGCGCTCTATCATGTGGGGGTCGAGCAGAAGATCGTCGAGGGGCCGGCGGTGTGCGATCCGGGTATCGGCGCGGTCGAGAGCATCGAGGAGCTGCGCGAGAAGCTCGAAGGGCGTCCCATCGTGCGCTGCGATGAACCGGCGTGGATCTTTCTCGGTCTCTCGATGGCGGCGTGGAATGGCGTGCTTTCGGGCCTCGGGGCATTGGCCGCCCTCGGCGCGGCGCTGCAACGAAATGGACGGCGAGGCGGAGCGTGAAGAGCCGGAGCCCTTCTCGTCAGCCGAGCCGGCGCAAACAGGCCGCGCGGCTGCCCGGCGACCCCTCGCGGGTGGAGGAAATCGCCCGCATGATCCGGGTCGATCAGGCGGGCGAATATGGCGCGGTGCGCATTTACGAAGGCCAGCTCGCGATGCTGCCGCGCGGCCGCGCCGAGCGGGCCGTGCGCGCCATGGCCGCCAAGGAAACCGAGCACCTCGAGAGCTTCAACCGGCTCATGGTCGAGCGGCGCGTGCGCCCGACCGCGCTCGAGCCGCTGTGGCGGATCGCGGGCTTCGCGCTCGGCGCCGGCACCACGCTTCTGGGGGAACGCGCCGCGCTGGCCTGCACGGTCGCGGTCGAAGAGGTGATCGGCGAGCACTACCGCAAGCAGGCCGAGCGGCTGGGGAGCGACGAGGCCAAGCTCAGGGCGATGATCGAGGACTACCGGGCGGACGAGCTCGCGCATCGCGACGAGGCGCTGGCGCAGGGGGCCGAGGCCGCGCCGGCCTACGCCCTCGTCACCGGCGCCATCAAGGCGGGCACGCGGCTCGCGATCTGGCTCTCGACGCGGCTCTGAGCGCTCCGCAAGAGGCGCGCGCGGCTACTCGGGATCGAGCTCGGTATCCCAGTACAGAAAGTCGTGCCAGCTCTCGTGCAGGTAGCGCGGCGGATAGGCGCGCCCGATCGCCTGCAGCTCGTGCACGCTCGGCATGCGCGGCTCGACCATCGGGATCATGCGGCTATCGTGGGCGAGCCGACTGCCTTTGAGCAGGTTGCAGCTCGCGCACGCCGTGACCACGTTGCGCCACGTCGTTCGTCCGCCGTGCGAGCGCGGCACGAGATGATCGAAGGTGAGCTGATCGGTGGGCTGGCGCGTCCCGCAGTACTGACAGGTGAAGCAGTCGCGCAGGAAAACGTTGAATCGGGTGAACGCCGGGCGCCGGGCGAGCGGGATATAAGTCTTGAGCGCGACCACGCTGGGCAGCCGGAAGGCGGTGCTCGGCGAATGCACCTCCTCGTCGTATTCCGAGAGAATGTTGACCCGCTCGAGGAACACGGCCTTGACCGCGTCCTGCCAGCGCCAGGTCGACAACGGGAAGTAGCTGAGCGGCCGGTAGTCGGCGTTCAGCACGAGCGCGGGGCAGCTGTTGGGCGCAAGAGACACGGCAGCCTTATCTCGAACCTCTCGTTATCCGGCGCAGCGGGGTAATGAGCCGGTGCGCTTCCTTACCGTCATCGTCGTGTCAACATCGCGACCGGCCGGCGCGGCTCCTCGCGCGCCCTGCCCGGCGTTGCGCCTTGGCCGTGTTCCCTTAAGGCGCACCCTCAAGACACACGCACGGGAGCCCGCGAAGGCGCCCCAAGAGTGCCGTGTTTTTCGCGCCGGTGCAAGGCGATGGCGGCCTTGAAGAGGGCCCGCGGAGGTCAGCTTGAGCCGGCCTTGAGCACGCGCGCCAGGAACGCGCCGCCGAGGCGCAAGCCGTCCGGCGCGATGCCGTGGCCCGCGCCTTGACTGACGTGCCACTCGACCGAAAGGCCGGCCTGGCCCAGCGCCGCCACCGCGCCGTGCAGGGCGGGAAGCGGCACGAGCTCGTCGCGATCACCGTGCACCAGGAGAATCGGCGGCTTGCTCTTAACCTCACGAGCAAGCACGTCCATACCAACGAGCGCGCCCGAGTAACCGACGACGCCGGCGAGCCGCCTCGGGCGCCGAGGCGCCACATGGAGCGACACCATGGCGCCCTGCGAGAAGCCCACGAGCGCAAGACGCTTATCATCGAGGCCGAAGCGCGCGAGCTGGGCATCGAGGAAGCGCTCGACCACGGGCGCGACCCGGCGCAGGCCGTCGAGCAGCGCCTCGGCCGTGCGTACGCGAAGCGAGAACCACTGGTAGCCCATGGGCGCCATGTCGTAGCGCTCGGGCGCATGGGGCGCGATGAAGTGGCACTCGGGCAAGAGCTTCTGCCACGGACCCGCAAGCTCGATCAGATCGTTGCCGTCCGCACCCACGCCGTGAAGCATCACCACGAGCCCGCGCGCCGGTCGCCCCGAGGCGGGCGGCCGTTCGGGGCCTTCGAGCTCGGGCCTCCCGCTCATCGCGCGCCTCTTGTCTCCTTGGGCAGAGCCGCCGATATTGGCTGCGCGCCCCGATCCCGACAAGCCACTCCTTATGCCTCGCGAAACCACCCGCTTTGCGCCGAGCCCGACCGGGTATCTTCACCTGGGCCATGCCTTTTCGGCGCTCAACGCCTACCGCCGCGCGCGAGATTCGGGCGGGCGCTTCCTCTTGCGCATCGAGGACATCGACCGCAGCCGCTGCCGCGCGGAATTCGAGTCCGCGATCCTCGACGATCTGGCTTGGCTCGGCCTCGACTGGGAAACCCCGGTCCGCCGCCAATCCGAGCACTTCGACGATTACCGGCGGGCGCTCGAGGCCTTGGACGCGCAAGGACTCCTCTATCCCTGCTTCTGCACGCGGAAGGCAATCGCGCGCGAGGTCGCCCGCGCGGGCCTGGCGCCGCACGGGGCCGACGGCCCGCGCTATTCCGGCGCGTGCCTCGCTTTGAGCGAAGGCGAGCGCGCGGCGCGCATCGCCGGAGGCGCGCCCTACGCCTTAAGGCTCAAGGCGCAAGAGGCGCTGCGGCGCAGCGGTCCCCTCGTCTGGCACGACGAGGCGGCGGGCGAGATCGCGGTTAACCTCGCGGCGCTGGGGGATGCGGTGCTCGCGCGCAAGGACATTCCGGCGAGCTATCACTTGGCGGTCGTCATCGACGATGCGCTCCAGGGCATCACGCTGATCACGCGCGGGCTCGACCTCTTCCCGGCGACGCCGCTGCACCGGCTGCTCCAGGCGCTGCTGGCCCTGCCCGTGCCCCGCTACCACCATCACCGGCTGATCGTGGACGATAAGGGCCAGCGGCTCGCCAAGCGGACGGGCGCGGCAACGCTGCGCGCGCGGCGCGAGCGCGGGATGAGCGCCGCCGAAGCCTTGCGGCTCATCGGCGCGTAACGGCGGGCTCGGTTTGCAGCCGGGCGGCGATGCGCTAGAGCGAAATCCTGCGGCGTGGAATCACGCAAGAGTGCCTTGAGCCTGCCGATGGACCCCCCACCCCAACCCTCCCCCGCAAAAGGGGGGAGGGAGAACAAACGGTGTGGCTCCTGCTCCCCTTGATGCGCCCCCCGCGAGGCGGGAGGGGGTTGCCTTCTTTAGTCCCCCTCCCGACTAAGCCTTACGCGTAACCGGGATCGCGAGGCGCGAGGGGGCTGCTTTCTTTAGTCCCCTTCCTTTTGCGGGAGGCGGATAGGGGGAGGGGGGACTAAACAAATCGCTCCCTCCCCCTTGCGGGCTACGGGATTCACACTTCGGAGAAAGTGAGCCCGTTTCAAAGAGTTGCAAGTGCGCGCCATTCGATCATCTTTCTTGAGTTGACGCCCGCAAACCCGCGGAATGACTCGACTCTCAGTGAAGCTGACGAACGCGAACTCGGAGATGTGTGCATCCCGTAGCCCTTGTGGGGGAGGGCTGGGGAGGGGGTAGCGGGTCGGTTTCTAGACAACCCGATATGATTTCACTTCGCCCGAAACCGCTCTAGGATCGCGTGCTTTTTTTGGTTGAGAGAGGAGAGCGTCTTAGCCATGGCGGAGATGAAGGGCGCGCTCGAAGGGTTCAAGGTCGTCGATTTGACGCGCGTGCTCGCGGGGCCCTTCTGCACCCAGACGCTGGCCGATCACGGCGCGCAGGTCATCAAGATCGAGCCGCCCACGGGCGATGAGACGCGCACCTGGGGCCCGCCGTTCGCCGAGGGCGAGGCCGCGTATTTCCTGGGCGTCAACCGCAACAAGCGCGGCATCGCCCTCGATCTCTCGACGCCCGAGGGGCGCGAGGTCCTCTTCCGCCTGCTTGAAGGCGCCGATCTCCTGATCGAGAACTTCAAGATCGGCACGCTCGAGAAGTGGGGCATGAATTACGAAAAGGTCTTGGCGCCGCGCTTCCCTCGGCTCATCTACTGCCGCATCACGGGCTTTGGCGCCGAGGGGCCGTTCGGCGGCGCGCCGGGATACGATGCGGTCGCGCAGGCCCTCTCCGGCATGATCAGCATCAACGGCGAGCCCTTAGGCCCGCCGGTGCGCGTCGGCATTCCGATGGCCGATCTCGGCGCGGGGCTGGTCGCCCTCTACGCGATCATGATGGCGGCCTACGAGCGCGAGCGCTCGGGCAAGGGCCAGGCCATCGAGGTCGCGCTCTACGACGCGGCGTTCTCGCTGCTCCACCCTTACGCCGCCAACTACTTCGCCTCGGGGAAAAGGCCCATGCGCACGGGCAACGGCCATCCCAACATCGTGCCCTACAACGTCTACGAGACGAAGACGGGGCTCGTCTTTTGCGGCATCGGCAATGACCGCCAGTTCGCTAAGCTGTGCGCCGAGCTGGGCCGGCCGGAGCTGGCGCAGGATGCGCGCTT
>CAZVZP010000106.1:0-9160 GCA_964631625.1 uncultured Hyphomicrobiales bacterium | reverse complement strand
CAGCCCTCGGCGACGGCATCGTCGCTCGCCTGGGCCTCGACCCACTTGGCGCCCGAGCCCCGCTCCTCGAGCTTCCAGAACGGCGCCTTGGTCTTGAGGAAATCGACGACAAAGGCGCAGGCCTCGAAGGCGGCTTGGCGGTGGCTCGAGGCCGCGATCACGAGCACGATGTTTTCGCCCGCCTCAAGCCGCCCGTAGCGGTGAATGATGATGACCTCTTCGAGGGGCCAGCGCGCCCGCGCCTCCGCCTCGATGCGCGCAAGCTCGGCCTCGGTCATGCCCGGGTAATGCTCGAGCGTCATGGCCTCGATCGCCTCGCCCGACTCGCTTCCGCGCACGACGCCCACGAAGGCGGCGATGCCGCCGACACGCCGGCCCTCGTTGCCGAGCTTCTTGAGCTCGGCGCCCGCGTCGAAATCCTCGCGCTGCACGCGGATCATCGCCCTAGCCTCCCGTGACCGGCGGGAAGAAGGCGATCTCGTCGCCCGCGGCGATGCGCCGTTCGAGACCGGCGTACTCCCGGTTGACGGCAACGCGCACCGCGCGCAGGTCGCGAAGCGCCGCGGCGTAGCGAGGAGAGCGCTGCTTAAGCCACTCGATGAGCGCGCCCACGGTGTCGACCTCGGGCGGCGGCGCGATCTCTTCGGCCGCGCAGCCCACCGCTTGGCGCAGCGAGGCGAAGTAGAGCAGCTGCATCACGCAAGCTCGCTGAAGGGCAGGAAATCGACCATCGCTCCCTTCTCCAGCATTTTGACCTCTTCGGCGAGCTCGATCAAACCGTCGGCATAGACGGTCGAGCTCAGGATTCCGGCGCCGTCGCTGGCATATTTGCGCGCCAAGAGGCCGCCTTCGGGATCCGGGAACAGCTTGGCCCTGAGCCATTCGCGCCGGCCCTGCTTCTTCTTGTAGTCGAAGTCGGCGCGCACGCGGAAGAGGTGGGGCTCGATCTCCGTGCAGCCCGAGAGCAGGAGGATGAGCGGCCGCGCAAAACGCAGGAAGGTGACCATCACCGCGACCGGGTTGCCGGGCAGGCCGATGAACGGCACCCGGCCGATCTGGCCGAGCGCCAGCGGCCGCCCGGGGCGGATCGCGAGCCGCCAGAAGTGGATCGCGCCGAGCTCCTCGAGCGCCGCGCGGATATGGTCCTCCTCGCCGGTCGAGACGCCGCCCGAGGTGATCAAGAGATCGTGGCCTTGCGCGGCGTCGCGCAACGCGCCGCGCACCACGTCCAGACGATCTTCGAGGATGCCGAGATCGGTGACCCGGCAGCCCAATCCCTCGACGAGCGCGCACAGCGAATAACGGTTCGAATCGTAGATGGCGCCCGAGGGCAGGGCCGCGCCGGGGTCGTACACCTCATCGCCCGTGGAGAAGACGGCGACCCGGAGCCGGCGATAGAGCGTGAGCCGCGTGAGGCCGACCGAGGCGGCGAGGCCCAGGTCCTGCGGCCTTAAGCGGTGGCCGCGGCTTAGAATGGTCGCGCCCGCGCGGATATCCTCGCCGCGCCGGCGCCGGTTGGCGCCCCGCTTGATCCCGGGCGGGATGACGACGAAACCGTCCCCGGCCGTGCAATCCTCCTGCATGAGTACGGTGTCGGGGCCCCCATCGCCCACGCCTTGGGGCATGGGCGCGCCGGTGAAGATGCGCAAGGCCTCGCCGCGGCGCGCGCCTCGCGCCAGCGCATGGCCGGCGGCGAGGCGCCCGGTCACCGGCAGGCGGGTCTCCGCGCCTTCCTCGAGATCGTCGAAATAGACGGCGTAGCCGTCGACCGCCGCGTTGTCGTGCGGCGGCACGTCGCTCGCCGCAACAATGTCATCGGCAAGAATCCGCCCCTGCGCCTCCTTGAGTGCCACCGCCTCGGGCTCGACCACGACGGCCGCGCGCTGCTTGAGGATACGCAGGGCCTCGGCGGTCTTCATGAGCTCGGCCCCGAACGCGAAGCAGTCGTCCTTCAACTGGGCCATGGGCTCATCTGACGCAGTGCGGCGGCGCGCAGCCCGCAGTGAGCGATGACGAACTCGGCGATGCCGTCCGCGTCGTTGAGATCGAAGGAGGGAACCGGCTGGCCGGCGCGCCGGACGGGCTCGAGCGGCACATCGCTCGCGATCGCCACGATATGGGGGTCGTCGGGGGCGAGCAAGGGCTTGCCGTTTGCCGGCCGGTGCACCTCGAGCTTATCGTGCGGGTAACGCTTGAATCCCTCGATGAGCACGAGGTCGACGGGCGCAAGGCGCCGCAGCAGGACGTCGAGCGAGGGCTCGCTCTCGCCCTCGAGCTCGCGCAGCAGCGCCCAGCGCTCGGGCGAGGCAAAGAGAGTCTCGCGAATGCCGGCGGCGCGCAGCCGCTCGTCCCGTTCCTTGGGCTCGGCCAAGTCGAAACTGTGGTGAGCGTGCTTGACCGTCGAGACCGAAAGCCCGCGCGCCGTGAGCCTGGCCACGAGCCGGGTGATGAGCGTGGTCTTGCCGCTGCCGCTCCAGCCCGCGAGTCCGAAGAGGGGGATCGGGCGGCTCACGGGGCGCGCTGCCCGCCGCTCGCGGGCCTCAGTGCCTGGCGGGCGGTTCGCAGATAGTCGAGCGCGGTGAGCCAGGTGAGCGCCGCGGCGAGCCACAAGAGCCCTTCGCCGACGGCCTGAGCGGGTGGCGGCAGCGCGGGGGCCAAGAGGAGCAGGACGATCGCCATCATCTGGCTCGCCGTCTTCCACTTCGCGGACTTGCTCACGGGCAGGCCCACACCCCGCCCGGCCAGCCACTCCCGTAAGCCCGAGATCAGGATCTCGCGCGCGAGGATGAGGATGACGGCGATCGGGCTCGCCCGATCGAAGGCGGCCAGGAGGACGAGCGCCGCCGCCACCAGCAACTTGTCCGCGATCGGATCGAGCATGCGGCCAAAGTCCGACAGCTCGTTGCGCGCGCGGGCGATGAGGCCATCGAAGAGATCGGTCAACGCGGCCACGACGAAGAATGCGAAGGCGAGCCACGGCCCCGCCGGCGCATCGAGCCAGAAGGCGGCGACAAAGGGCGCGATCAGGAGGACGCGCAGCAGCGTGAGCCAGTTGGCGAGGGTCATGGGACGATCCCGTGCCGCCGGCGGCTCAGCGCTCGCCGTGGAAATGATCGTAGATCGCGCGCGCGATCGCCTTGTCGATGCCGTCGATCCGTTCGAGATCGGCGAGCGCGGCGTCGGCCACGGCCCGTGCCGAGCCGAAGTGGTGCAGCAGCGCCCGCTTGCGTGCCGGGCCGATGCCCGGAACCTGGTCGAGAATCGAGCGAGTCAGGCGCCGCGTGCGCTTCGCGCGGTGCCCGCCGATGGCGAAGCGGTGGGCCTCGTCGCGCATGCGCTGGAGGAAATAGAGCAGGGGATCGCGCGGATCGAGCATCACCGGCTCCTTACCCGGCCGATAGATGCGCTCGCGCCCGGCGTGCGGCTGCGGCCCCTTGGCGATGGCCGCCAACGCCACGTCGCGCAGTCCCAAATCCTCGAACAGCGCGCGCGCGACGTTGAGCTGGCCAAGCCCGCCGTCGAGCAGCACCAGGTCGGGCCAGCCCTCGCGCCCGCCCTCGCCTTCCTCCTTCAGGAGGCGCGAAAAGCGCCGGCTCAAGACCTCGCGCATCATGCCGTAGTCGTCGCCCGGCTTGAAGGCGCCGTTCGGGCCCGCTTGGCGGATGGTGAACTTGCGGTAGGCCTTCTTCAGGAAGCCTTCCAGGCCCACGACGATCATGCTGCCGATCGCCTCGCTGCCCATGATGTGGCTGTTGTCGTAGACCTCGATGCGCTCGGGCGGAGCCTCGAGATCGAGGAGCTCGGCCAGGCGATCGAGCAGCCGGCGCTGGGATTCGCTCTCTGAGAGCCGGCGCGCCAGCGCCTCACGGGCGTTGCGCAGCGCCAGATCGACGGCGCTGCGCCCGTCGCCCCGCGCCGGACAGCGGATGCGCACGCGCCGGCGGGCGTTGCGCGAGAGCGCGGCCTCGATGAGTTCGCCTTCCTCGACCGCATGGCTCACCAGGACGAGGCGCGGGATTTCCTTGTTTTGATAGAACTGGCCGAGGAAGGCGCCCAGTATTTCGGGCTCCTCCGCGCCTTCCGCGTGGATCGGGTAGTAGGCGCGGTTGCCGTTGTTCTGGCCGTTGCGGAAGAAGAAGATCTGAACGCAGGTCTGTCCGCCCTCCTGATGGGCCGCGATCACGTCCGCGTCCTTAAGCCGGGTGAGGTTGACCTCGCGGTGAGCCTGGATCTGGTTGAGCGCCCGGATGCGGTCACGCAGGGCCGCGGCGGCCTCGTAGTCGAGCCGCTCGCTCGCCTCGACCATGCGGTCGCTCAGGCGTTTCTGCACCTGGCGGCTCCGGCCCCTCAAGAAATCGCGCACCTCGCCCACGAGTGCGTCGTAGTCGGTCGGGGCGATGCGCCCGCAGCAGGGGGCCGTGCAGCGCTTGATCTGATATTGCAGGCAAGGCCGGGTGCGGCCTTCGAACACGCTGTCGGTGCAGGAGCGTAAGGGGAAGGCGCGCTGGAGCACACCGAGCGTCTCGTTGACCGCGCCCACGGTCGCGAATGGTCCGAAGTACTCGCCCTTGCGGTTACGCGCCCCGCGATGTTTGGTGATCTGCGGCCAGTCGTGATCGCCGGTCAGAAGAATGTAAGGGAACGACTTGTCGTCCCGCAGCTGGATGTTGAAGCGGGGTTTGAATTCCTTGATCAGATTGCTCTCGAGCAGCAACGCCTGGGCCTCGGTCTCGGTGACCACCAGCTCGCGCGAGCGCGTGAGCGCCACCATGCGTGCGATGCGCACGGGCTGCCCTGCGGGCTGGGCGTAGCTCTGCACCCGTTTCTTGAGGCTCTTGGCCTTGCCGACGTAGAGCACCTCGCCCCGGGCATCGAGCATGCGATAGACGCCCGGCCGCTCGGGCAGCGTGCGCACCGCCGCGGCGATGGTCTCGCGGCCCTTCACGGTCGATGAGCCGCTCTCGCTCGCCCGCTCGGGCGGCTCGGCCTCCTCGGCGCGGCCCGCGGGCCCGCGCTTCTGTTCGATCATGCCCTGAGATATCGGCTAAGCAGCGGCAGGCGTCAACGCCGCCGGGGCCGCTCGCGCGTTCGCTTCAGGCCTTTTTGGACAAGGGCTTGGGCTGCGTCGACGAGTGCTGGGGATAAGGCTGTCGATAAATCTGGTTTCAAGGAGCCAAGGCCTTCAAATGACGCAATCTTGACGCCCCTGCGCAAAAACTGTGCAATCCAGCACCATATGTCTAACTATTTGATTTATCATATATTCGATGGCATTTGCCGAGAGGCCCGGCAGGCCGGGGGAGGCAATTCCTCGAGCCTTGAGGGGCCAATCCGGAGAGCCGGGGCGGCCTGTGCAAAATTGTCGCGCCCTTGCCCCGGGCGGCGGGGTTAGTGGCCCTTGGACAGGCGGTTGGGCTCGCTCGGCGCCTAATGGGCGCACAGAACAGGTACCGTCATGGAGCTAAGCAGCATCCGCGTCACCCCGCCGAAAATCATCTCGCCAAGCCGCGAGTGGCCGTAGGCGCCCATGACGATGAGATCGGCGCCCCAGTCGGCGGCGCGCGAGAGCAACACCGAGGCGGGATCCACGTCTGAGCTCTGGGTCTGCCGTGCGTCGGCGCGCACCCCATGGCGCGCCAGATAAGCGGCAATATCGGCGCCCGGCAGGTGGCCCTCCGGGTCGGCCGGGTCGATACTCAGGATCTGCACTTCCTGGGCGGCCTTGAGGAAGGGCAAGGCGTCGGCGAGGGCGCGGGCCGCCTCGCGCGAGCCGTTCCAGGCCGCCAGAACGCGGTTGAAGCGGTCGGGAAAATTCTCGATATAGGGCATGACCAGCACCGGACGGCCCGCCTTGAGCGCGACCACCCCGGCCAGGTCGGCGATCGAGTCGGCGAACCCCTCGTCGGGATCCACCTGGGCCAAGAGCACCAGATCCGCGTAGCGCGCGTGGAGCGGCACGATCCGGTCGGTGCGCCCTTCGGCCAGACGCCATTCGTAGGAGAGCGGGATGGCCTCGGCCTTGCGGCGGAACTGGGCTTCGAGGGCGGCAGCCGCCTGCTCCGCGCCGCGCCGGTACTGCTCCTGGATCTGGGCGATGCCCACCATGTCGCCTGGGACCATGGCCGGGGGATAGACAGGGGTGAGAGTGTGCAGCCCGACCAGATGGGCCGAGAACCGCTGAGCGAGCCTGAGTGCGCCGTCGAGCAACCGGCCCTCGTGCCGGCTACGCTCCAAATGGACGAGGATGGTCTTGTAGTCCATGTCGTTCCCCGCGCGTCCGTCGGCACGGCTCCCTGATCGCTAGTGGCGCATCGGGGGCGTCGGCCGAAAGGCCGCGCGCCCGAACCACAAAAGCATGGCCCGGCGGCCGGTGTGTCGGCCTTGAGCCAAGTCAATAGAACCGATCGTAATGGATCTGGGCAATCGGAACCTTGCGTTCCATCACCAGGAGCTTGAGCGTCGCATCCACCATCGGCGGCGGCCCTGCGAGATAGTACTCGTAGGCGCCGAAGTCATCGAGCATGCGCCCGACGTGCTCATGCACGAAGCCCACGGGGCCGCGCCAGCGATCTTGCGTATCGAGTTCGGGCATCGAGATGACCGGATGAAACTCGATGCTCGCGCCGCCGCTCGAAAGCTCTTCCAGCACGTCCCAGCCCACAATGTCGTCGGGCCCCCGCCCGCCGTAAAAGAACAAGAGGCGCCGGCGTGCCAACTGCGGAACCCGCGCCATACCCCGCGCGATCGCGATCATCGGTGCCATGCCGGAGCCGCCTGCGATACAGACGATGTCGCGCGGCGCATCCTGGCGCAAATAGGCCATGCCGTAGGGGCCGTCGAGTTCGATGGGCGCGCCGGTCTCAAGCCGCTCGAACAGCGCGCGCGAACCCGCCCCGCCCGGAAAATTCTTGATCTGGAACTCCCAGGCGTCTTCGCGGTTGGGGAGATTCGACATCGAGTAGGCGCGCAAGCCCACGACCTCGGGCAAGCGCAATAGCGCATATTGACCGGGGAGGAACTCAGCCGGCACATCCGCCATGAAGCGGAACTCGGCCATGTCGTGAGTGAGCCGACGGCGGCTTGCGAACCTTGCGGTAATGCGGCGTGGGCGCACCCGGGGCACGCAGGCCGGATCGGGCCGGAAGCGAATCCGGCATGCGCCGTTGGCGCGACTCTGGCAGCCGAGGCGCCGGTTCTTCTTGCGGTCGCGCTCCGAGAGGCCCGGCGCCTCGGGCCACAGGGATTCGACCTCGCCCTCGAGAAGCTCGAACTTGCAGCTGCCGCAGGAGCCCGAATTGCATTCGTAGGGGAAGGGCAGGCCCGCGCGCAGCGCCGCGCGCAGCACGACGTCGTCCTCGGGGCATTGGTACAGCGCATCGAGCCCGTCGATGCGGATGGAGGCCGCGCTCATGGCGCTCGGGTCATGGCGCGCGGCCGCCCTTTCCCCGGCCTTCGAGATCGACGTAGATCGCACCGTCCTCGACCTTCACCGGAAAGCAGGCGAGCTCGACGTCGTCGGGGTTGATGCCCTTGCCGCTCGCGAGGTCGAACTGCCACAGGTGCGCGCTGCAGGTCAGCGTGGTGCCGTCGAGCTCGCCTTCGACGAGGGGGGTATCCTGGTGCGGGCAGCTAGCCGGAATCGCCCGCACGAGGCCAGAGGCCGTGTGGACGACGAGGATCTCCTCGCCCTTGACCTCGTATTCCTCCATCGTGCCCGGTGCGAGATCGGACAGATTGCACACGCGCTCGAACGCCATCGAAACCCTTATCCGCCCAGTGGTCTTAGGCGAGAACGTCCACTCGGCGCGGGCCGTAATATAGCGTCCAAGCGCGCTCTGTCGATGTTGAAGGTCGCTCGAAGACGGGAGCGCGCGGAGCGATGCCCCGCGCGCCCCTTCGCCCCGGAGTCTTAGCCGTGGCCGGGCGTTGCGTCCTCGGCGAGCTGCGCGATGCGGCTCTCCTTGTAGGGCAGCGTGTCGATGCGCGGCTTGTACTTGCCCTGATCGACGAGCTTCTTCACGTGCTGCGCGGCGTCCTCCATGGTGCAGATCCAGACCTTCCCGCGCTTGAGCATGTCGTCGATCATCTTCTCGACGTGCACGAGACGCGAGGGGCGGCCGGTGATGAACGGGTGCCACACCGACTGCCAATAGCCGCCGTATTTGTACATGGGCTCGAACTCGGCCATGTAGCATTCGTGCGCGAGACGCGGGGATTCGATCGGCATCATGTAGTCGAGGTCCATGTTGTGCACGTAGTGCGGCCAGTCGTCGACCGGCCAGTGCCCGGGCATCTCCACGAGCTCGTGGCCGGCGCGGCTGCGGATGATGTAGGGGTTGTCGTCGCCCATCAGCGAAGAGTCGTAGACGAACCCGAGGTCGCCCAAGATTTCGGTCGTGTGGCGGGAATAATTGTACCAGGGCGCCCGGTAGCCGCGCGGCTTCTTGCCGGAGAAGCGCTCGATGACCTCACACGCCCGGGCGGTCCAGTAGAGCTCGCGGTCGCGCGTCTGCACATTGGGCGGCTCGTGGATGTAGCCGTGGTGCGCGAGCTCGTGCCCGCCTTTCAGGATGCGCTCGACGGCGCGCGGGTGCTCCTCGATGCACCAGGCGGGAACGAAGAACGTGGCCTTAAGCCCACGATCCTCGAACATCTCGCAGATGCGCGGCACACCCACCTCGGGGCCGTAGCGCAGGTACGACATGGTGCAGACGCGGGTCGCCGCATCGTTCGGATGGGCCAAGTGCAGGATGCTGTCTGCGTCCATGTCCCAGGTGAAGTTCACTGCGACCTTGGCGCCCTTCGGCCAAGGCACCGGATTCTTGATCATCGCTTCATCTCCCCCAAGTCGATTTTTCGTGTGGCGGCCGGCCCCCCGAAAGCGTAGACCCCCGAGGCAACACCCGCCGCGAGCGGCGCGCGGGCCGAGATCGAAACCGGTGATCGCGCACCTCAGGACAGCGTGGCGCTGGCGATTATAGTCGAGTCGAGGGCGCTGCCCAAACCTGCTCTTCGCCCGCGGATTCCGTAAACGCCGCAACGGTTGCCGCACGCCGCTGGGCGCAGCGGCGCGGCCCTCGGATAAGGGCATCAGGATGGCGCGCACGCCCTAGTGGTCTCGTTTCAACACATGAGTCCCCGATGACCCTCATCCTTCGAG
>CAZVZP010000105.1:2327-9237 GCA_964631625.1 uncultured Hyphomicrobiales bacterium | reverse complement strand
GCGATCCTCGCATTTCCCGGCCTGCCCCATCGCATCGAGACCGTGGCCATGGTCGCTGGCGTGCGTTTCGTGAACGACAGCAAGGCGACCAACGCCGACGCGGCGGGCAAGGCGCTCGCCTGCTTCGAGCGCGTCTTCTGGATCGCGGGCGGGCGGCCCAAGCCCGGCGGCCTGTCCGGCCTCGAGAGCTTCT
Organism: uncultured Hyphomicrobiales bacterium; assembly: GCA_964631625.1. Taxonomy (GTDB): domain Bacteria; phylum Pseudomonadota; class Alphaproteobacteria; order UBA828; family JAPUJA01; genus CAZVZP01. The sequence continues at coordinate 9,044 of CAZVZP010000105.1, read as the reverse complement.
ATCCGCGCATCGCCCACGCCTTCCTGATCGGCGAGGCGGCGCCCAGCTTCGCGCAGACGCTCAAGGGCCGCGTGCCCTTGACGGTCGCGGGCACGCTCGCGCGCGCGCTGGGCGAGGCCTTCGCCCTGGCGCGCTCGGAAGCCCAGGCGCGCGGCTCCGCAGTCGTATTGCTCTCGCCGGCCTGCGCCTCCTTCGACCAGTTCACCGACTACGAGGCCCGCGGCGAGGCGTTCCGCCGCCTGTGCCTCGAGCTCGAGGGCAAGGCGGGCGGCGCCGCGCGCCCGGCCGCCGCGCAGAGGGCCGCCTCATGACGACGTTTGCGCGCGACGACCGCAGCGTACTCGGCCGCTGGTGGTGGACGGTGGACCGCTGGACGCTCGCCGCGCTCGCGCTCCTCGTCGCGGTCGGAATCCTGCTCACCTTCGCGGCCAGCCCCGCCGTCGCCGAGCGCATCGGCTACGCGCCGCTGCACTTCCTGCACCAGCAGCTGCTCTTCCTGCCGCTGGCGCTGGCCATCATGCTCGGTGTCTCGCTGCTCTCGCTCATCGGCGTGCGCCGCCTTGCCCTCGGCGTGCTCGCGCTAAGCCTCGTCCTCTTGCTGCTCACGCCCTTCGCGGGCATCGAGGTCAAGGGCGCAACCCGCTGGCTGTCGCTCGGGCTCTTCACCATCCAACCGTCCGAATTCGTCAAGCCGGCGTTCGTCGTGGCGAGCGCCGCCCTCCTCGCCGAGCGCCGGCTGGGCGCGAGCTTCCGCGGCGGTCTCGTGAGCTTCGTTCTGTTGTTGCTGATCGTCGGGCTGATCGCGCTCCAGCCCGACTTCGGCGCAACGCTGGCGCTCTCGGCCGTGTGGCTGTTCCAGCTGTTCTTGAGCGGCGCCGGCCTCGTATGGATCATGTTCTTAATCGCCGCGGCGGTGGGCTTGGCGATCGGCGGCTATCTCCTGCTGCCCCATGTGGCGAGCCGGGTCGATCGCTTTCTCGACCCCTCCTCCGGCGACAGCTACCAGATCGATCGCTCGCTCGACGCTTTTCTCAGCGGCGGCCTCTTCGGTCGCGGTCCCGGCCAGGGCACGGTCAAGGAGGTGCTGCCCGACGCCCATACGGACTTCATCTTCGCCGTGGCGGGCGAGGAGTTCGGCCTGCTGTTGTGCATCCTCATCGTCGGCCTGTTCGCCTTCATCGTGCTGCGCGGCTTCGTGCGCGTGCTGCGCGAACACAATTTGTTCGTGCTGCTCGTCGTGGGCGGCCTGCTCGCCCAGTTCGGCCTCCAGGCCATCATCAACATGGGCGTCACCCTTGACCTGATGCCGGCCAAGGGCATGACCCTGCCCTTCATCAGCTACGGCGGCTCCTCGCTGATCGCCGTGGCCTTCGGCATGGGCATGGTGCTGGCCTTGACGCGCCGCCGCCCCGGGAGCGAGGCATGGCTGTAGAGCGTCCCGTGCTGCTCGCGGCCGGAGGGACCGGCGGCCATCTCTTCCCGGCCCAGGCCTTGGCGGCCGAGCTCGCCCGGCGCGGCCGCCGCAGCGCCTTTATCACCGACCGGCGCGCGGCCGGCTTCGGCGCTGCGCTCGCTCACGCCGAGGTGCACATGGTGCGCTCCGCGAGCCCCTCGGGCGGCGCGCTGCGCGCCGGCGTGGCGCTGATCACGCTCTTCATCGGCACCGTCGAGGCGCGCGCGCTGCTGCGCCGCCTTAAGCCGCTCGCGGTCGTGGGCTTCGGCGGCTATGCTTCGGTGCCCGCGGTTGTGGCGGCAAGCCAGCTCGGCATTCCAACCCTCGTGCACGAGCAGAACGCCGTGCTCGGGCGGGCCAATCGCCTGCTCGCACGCCGCGCCGATCGGCTCGCGACGTCGTTTGGCGCAACCGCGGGGCTGCGCCTTGCGCCCGAGCGCATCGTGCACACGGGCAACCCGGTGCGGCCCGCAATCGCGGCGCTCGCCGAGCTTCCCTACGAACCGCCGGTGCCGGGGGGCGCGCTCAGGCTCGTCGTGCTGGGTGGCAGCCAGGGCGCTCAAGTCTTCGACCGGGTGGTGCCCGAGGCGCTGGCCCGGTTGCCGGCCGCGATGCGTGCCCGCCTTCGCGTCCTCCAGCAGTGCCGCGGCGAGGATCTCCCCGCCGCGCGCGAAGGCTACGCCGCCGCCGCAATCACCGCCGAGCTCGCACCCTTCATCCAAGACGTGGCGGGCGCGCTCGAGGACGCCCATCTCGTCATCGCCCGCGCCGGTGCCTCGACGGTGGCCGAGCTCGCCGCCGCCGGGCGGCCCGCGATTCTCGTGCCCTACCCGTTCGCCGCCGACGATCACCAGAACGCCAACGCCCAAGCCCTCGCAGCGGCCGGCGGCGCCTGGCGCATCGCGCAGGACGAATTCGATCCCGACTCGCTCGCCCACGAGCTCGAAATGCTGCTGTGCGATCCGGATCGCCTGGCCGGCGCCGCCACCGCGGCGCGCCTCAGCGGACGGCCGCACGCCGCGGGCGTGCTCGCCGATCTCATCGATCGGCTGGTGAACGGGTCGGCCGCGACCATGCCCGCCGCACGGGGGATCGCCGCATGAAGATGACGCCTCTCGACATCGGCACGATCCACTTCGTCGGCATCGGCGGCATCGGCATGAGCGGCATCGCCGAAGTCATGCACAACCTGGGCTACATCGTGCAGGGCAGCGATCTCGTCGAGAGCGCCAACGTCAAGCGCCTGCGCGACCTCGGCATCCCCGTGTTCGTGGGGCATGCGGCGGACAATCTGGGAGGGGCGGAAGTCGTGGTGGTTTCCTCCGCGGTCGAGGCCTCGAATCCAGAGCTCCGGGCGGCGCGCGAGCGCGCACTCCCGATCGTGCGCCGGGCCGAGATGCTGGCCGAGCTCATGCGGCTCAAGTGGTCGATCGCGATCGGCGGCACCCACGGCAAGACCACGACCACATCCCTCATCGCCGCCCTCCTCGATGCCGGCCAGTACGATCCCACCGTGATCAACGGCGGCATCATCAACGCCTATGGCACGAACGCGCGGCTTGGGGCCGGCGACTGGATGGTCGTCGAGGCCGACGAATCGGACGGCACCTTCGTCAAGCTGCCCGCGACCATCGCGGTGGTGACCAACATCGATCCGGAGCACATGGGCTTCTACGGCACCCTCGAGCGGCTGCGCGCGGCGTTCCAGGCCTTCGTGGAGAACATCCCGTTCTACGGCTTCGCCGTGATGTGCCTCGATCACCCGGAGGTGCAGGCGCTCATCGGTCGCATCGCCGACCGCCGCATCCTCACCTATGGCTTTTCGCCCCAGGCCGACGTGCGCGCCGAGAACATCGTGCTGCTGGCCGACGGTGCCCGCTTCGATGCGGTCGTCACGGCTCGCGCGAGCGGGGAGCAGAGGCGGCTCGCCGCGCTCCGCCTGCCCATGATCGGCCGGCACAACGTGCAGAACGCGCTCGCCGCCGTCGCCATCGCCGCCGAGATCGGCCTCGACGACGCGGTCGTGCGCCGGGCGCTCGACGAATTCCGCGGCGTCAAGCGCCGCTTCACGAAGACGGGCGAGAGCGGCGGCATCACGGTGATCGACGACTACGCCCACCACCCGGTCGAGATCGCGGCCGTGCTCGCGGCCGCGCGCACCACCTGCCGGGGCCGCGTCATCGCCGTGGTGCAGCCGCACCGCTACACGCGGCTGCGCGACCTGTTCGAGGAATTCTGCTCCTGCTTCAACGATGCGGACACGGTGGTCGTGGCCGAGGTGTATGCGGCGGGCGAGGCGCCCATCGAGGGGATCAACCGCGACGCCCTGATCGCCGGTTTGCGCGCGCGGGGCCATCGCCACGTGGTCGCGCTGTGCGATCCGGGTGCCCTCGCCTCGCTCGTGGGCAGTCTCGCCCGGCCGGACGACATGGTCGTCTGTTTGGGTGCGGGCAACATCACCCAGTGGGCGCACGCGCTGCCCGAGGAGCTCGATCGCCTCGAAGGCCGGGCGCTGCCGTCGGAGCGACAGGGATGATGGCGGCGACGGCGCACAACGCCCACCTGATCGACCGCTTGCCCGCGGTGCGCGGCCGGCTTTCGGCCGAGGCGCCGCTCGGCACGCTCACCTGGTTCGCCGTCGGCGGCCCGGCCGAGGTCTTGTTCCGCCCTGCGGACGTCGATGACCTCGCGGCCTTTCTGGCGCACAGACCCGCCGAGGTGCCGGTCAGCGTCATCGGCGTCGGCTCGAACCTGCTCGTGCGCGACGGCGGCGTGCCCGGCGTGGTGGTCCGGTTGGGGCGCGGCTTCGCCGCGATCACGGCCACGGGCACCACGGTCGAGGCCGGTGCCGGCGCGCTCGATCTCAACGTCGCACTCACCGCCCGCGAGGCCGAGATCGCCGGGCTCGAGTTCCTTTGCGGCGTGCCCGGCACCGTGGGCGGGGCGCTGCGCATGAATGCGGGCGCCTACGCGCGCGAGATCAAGGACGTGCTTCTCTTCGCCGAAGCGCTCGACGAGCGGGGCACGCGCCATCGCCTCGACGCAGCCCAATGCGGCTTCGCCTACCGTCAATCGGCCGTGCCCGAGAGATGGATCTTCGTCGGCGCGCGCTTGGAGGGGCGGCGGGGCGTGCGCGTCGAGATCGCGCAGCGCATGGCCGAGATCAGCGCCGAGCGCGAGCAGAGCCAGCCCGTGCGCGGACGCACCGGCGGCTCGACCTTCAAGAACCCGCCCGGGGGGCGCCGCGCCTGGGAGCTGATCGAAGCCGCGGGCTGCCGGGGGCTGCGGCGCGGCGGCGCGATAATCTCGGAGAAGCACTGCAATTTCCTTATCAACACCGGCGGCGCCACGGCGGCGGACATCGAGGCGTTGGGCGAAGAAGTGCGCCGCCGCGTGCTCGAGGCGACGGGGGTTGCCATCGAGTGGGAGATCCGACGCATCGGTGTGCCGCTCGATGAGGCGGCGTCGGGAGGCCGCTCATGACCAAGCACGTCGCCGTGCTCATGGGCGGCTGGTCGGTCGAACGCGACGTCTCGCTCGTTTCGGGCAACGCCGTCGGCTACCGGGTGAGCGAGCTCGACGTGACCCGCGCGGTGGCGCACGAGCTCTCGCGCCTTCGACCCGATGTCGCGTTCAACGCCTTGCACGGCCGGGTGGGCGAGGACGGCTGCATCCAGGGCCTGCTCGAGGTGCTCGGCATCCCCTACACCCATTCGGGCGTCCTCGCCTCGGCGCTCGCCATGAACAAGCCGGTGGCCAAGCAGCTGTTCGAGCGCGCCGGCCTCCGCTGCCCGGAGGGCGCCGTCATCCGCTTCACCGAGCTCAAGGCCAAGGCGCCGTTTGAGCCGCCCTTCGTCGTCAAGCCGCTGAATGAGGGCTCGAGTGTGGGCGTCGAGATCGTGTTCGGCCGCCAGGAGCTGCACGCGATCGCCGATTGGCCCTTCGGCGCCGACGTGCTCGTCGAGCGCTACGTGCCCGGACGAGAGATTCAAGTGGCGGTCATGGGCGAGCGGGCGATCGGCGCGATCGAGATCCGGCCCGAGGGGCGCTTCTACGATTACGAGGCGAAGTACACCGAAGGCCGCGCCCGCCACCTCATGCCGGCGCCGATCACGTCCAAAGCCTACGAGGAGGCGCTTGCGCTCGCGCTCACGGCACACCGCACCCTGGGCTGCCGTGGCGTAACCCGCGCGGATCTTCGCTACGACGACACCTCGGGCGAGCCGGGACGGTTCTACCTGCTCGAGATCAATACCCAGCCGGGCATGACGCCGCTCTCGCTCGTGCCCGAGATCGCGGCGCACGCCGGCATCGATTTCGGCACGCTCGTCAGTTGGCTCGTGGAGGCGGCGCGATGCGACGCTTAGGCGCCTTGTGGCATCGCGCGCCTCGGCGCGCGAAGAACGGCTCGCGGCGGCAGCCGCGGCGCCTTCGCACCCTGCTGTTATCGCGCCGCACGGCGCTCATGGGTGCCGTCCTCGTGCTCGCCGCCGGAATCGCCGCCGTGTGGCAGACCGGGATCGCGGCCCGGGTCGGCAACACCCTGGTCGACAGCGTGGTCGAGCTGAGCGCCCGGGCGGGCCTGACCGTGCAGGCGGTCTGGGCGGAAGGGCGCAGCGAGACCGCGCGCGAGGACGTGTTGGCCGCCCTCGGCGTCGAGCGTGGCATGCCGATCGCCGCCTTCGACCCCAACGCCGCGAAAGCGCGTCTCGAGGAACTGGGCTGGGTACGCTCGGCCAGCGTCCAGCGCCACTGGCCCGATGCAATTTACCTCCAGCTCGTCGAGCGCCGTCCGATGGCGCGTTGGCAAAACCAGGGCCGGGTCGTGCTGGTCGATCGCGAAGGGGCCGTCATCGGGCCTGCGAGCGAGCCGCGCTTCAAGACTCTGCCGCTCATCGTGGGAGCCGGAGCACCGGAAGCGGCGCCCCCGCTGTTCGACCGGCTCGCGGCGGAGCCCGACCTCTTCATTCGGGTGCGCGCCTGCGTGCGCGTCGGCGAGCGCCGGTGGAATCTCGAGTTCGACAACGGCGTCGAGGTGCTGCTGCCCGAAGGCGACGTGAGCGAAGCCTGGGCGCGGCTCGCCGTGCTCGTGCACGAGCAACGGCTGTTCGAGAAGGCGATCGTCGCCATCGACTTGCGGCTGCCCGATCGGCTGGTGCTCCGCCTCGCACCGGAGGCCGCGGGCCGGCTCACCGGCGCGGAAAAGCGGATCTAGGGGCGGGGCAAGGAGAACCGACCACCATGGCGCGGGGGAACGGGGAACG
>CAZVZP010000105.1:0-2289 GCA_964631625.1 uncultured Hyphomicrobiales bacterium | reverse complement strand
CATCGCCGAGAACCTGGGCGACGAGGGCTTGCGCGTGAGCGGAATCGGCCACCAGCTTTCGCAGGGCGTGCGCGCCGGCCGCGTGGTGAGCATGGAAGCGCTCGAGGGCGCCATCCTTTCGACCGTCCACGCGGCGGAGCAGATGTCGGGCGAGCGCATCGACAAGCTCTATCTCAATCTGTCGGGCGGGGCGCCGCTCTCGCAGCGCATCGAGGTCGAGGTTCCGCTGTCGCGGCACGAAATCAGCGAGAGCGACGTCGCGCGCGCCTTCGTCAGCGCGCACGCGAGCCTGGCCGCGCCCGACCGGAAGATCCTGCACGCGCTGCCGCTCGGCTTCTCGATCGACGGCGAGCGCGGCGTGCGCAACCCGCGCGGCATGTTCGGCGCCCATCTCGGCGTCTCGGTCCATCTCGTCTCGGCCGCCAGCTCCACGCTCAAGACCATCCGCACCTGTGTCGAGCGCTGCCACCTCGAGATCGCCGCACCCGTGGTCTCGGCCTACGCCTCGGCGCTCGCCTGCCTCGTCGAGGACGAGGCGCAGCTGGGCTCGGTGGTCATCGACATGGGCGGCGGCACGACCGAGATCGCCGTCTTCTTCGACGGCGAGATGATCTCCACCGACTCGGTTCCGGTGGGCGGCCAGCACGTGACGAGCGATATCGCCCGCGGGCTCGCGACGCCGATGCTGCAGGCCGAGCGCATGAAGACGCTGCTTGGCACCTGCCTTCCAGGGCCGCGCGATGAGCGCGAAATGATCGAGGTGCCCTCGCTCGGTGAGAGCGACCCGGCACAGGCGAGCATCGTGCCCAAGTCCGTGCTGATCGGCATCATTCGCCCGCGCATCGAAGAAACCTTCGAGTTCGTGCGCGCCAAGCTCGAGCAGAGCGGGGTGATGAAGCTCGCCGGGCGGCGCGCCGTGCTGACTGGCGGCGCCAGCCAGCTCCAGGGTGTCACCGAGTTGGCCGGCCAGATCCTCGGCAAGCAAGCGCGGATCGGGCGCCCGCTCAAGATTCAGGGGCTCGCCGAAGCGACCGGCGGCCCAGCGTTTTCGACCTGCGCCGGCCTCTTGCTCTACGCGACGCAGAAGCACCTGCAGGCCACCCGTGTCGCGGCGGGCAAGCCGCCCGCCGTGCGCAGCCATTGGGGGCGGTTCGGCCAATGGCTGCGCGAGAACTTCTGACGCGATCGCGCCCGAACTCTCGCGTGAGGCGGGCGCACGACCCTATGCCGGAGAAGGCCGGCAAAGCCTTTGAGCGAAACTGGAGGACAGAATGGCTATCAATCTCTCGGTCCCACCCTTGCGTGAACTGAAGCCGCGCATCACCGTGATCGGTGTCGGCGGCGCCGGCGGCAATGCCGTCAACAACATGATCACCGGCCACCTCGAAGGGGTCGATTTCGTCGTCGCCAACACGGACGCCCAGGCGCTTGCCCAGGCGCTCGCGCAGCGGCGCATCCAGCTCGGCGTCTCGATCACCCACGGCCTCGGCGCCGGGGCGCGACCCGACGTCGGCAAGGCCGCTGCCGAAGAGGCGCTCGAGGAGATCCTCGACTATCTCCAGGGCAGCAACATGGTGTTCATCGCCGCCGGCATGGGCGGCGGTACGGGCACCGGCGGCGCACCGGTGATCGCCCGTGCCGCCCGCGAGCAAGGCATTCTCACGGTCGGCGTCGTGACCAAGCCCTTCCAGTTCGAAGGCGTAACCCGCATGCGCATCGCGGAGCAGGGAATTCAGGACCTGCAGGACTACGTGGATACCTTGATCGTGATTCCGAATCAGAACCTGTTCCGCGTGGCCAACGAGAAGACCACGTTCGCCGAAGCCTTCCGCATGGCCGACAACGTGCTCCATCTCGGCGTGCGCGGGGTGACCGACCTGATGGTCATGCCGGGGCTCATCAACCTCGACTTCGCCGACGTGCGCACGGTGATGGGTGAAATGGGCAAGGCCATGATGGGCACCGGCGAGGCCGAGGGCGAAGGCCGCGCGGTCGCATCCGCCGAGTCGGCGATCAACAATCCGCTGCTCGACGACGTGTCGATGAAGGGCGCGCGCGGCGTCCTGATCAACGTCTGCGGCGGCGAGGACATCACGCTGTTCGAGGTGGACGAGGCGGTGAATCGCATCCGCGACGAGGTCGATCCCGAAGCCAACATCATCTTCGGTTCGACCATCGACGAGTGCTTAAGCGGGCGCATGCGCGTCTCGGTGGTGGCGACCGGCATCGGCGCCGAGGCCGCGGTGGCGCCGGTGCCGCGCTACGTGGGTCCGCGTCTCGTCGCGGTCA
>CAZVZP010000104.1:0-9271 GCA_964631625.1 uncultured Hyphomicrobiales bacterium | reverse complement strand
GTCTCGAAGGATGAGGGTCATCGGGGACTCATGTGTTGAAACGAGACCACTAGGCGCGAGGCCGACCGGCGGCGGCTGGCGCCGGGTGGCGCGGCAGACCGCCTCCTGCCCATTGCGACCCCGGGGGGCTGCGTTGACGCTCCACGTCTTCGTATGGCTTTCGATGTCGGGCGGGCTGATCTCCTCCGTGCCGCATCGCGGAGGGCACTGCGCTATTTTGTATAATTTTTTCGAAAAATGACTTCAAATAAACTTAAATAATTATTTGAATATTATACAATTTCATAAGTAAATAAACTATATGGTTAATATCTGTCAATTATTACTTGACTTTTATATTACGAATGTCTTACCATGTGCGCATGAATTTCTTATCGACCTCGCTGATCGCCTCCCGGACTGGGGCAAACTGCTGTCTCGTCCGGCTCCCTCGGGCTTTCGCAACCCGTCACGTGCGCCGGCTTGCCCTCGCCCTGGCTGCCGCCCTGGCGCTCTTCTCGCAGCCGCCTGCCGCCCAGGCTCAGGAGTCGGGTTTGCTCGGCTCGTTGCTGGGCTTGGCATCGCCGACCTCGACCGCCGCCGCGCTTCACGAGCGCGGAGTCCTCCAGGTGGAGCGCGCGCTCGAAGCCTTCGCCTGCGCCGCGGCGATCGATGAAGGTGGCCAAGCCGGGCATTGGCGCGACGGTCTCGCGGGGATGGTCGGTCAAGACGCCGTGGCCGGGGCGCAAGAAGGCGCGCGCCTTTGTACCCAGCAGAAAGGTATGCCAGAGGCCAGCGTCCTTGCGGTCGATCGCTACGAGATTGGAACCGCCTATGCGCAGGAGGCATTCGCGGCCTTAAGTTGCGCCGCGGCCAGCCAGGATTCCGGCATCGCGCCGGCGGCCGTGCGGGACCGCGATCGCCTGGCCCAGCTCATGCCCCAGGGTGCCACCGCTGCGGCAAGCGAAGCGGCCCAGCGCTGCATCAAGCGCCTGACCAAAGAAGAAACCGAAGGCGCGAAGGAGCAGAGCCTCGCCGAAAACAACGCCGAGGGCGACCAACCCCTGGCGCCCCGTCTGCACCGCCCAGCCTGGCTCAAGAAGATCGTCTTCGCGCCGGGCGACGCCATCGTCCTGGGCGCGTTCGGGCTCGCGAACGAACTGCGCATCACCTTCGTCAGCAGCCTGATCAACGACATGGTGGTTGTCTTCGGGGATCTGCTGACCGCCGGCCTGTCGATCGCTGTGTGGTTCTTAGGCTGCAAGCTGATCTTGCTCCTCATCTCGCGCTCGCCGAGCGGGCGTGGCGCGACCGCCGAGGCGCAAGGGGCCAACGGCGTCGGCTCGGACAAGGACCGGGATCCGCTGCTCGATACGGTACGTCAGCACCTCCGGCTCGGCGGGAAAGCCCTATCCAAGAGCTAGAGCCGCCACGGCGTTCGAGATCGGGGGCCGCGGCACACACCGCGGCCCCCGATCTCTTTGCACCAGGCGATGCCGCCTTGCGGGGCGTCAACCGATGAGGCGCTGAGCAAACGCTTTGCCCCGGCGCGACAGCAAATGGTCGACCTCTGGAGAGAGGTCAACGATCAGGACGTCGCTATCGTCGAGCGGTCGCAGGAGGGTTGCACTTCGCCTGCCATGGACGGCGGCGTCTTCTCGCCCTATTGGGAGACCACGGTGCACCGTTTCCATCAGCTCGTGGCCGGGGCGCTGTGCCGACGCATAGCCCCCAGAGGCATAGCCGGTCGCGCTTAGCCCGACGCTTTGCCTGTGCATCCTATCGTCGACCCGTGTTGGCCTGCCGGAAGGCGAGCATGTGATGTTGGGCCTGCTCCGGCTCGAACATGAACTCGCGTCCCACGGGGCAGGCGCGCCGCGCGCGGCAGCCCTGCGCCATGCAGTCGACGCCGTCCGGCCCTTCGATGTGGCCGATGCAGGTCGGCACGTCGTAGCCGCCCGGGCCGAAGGCGCTCACGGGGCAGGCCGAGAGGCACGGCCGCTCGCGGCACGAATCGCACGGGCTCGGGGCCTGCTCGGGCGGAAGCAGCTCGAGCCGCTCGGCCAAGCCCAAGGCGCCGCGATAGCCGTGCCAGAGCCCATAGCGCGGATGGATCAGGATGCCCAAGGGCGAGCGATGGACGGGCTCGGCCCGCAGGGCCCAGCGCTGGAAGGGCAGGTACGGCGGACCCTCGCTCGGCAGAAAGAGCGTGGCGGCAATCGCCCGTGCGATTGCGCCAAGCTCGCGGGCGCACCAGCCATCGAGCGGGTCGGGCCCGCGCTCCCGCGAACGCACGAACGAACGCCACATGGCCGGGCCGGCGTTGCCCGCGAGCACGAGCGTCCGCACGAGCCGTCCATCCCGAGACGGCGGCACCCCATCGCTCGGCTCCGGATGGAAGGCGCCGCGTGCCGCGAAGCCGCGCGCCTCGAGCGCACCGATGATCGCACGCAGGCTGGTAAGCGTTGTCACCATCGCCCTGCCTCGAGCGGAGCGTCGGAGGTTTCGGCTCGACCGCGCGCGAGGGCGACCCCCGCTCTCGAGCTTGCCTCGCGATCACCCTGCGCTACACTCGCGCTGGCCTTGATGAGGGAGGACCCCGAATGCCGGATCCCAAGACGGGCGAGCTGCGCGGCAACCGCAATCTCCAGCGTCTCGCACGCATCTCCCAGAAGAAGCAAGAGGAATCGCTCAAGCGCGAGCTCAGGCTCGGGTTGTCCGCGGCGCCCTCGGTCGAAGACCGCACGATCTCGCTGTTCAGCCGTGGTCCGAAACCCGCCTTCGCCGGCATCAACACCTTCATGAAGGCGCCCTATTGCGAGGATATCCGCCAAATCGGCAAATACGAGGCGGCGTTCATCGGCGCGCCCTTCGACATGGGCACGACCTACCGCCCCGGCGCCCGCTTCGGCCCGCAGGCCGTGCGCCGCATCTCGGCGCTCTACGACGGCTACTCGATCGACGCCGGCGTCGACCTCACGGAAGAGCTCGATCTATGCGATGCGGGCGACATCTTCGTGATTCCATCCAACCTCGAGAAGACCTTCGACCAGGTGTCGAAGGCGGTCTCCTATGTTTACGAGCGGGGGGTCTTTCCCGTCATCTGCGGCGGCGATCACAGCCTGGGCTTTCCCAACGTGCGCGGCGTCGCGCCGCACATCCGCGGCAACGTCGGCATCATCCACCTCGACCGCCATCTCGACATTTCCGAGAAGGACATGGACGAGCGGATGCACACGACGCCCTGGTACTGGACGACCCATGAGCCGAACAACACCACGCACGCGCAGCACACGCGCATGCACGACGTGGGCCTACCCAACTGCCATCCCAAGAACCTCGTGCAGATGGGCATCGGCGGCTGGTACGGCGCGCGGCCCGGGGCCCTCGTGGCGCGCCGGCGCGGCACCTCGGTGATGACGATTACGGACATCGAGGAGTTGGGCGTCGACAAGGCCGCCGAGATGGCGTTGGAGCTGGCGTGGGAGGGTTGCAAGGCCGTGTATCTCTCCTTCGACATCGATTCGGTCGATGCCGGCTTCGTGCCCGGCACCGGCTCCCCCGAGCCGGGCGGCCTCCTGCCCCGCGAGGCACTCAAGCTGCTCCGGCTCATCGCCCGCGAGGGCGTGTGCGCCATGGAGGTGGTCGAGATCTCGCCCCCCTACGACGTCTCCGACATGACGGCCCAGCTCGGCTGCCGCGCGATGCTCGACGTGCTCGGCACCCTCGTCGTCGAGGGTCACATCGGCCACCGCAAGAAGGTGATGAAACCCGAACGGCCCACGCGCGTGCGCGAGCCTCTGGCCGAGCGCCGCGCCGCGCTCCCCAAGAAGGCCCTGGAACGCCCGGCGGGCGCCGAGAAGCCTCGGCCCGCAGGAGCGCGCAAGCAACGCCTTTCGGCCAAGGCCCTCGGCAAGGGTCGGGGCGCCAAGCGCCGAAAACGGTAGATCGCGGGTGCTCGGCCGCGTCCGCCGCTTTGACCCCCACCGGCCAAACCGGGGCCTGAGCACGTAAATGTTGCGACCAAAAGGGCTTGACCGGGGAAATCGGCGACCGCACGATCAACAATAAGCTCGGCCCGCTGCAACGGCGCGGCCGCCAAGAGGGCTTCTCCCTGCTGGGAGCCCGAAATCGAGGGAGCAATACGATGACCGATTCGAGTTGGTTGAAGGACCTGCCCAAGTTCTATCAGCGGCAGTTCGTGGAGCGCGGCTACGACAATCTTTTCGCGGGCCGCGACGCCGCCCAGGGCATTAGCCGGCGCTCGTTTCTCAAAGGGGTCGGTGCCACCGCAGCGGCGGGCGCGGCAGCCGCGGCGATCCCGGGCCGCGGGGCGCAGGCGGCGAGCCAGATGGGCTACATGTGCTGGGAGGGCTACAACGATCCGCAGATCGTCGAGCCCTTCGAGAAGGAGAACGACGTCAAGATGAACATCGACGTCATCATCGACGACCCGAGCGCGTTCGCGAAGCTCATGGCCGGCGGCTACCGCGACGTCGATATCGCGACGCTCGATTCACCCTGGGTGCAGCGTTTTGGTCCCGCCGGGTTGTGCGAATTTCTAAACTACGAGGACTTCGCCGACACCTACGCGAACTTCTACGATCAGTTCCAGCACCCCTTCGAACCACTGCTGTTCGAGGGCAAGATTACCGGCCTGCCCACGCGCTGGGGCTGGATCGGGCCGATCTTCAACACGAACAATTACAGCTACGAGTACTGGCGGGATTACACCCCGATTTTCGACCCCGAAAACAAGGACAAGATCGCCTGGATGGACTTCGGCGACTACCCGATCTTCATCCTGGCGCTTCACATCGGCATCTATCCGTTCAAGGAGCTCGACGAGGCGGAAATCAACGAGATCCGCATGGCCATGCGCAAGCTCTTCGCGAACACACGGCTGCTCATCGGCGACCTGACTCTCTTGCAGAAGGGTCTCGTGGATGGTTCGATCGCGAATCAGCTCGGCTGCGGCAACTACTGCTCCTCGGGCGCCCGGTACAACGGCCACCGCGAGATCGTCTCGACGGTGCCCGAACCGCTGTCGGACGGCTTCAAGCGCGGAGCGATCTGGCTCGAAGGCACCGCCATCATCAAGGAGCCGAACAACCCCGAGGCGGCCGCCAACTGGATCCGCTGGTGCGCGCGGGACGACATTGGCAAGTTGCTATCACTGGGACCGATCGTCTCGCCGCCGACACCGAACAAGCGTGTCGAGGCTCTCTACACCGAGGACGAGAGGGATATCATCGACTTCGACTACCTCTGGACCGCTTGGGACATGAGCGTTTTCCAGTACATGATGCCGGACGTCGACAATCTGATGGGCATCCAGCAGGAAGAGTGGACCAACGCCTAAGCGACGTTATCTTTCTGTCGACTTGTATCCCCGGCGGCCGCGAAGCCGCCGGGGCCGTTTTTGACATGTCCCGGGCAGGAAGATGAACGAAAGGCCCATTCTCGAGATCGAGAACGTCACGAAGGCGTTCCACCGGACGGTCGCGATCGATGGCGTTTCGGTGGACGTCATGCCCGGCGAGTTCATTGCGCTCGTCGGCCCCTCGGGCTGCGGCAAGACGACGCTGCTCAAGATGATCGGCGGATTCGAGACGCCCAACTCGGGCCGCATCCTGATCAACGGGCAGGATATGTCGGGCGTGCCGCCGGCCGATCGGCCGACGAGCATGGTGTTCCAGCGCTTGGCGTTGTTCCCGCACAAGACGGTCGCGGACAACATCGGCTTCCCCTTGAAGCTGCGCAAAATACCGGCCGAAGGGGTGCGCGCGCAGGTCGAGGACATGTGCCGGCTCATGCATCTCAAGGAGGAGTACCTGCGGCGCTATCCGAGCCAGCTCTCGGGCGGCGAGCAGCAGCGGGTGGCGCTCGCCCGCTCGATGATCTCGCAACCCGCGATCCTCTTGCTCGACGAGCCGCTCTCGGCCCTCGATTTCAAGCTCAAGAAGAACCTGCAGGCCGAGCTCAAGCGGCTGCACCGCGAGCTCGGCGTCACCTTCGTGCACGTCACGCACGATCTCGAGGAGGCCATGATCCTGGCCGACCGCATCTGCGTCATGGAGGACGGCAAGATCATCCAGATTGGCCGGCCGAGCGACATCTACTATCGCCCCGGTAACGATTTTGTCGCCCAGTTCATCGGCGAGACCAATCTGCTCGCGATCAGCGTCGACAAGCAAGACGGCGCCTATCGCTACACGAGCGCCGCGATCGAGGACGATGAGCGGCGCATCGAGCCGGCGTGCGCGGCCGAGGGCTTGAAGAGCGGCCCGGCTCACATGATGGTGCGCCCCGAGCTCGTGCGCATCCTGGAGCCCGGCGAGACCGCCGACTGCCGCGCCGAGGTCTGTATCGCCGAGGTCTTCATCAAGGGCTCGGTCGTCCAATACCGCGCGATGCTGCTCAAGGACGGCGAGCCTCTCGTGTTCGAAATTCCGGGCACGATGGAGCTCCCCGTGATCGCGGGCCAAAACGTCACGGTCGGCTGGCACCGCGGCGACGTCTTCGTGTTTCCCGTGCCCGCAGGGTCCTGATGGTCCAAGTCGTCGAGAAGAAGTGGAGAGACAAGGTCCTGCTCGTCTCCGCCGGGCCGCCGTCGCTCGTTCAGATTCTGTTTCTGCTCGTGCCGCTCGGCATGCTCCTCGTGCTCACCTTCCAGACCATCGAGCTCTATCAGCTGACCTGGACCTGGAACCTCGACATCTGGAGCGACGTCTTTTCGAAGACCTATTACTGGAAGACGTTGGGCCATACGTTGATGATGGGCGCGATCTGCGTCGTGCTCAGCTTCCTCATCGGCTTTCCCGTGGCTTATGCGCTGGCCACCCGCTTCAAGGCCTTCGAGAATCACATCAAGGTCTTGATGATCTTCGCCTTCCTGACCGACATCGTGCTCAAGGCCTATGGCTGGGTGATCATCTTCGACAAGGAAGGGCTGGTGAATTGGGCGTTCCACTCGCTGGGCCTCGTGCCCGCCAGTTGGGAGAACGGCCTCGTATTCACGCCCATCGCAACCATGATCGCGATGGTCTACAACCTCGTGCCCTTCATGATCTTCACGATCTATCTCTCGGTGATCAGCGTCGACCGCGATCTCCTGAATGCGGCCTACGATTGCGGCGCTTCCAAGTTGCGCGCTTTCTGGGAGGTGACGCTGCCGCTCTGCCGGCCCGGCATCTGGGCGGGGTTCCTGCTCGTCTTCATTTTGAGCCTCGGCGTGTTCATCGAGGAAAAGGTTCCCGGCGGCGGCAAAGCGCCGATGATGGGCAGCCTCGTGCACCAGACCTTCGGCACGCGGGTCAACTGGCCGCTCGGGGCCGCATTGACCGTGGTGCTGATGATCGTCGCGATCGGCATCATTTTCGTCTTCACCCGGCTTTATCGGGTCGATCGCTACCGAGTGCAATGATGCCGCGCCGCCTGGAAAATTGGCTGATCAATGCGGTCCTCTACGGATCGATGGTCGGCATCTTGATCGTTTTCTTCTTGCCGATCTTCACGCTCATCGCTTTCTCGTTCAACACGGGCGCGTATTTGATCTTCCCTTTCGAGGGCTTCGGCTTCCAGTGGTACAAGGAGCTGTTTGCTCACCTCGACACGGTGGATGCGTTCGTCAACTCGCTGATCGTCGCCGTCGTCGTCACGCTCGTCGCAACGACGCTCGGCACCACCGCCGCACTCGCCTGGGTGCGCTACAAGTTCCGCTTCAAGCGCGCCTACCAGGCGCTCAACATCCTGCCGCTGATCTTCCCTCAGTTCTTGCTCGGCGTGATCATGCTGCTGTGGTTCTCGGTGCTGGGCAACTGGTTCGATTTCAGCCCCAGCCTAGTCACCGTCGTCGTCGGCCACGTGGTCTACATCACGCCGTTCGCCATGATCGTGGTGGCCGTCCAGATTCACGCCTTCGACGATACCCTCGAGGACGCGGCCCGCGACCTCGGCGCCAAGGGCTGGACGGTGTTCAAGGAGGTCACGCTGCCGCTCTTGTGGCCCGGCATCTTCTCGGCGTCGATCTTCGTCTTCCTGCTCTCCTGGGGGAACTTCTACATCACCTACAATCTGAACGGCGGCTATCGCACCGTGCCGACCTTCGTCTTTGCGGGTCTCGCCATGGGCGGCCTGCCCATCTATCCGACGGTGGCGACCATCGTATTCATACCCGGCTTGATTCTCGTCGCGGTCGCCGAGCACTTTCGCCGCCGCGCCATGACGCGCTGAGCGCCGCACGGCCGCGCTCGCCGGTTACGAAGGGACGATCAGGAAAACGCCGCGCGAATGGCGGCGATCTTGGCCTCGATCTCGGCCGGCGCGAGCAGCTCTTTCTGCGCGTAGAGCTTGAGTGCGGCGGCGAGGAAGCTGTGGTAGTAGCCCGGCGGCGCCACACGCTCTGCCCGGGCGGCTTTTTCGTCCGCGGCGATCTGGTCGATCAGATGGTGCTGGAACTCGCGCCAGCTGTAGCGCCCCTGCTCGCACAGGCCCACCGCCAGGGCGAACGCCTTGGCCTCCCAGGGTGCGGCAAACACGGGGCCCTCGGTATCGCGCGGAATCGCCGCGCGCCCCACAAGGTTTGGCAACGGGGGACGCGGCCTTCCGTTGGTTTCTCGCGCGCTCATGCCGTGCGTCCTCAGGCCGAATCGAGATAGCTCTCGAACAGATCGAGATAAACGCCGTCCTTGGGCGACGCCTCGTCTCCCCAGAGCTCGCGCGCCGCAAAGCGCACGCAATAGACTCGCTGCGGGCTCTCGCCCAGCCCCTGCGCGCTCGTATCCGGGAACACGTACGGGCCGTGATCCGTCGCGATCACGCCGCGGCGCCCCCGCGCATAGCGGGGCAAGCGCGTGTGGTGGAGCGGATTCATGGCCTTGGCGACGACGGCTTGACCCACCTTGAAGCGCGCGGGACGCGCCGCGTCCGGCCGGTGCTTGGTGCCGCCCGCGCGCATGACCGGCGCCACCTCCTCAGGCCGCCAGACCTGCGGCGGCTCGTTGCGCCTGCGCGCAAGCGCGGGGGTCGCCTTGCCGCCTTTCTGCACCTGAGCCAACTCGGCCTCGGCGAACACGCCTTTCTCGACTCCCAGGCGCTCGAGCCCGTCGAGCACCCGCTCGTAGTAGCGGTAAGCGAGGTAGAGATCGGGCGCCGTATGCTCGATCGCATTGCGGCTCTCGTCCTCGACGAAGCCCATGGCCCCGTACGAGACGAGCCACAGGCCGAAGGCGCGCGCCTCCCAAGGCGCGTGAAACACCGCCTCGTTCGGCTCGGCCTCGACCAAACCGAA
>CAZVZP010000103.1:3417-9335 GCA_964631625.1 uncultured Hyphomicrobiales bacterium | reverse complement strand
TGCCTCGAAGCCGTGACAGTGCTCGCCGGGCTCGGCCGCCCAGGCGCGCACGCCGCCCTCGGTGCGGCGCTCGCGGCTCGCCCGCTGTCGCCGCAGGGCCAGGGGCTCGACCCCCTGCTGCGCGAGCTCAAGCCTTACGTCGCCCGCTACTACGCGGCCGGGCGCGAGGAGGGAGCAGTCGAGCCCCGCTATGCCGTAAACTCGTCCATTTGAGAGTGCGTCGGTCTATCCCGCTCCCCAATCGGGCTCAAGCGACGCCGTGACAAGGAGAGGCCGCCCCGATGATCGAGAATCCCATGCCCTGGCCCCAAGGCAAGCGCGCCGCCGTCTCGTTCAGCTTCGACGTCGATGCGGACAGCATCTTGCGCGTCGCGCACCCAGAGGACGCCACGAACCGGGCGAGCACGCTCTCGTATTTGCGCTACGGCCCGGAGGTCGCGGTGCCGCGCCTGTGCAAGTTGTTCGAAGGCTACGGGCTGAAGGTGACGTTCTTCATCCCCGGCTGGTGCGCCGAGGAGTATCCGCGGATGGTCGAGCGCGTCGCGGAAGGCGGCCACGAGATCGCGCACCATGGCTATTTGCACGAGCAGCCGATGCTGCAGTCGCCGGGCCGGGAGCGGTACTGGACCGAACGCGCGATGAACGCGCTCGAACGGCGGACGGGGCGCCGCCCCGTGGGCTACCGCGCACCTTATTACGCCTTCTCGCGGGTGACGGCCGACATCCTCGCCGAGATGGGATTCCTCTATGACTCCTCGCTGATGGCAGACGATGTGCCCTATCTGGTCGAGACGCCCTCGGGCCGGCGCCTCGTCGAGATCCCCGTGCACTGGTCGGTCGACGATTGGGCGCAATATATGAACAACTTCGACCTCGACTACATCATGCCGATCCAGCCTCCGCGCAAGGCCATCGAGGTCTATTGGGCCGATTTCGACGTGCTCTACGAATGGGGCGGCTTCCTCGAATTCGTCTGGCACCCGTTCATCAGCGGCCGGCCCGCGCGGGTCAAGGCGATCGCCGGCTTCATCGAGCGGGTGCTGGAGAAAGGCGACGTCTGGATCGCGACGTCGGAAGAGATCGCTCGGCACGCAAGGGAGCTCATCGATCGCGGCGCCTACCGGCCGCGCATCGACAAGCTGCCCTACGCGGAGGCGAAACTCGATTGAGGCGTGCGGAAGCGGCAGGGACCGTCGGTGGGAAGGCGCGGCGTCGGCCGGGTTGGGCGGCCGGCCGGGACGCCGCGCATGGCCACAACGACCCGATTAATAGAGGTGCTCGAGAACGTGACGGGCTTCTTCGAGCTCTTCGCGCAGGCGGCGCAAGCGCTCGTAGTGGGCGGCAACCGTCGGATCCTCGCCCGATGCCGACGCGTTGGCTTCGAGCTCCGCGATTTGCAGCGCAAGTTTGACGTAGTCGCGGCGCCGCTCCGAGACCCACTCCCGCAGGATCAGGGCTTCCTTGTCGGACTCGGGCTGATCGTCCTTGCGGGTGTGGAAGCGCAAAACGTTCGCGTGGGCCTCGCTCATCGCCATGGTCGCCTCCGTCGTTTCTGCGCGCTTGCGCGCCGGATCGCCCGGCACGCGCCACGTCGTGATCTCGACGCTTGTCAATAATTCGTTCGGCCCCTCTAATTTTCAGTTAAAATTTCCGCGAGCCGGAGCCTTCGCCCGTCTCTCCAGGGCTCGCCGACGCTCCAGAAAACCTTTCCCGATCAACTTGTTAGCGATCACATGGGGGCGGAGCCCCGGGGCTCCGCGCGCGCGACAACTCTCTCCAAAAGACTTACGCCGTTCGCAGCCCCCGGCCTGGCGCGACCCGCCAGGGGGCGAAGAGCGACCCCTGGGGCTCAGCCCCTTAAGAGAACAGATCGAGTTGGAGATCGGCCGGCCTGCGCCGCTTGCCGTCCGACCGGCTCTCGCGCAGCAACTCGCGCTCGATGTCGGTTAGGAACGGCGAGGGTGGCAAGGCGCGGAGCCGTCCGCGCCAGCGGCGCTTGAGCGCACGGCTCAAGACGAGGCAATCCTTGGCCCGCGTCATGCCGACATAAAACACTCGCCGTTCCTCCGCCTCGTGCTCGAGCGGCGCGCTATCGCCGGCTCCGAAGCGAAGCGGCAGGAGGCCGTCTTCGAGGCCGACGATGAACACCACCGGAAACTCGAGCCCCTTGGCCGCGTGGAGGGTGAAGAGGGAAATCGCATCGGCGCGCGGATCCCAGAGATCCGCCTCGGTCGCGAGCGCGAGCATCGAGGGGGCGCCGTCCGCGGGCATCGCTTCCGCTTGACACGCGGCCGCGAGCACGCCGCGCGCTTCCCCGATCTCCGCCCCATCGGCGCCGTTTGCGCGCAAGCGCTCGGCCGCCGCATCGAGAAGGGCCGAGAACGGCAGCCCGTCGCCGCAGGCGAGCCGCTCGGCCTCGAGCGCGTCGTTGAGCGCGGCCACCGCCGGCCGCTCGACCAGGCGCGCATGCGAGTGCTTGCGAAACGGCATGCCCGAGCGGCCGAGCGCCTCCACGAGCGGCGCCGACTGGGCGTCGGTGCGGTAGAGCACGGCGAAGTCGGCGAAGGAGAGCGTGGAGTCGCTGCCCGTTGCGGCTCGCCCGCTGTCGAGAGAGAAGAAGCTGTGGCCGCCGATCATCCGTTCGATGGTCTCGACCACGAATTCCGCTTCGGCACGTTCGCTGGATGCCACGTGGATCGCGATGCGCTCGTGCATGGCCCGCACGATTGCGCTCGCCGGCGTTGTGGCGTCGGCGCTATCCGCCAAGCCCGCGACGAGCTGGCCGGCCGCGGCGACGATCGTGCTGCTCGAACGGTAGTTGCGTGTCAGGCGCACCACCGCGGCGTCCGCATAATCGCGCGCGAAGCGTCCAAAGCACGAGGCATCGGCACCCCGAAAACCGTAAATCGCTTGATTGGGATCACCGACGACGCAGAGGTTCGAGTCCGGCGGCGCGAGACAGCGGATCAGGCGGTATTGCGGCTCGTCGATGTCCTGGAACTCGTCCACCGAGAGCCAGCGAAAGCGCCCTCGCAGCCGCGCCGCGAGCAGCGGGTCGGTCTCGAGCGCCTCGAGCGCGAGGCCGATGAGATCGTCGAGGTCCACCGCGTTCAATGTCTCGAGCCCCTGCCGGTAGGCGGCCATGGCCTCCTCGAGCTCGGCCGGGACCGGGCCGAGGCTGCGCTTGGTGCGCGAGATCGCGCGCAGCAGCGCCTCCGCCCTCGCCTCGGAGACGCCGAGGCGATCCCTGAGAACGCCCCGCCGTTCGCCCTCGGTTGCGATGCGAAAGCCCCGGTGCAAGCCGGTACTTCCCCGATGCTCCTTGAGGAGCGAAAGCCCGAGCGAGTGAAAGGTGTGAATGGCGATCTGAGCGGCACGATCGGGCAGAAGGGCGGCCAGGCGCTCGCGCATTTCCTTAGCCGCCCGGCGCGTGAACGTGACGGCGAGGCAGCTCGAAGGCTCGGCGCCACAATCGGCGATGAGGTGCGCAATCCGATGAGTGAGCATGCGCGTCTTGCCCGAGCCCGGCCCCGCGATGACGAGGAGCGCCCCGTTCACGTGACCGGCCGCGGCGCGCTGGTCGTCGTCGAGCGCCGCGAGCCGAGCGCTTGCCGTCGAGAGCGCAGCCCGCTCCGGCGCCTGGGCTGTGCTTCGGGTGGCGGCTGGCCCGGGGTGGGTTGGGCGGGCCGGCGAGGCTTCCGCCACCATGCTCTCGACCCCGGCCTTGAGGCCGTTGGCCGCGGGGAGCGAGAACAGCAGGCCGCCGGCCGTCCGTTGCTCGAGCTCGCTGCGCTCGAACATTCGGATCCTGCCGTACTCCCCGTCGTAGCCCGCCTCGCGCAGCACCCGGCCTTGGCGCAGCCGCCCGATGCCCTCGGCCAAGAGGCTCGAATCCGCGCGCGCGATGTCCGCGAGCGGCACGGTGCTCAGGATCTCGAGTTCCGGGCCCAAATCGCCCAGGAGGCGCTCGTGCCGGCGCGCGACCGTCTGGCTCGCCACGCCAACGCCCGAGATCTCGCTTAAGATTTCCGGCAGGGGCACGAGGCTCACAACCGGGCCCGCGGTCGCTGGCGCGGCCGGCTCCTCCCGGTCCGCCAGCGCCTCGACCCGATGGAGCACGCCCACCGTGAGCGCCTCGCCGCACACCGGGCAGCGTCCATCGAGCCGGCGCGTCTCCTCCGGCGCGAGCCGCACGGCGCATTTGCGATGGCCGTCGAGATGATATTTGCCCTCCTCGGGAAAGAACTCGACGGTGCCGCCGTAGCCTTCCCCGGTGATGAGCGCACGACGGAGCGCGAAGTAATCGAGCGCGGTCTCGAAGACCGTGGCCTCGCGCCCGAGCTTCGCGGGCGAATGGGCGTCCGAGCTCGACATCAGCCGGAAGCGGTCGAGCGCCGAGACGCGCCAGTTCATGGGTGGATCGGAGGACAGCCCGGTCTCCAGTGCGAAGATGTGGGAGGCGAGGTCGCCGTAGCACTCGAGGATCGAGTCGAAGCCCGAGCGCGAGCCCAGCACGGCGAACCACGGCGTCCAGATGTGCGCGGGCACGAGAAAGGCCGAGGCGTCGGCCTCGAGCGTGATCTCGAGCAAAGCGCGCGAATCGAGACCCAGGATCGGCCGGCCGTCGGCGGCGATGTTGCCGATCCGCGCCAGGCGCTGCGCGATGCGCTCCGCGGCCTCGAAACTGGGTACGTAGAGCAGGTGGTGGATCTTCCGGGTACGCTCGCCCTTCTTGTAGATGGTCGAGATCTCGACCGAGAGCATGAAGCGCACCGGGTTGCGGCAGGCGGCGGGGAGCGCCGCGGCGATGCGTTGCGCGCTCGCCTCGTTGAGCCGGAACAGCCCGGGCTCGGCGGGCACGAGCTTCTCCTTGAGCTCGGCGCGCCAGGCGGGGTGGGTGAAGTCGCCGCTGCCGATGAGCGCGAGGCCTTTGAGCGCGCCCCAGTAGGCGAGATGCTCGAGGTCGCAGTCGCGGCTGGTCGCGCGCGAGTACTTGGAGTGGACGTGGAGGACCGCGCAGTAGCGCATGGCGCCTCGGTTCGAGCCGACCGCAGGCGGGGGCGCTCGCCCGCGAACGGCGAACAGTATGGCGGCGCATCGGGCGCACTTCCACCGGCGCTCGGCGCTTGAGCCCAAGCGGCCGGATCACCGGGAAAATCGGCCAAACGGCGGCGGCCGCGGCGCGCCGGTCCGCGAGTGATCCTTGCGACTCGGGCGCTCGCGCGTCTCGGATGACGACAGGCCGTGGTCGGCGCCCGCGCCGCGGAGAGGTCTTGCGAGAAGCGGGCCCGCCCGACCGTCTAAGCTCGGCCGCGCTCCGGGGCGCCGGTGTCGTGCAGCTCGAAGTCGTGGCTGATGCGCGCGGTCTTTTGGATCATGGCCGAGGCCGAGCAGTATTTCTCGGCCGAGAGCTCGATCGCCCGCTCGACCTTGGCGCGGCTCAAGCCCCGGCCGCGCACGATGAAGTGGATGTGGATCGCGGTGAACACCTTGGGGTCTTCCACCGCGCGCTCGGCCGAAAGCTCGGCCGCGACGTGCTCGATGGCCTCACGCGACTTCTCGAGGATGTGCACCACGTCGAACGCCGTGCAGCCGCCCAGGCCCAAGAGCACGAGCTCCATGGGCGAGGGCCCCGGCGCCGCCTCCTCGCCGAACGCTGCGCCCATCACCACCGCATGGTTGCTGTCGGAGAGGCCCACGAACGTGCGTTTTCCGATCCAGTTCACGCGCGCTTGCATGGCAGCGCTCCTCTTAGGCCTCGCCAAAACGCGCCACGATTTTTTCGCTTGCACATATAGCAAGAGTCTCATCCAGCCAAGGTCGCAATTCCCGGTGCTGGCCAAATCGGGCGTGTGCGGCAGAGGCTGTCACGAAGCTTGCGGCGCGCACTGCTTATCTGTGCGCAGCTACGTCCCGCT
>CAZVZP010000103.1:1742-3407 GCA_964631625.1 uncultured Hyphomicrobiales bacterium | reverse complement strand
GTTGGGAAAGTAAAACGGCCCCCGAAGGGGCCGTTTGCATTGTCGGCTTTTGAAAGCCTTGTTGCCGATAGTCCCCACCATCGGAAAGCCTGATACAATACGGATAAAATTATAGGCAAGAAACCCGGGGAGATCAAGGGATGCGCTACCTCCTCAGCGTCGATCTGGGCACTGCCTCCCTCGCGCTCGCGGCGTTCGGTCTCGATCCAGGCGATGCGCCTTCGGATGTTGTCTATCAGGATATTTGGATATTTCCTGAGCCCTTATTGCCGGCCAAGAAGGGCGGTGTGGGCGAACCCAAGAAGGCGGCCCGGCGTGCCGCCCGCCAGGCTCGTGGGCAATTCAGCCGGAAGGCCGCCCGATTGCGGCGAGTCGCGCATCTAGCCGCCCTAATAGGGCTGCGGCCTAACGAGATTAAGCCTGACACCGGGCAGCGAATTCATGAGCTTCGGGCCAGGGCCACAACTCAGTCCATCGAGTTGCCCGATCTGCTCCGGGTATTGTTGAAGCTCGTGAAGCGTCGTGGTTATTCTGGACGCTTCAAAGTCAAGGTGAAGAAGGTCAAGGCAAAGGATAGGGACGATGCTGATCCCAAAGAGGCCGAGCGCGGAAAAGTCGAATCCGGCATCAATGTCTTGAAGGACGAAATGAAGCGGACGCGCTGTGAGACGCTTGGCCAATATCTCTGGCACCGGTTCCGCAACGGCGAGACCCTGAAGCTCAAGGAGGTCGGACTCTATGTCCATCGAGAGATGGTCGAATACGAATTCGACCGCATCTGGTCGGAGCAGGAAAAGGGCCACCCTGCTCTAAATCGAATTCACGAGGGCCGACCTCTCAAGAAGACTTTCCGGGAAGCAATCTTCTACCAGCGCCCCCTCCGCTCACCCGCACCGATGGTGGGCAAATGCCCGCTTGAGCCGAGCCTGCCCCGAGCTCCCTGGGCCCAGACAGCAGCGCAGGAGTTCCGGATCGAAAAACAGATCGCCGATCTCCGTTGGGGCAAAGGGCGCTTGGCTGTCCCTCTGAGCCCGCAGCAGAAGGACATCTTGCGCCGCCTGCTCCGGCAGCGGGACAGCCTCACTTTCGAGCAAGCCTATCGCGAATTCGAGCGGGCGGCGTGCCCCAGGCCCGATGGAAGGAGGCTTAATTTCCACCGCGCGAGCCGTGAGGATCTCAAGGGCGACACTACGCGAGCGGCGCTTTGCTCTCTCGACCTCTTCGAGGCTTGGAACGAGCTTGACGAGCTGACTAAGGTGCGGGTCATCAACTTCCTCGCCGATCTGGGGTCTCCAGAGCAGGTGGACCGCCCCGACTGGCACGCCCAATTCCGACACCAGGACGGAACGCCCCTCGTGCTCGATCCGGCGATGGTAAATTTCGTGAACGGCATGGTGGCGACAGGAAAGTTCGACCGGCTCTCGAAGATGGGCTTCGAAGGCGGGCGCGCGAGCTACTCGGTCAAGGCCCTCAGGACTTTGACCGCACTGATGCAGGAGGGCTGCGACGAGTCGCAAGCGATCAATCGCGCCTATCCCGAATGGCGCAAGGTGCCAGTGCTCGAGCCGATGTTGCCGCGTCACGCACTTACCGGAAACACCGTTGTGGACGTGGCGCTGCGCCAAGTGCGCCAGCGTGTCAATCGTGCAATCCACGAGTTGGGAG
>CAZVZP010000103.1:518-1732 GCA_964631625.1 uncultured Hyphomicrobiales bacterium | reverse complement strand
CACCGACCAAGATCATCGTCGAACTCTCCCGCGACATGGCGCTCGGTCTCAAGAAGCGCGGCGAGATCGAAAAGCAAATCACCGCGAACCAAAACGCCCGAAAGAGGGCGAAGAAGGACCTCGAAAGTTGCAATTTGCCGGCGACGGAAACGAATATCCTCCGGTACCTCTTGTGGGAGGAGCAGGACAAGCGTTTCTGTCCCTATTGCGCCGACCCGATTACGTTGCAAGATGCATTCGATGGCAACGTCACCAACTTTGAGCACATTTTGCCGCGCTCGCTCACGCGAGTAAGGCGCAAGCGCAGCCAGCTTGTCCTTGCTCACCGGCGCTGCAATGACGAGAAGGGCGACATGACGCCCTACGAGCGGTGGGGTGGTGATCCCTCGCGCTGGCGGGTCATCGAGGAATGCGCCGAGGCCTTTAAAAAGAACCGGCGCAAGGCGAAGGCGCGGCTACTGTTGCTCAAGGACTGGGAACGTGAGGTTCTCGACGACGACGCCATCAGCGATTTCGCTGACCGGCAGCTCCACGAAACGTCGTGGATCGCGAAGCTCGTCGCCAATTGGGTGCGGCAAATATGCCCAGATGTTGCGGTGTCCCGTGGCCAACTAACGGCTTATCTCCGGCGTATCTGGGGGCTCGATACCGTCATCCCGGAGATTCGCTACGCGGAGGGGCTGCCGGTTATAGACACTGAGGGCAAGGAGATTATCCGGACTGAGTTCGATCGTTTCCGCCACTATTGGGAGGGGCACGATGCCCGAGATGGGAACGAACGCACCGATCGACGCGTCGAGAAGCGCGTCGACCATCGCCACCATCTGATCGACGCACTGGTAATCGGTCTCACCTCGCGCGGGCTCTATCAGAGCATGGCGCGCCACTACAAGGCTTGCGCCGATCGGGTTCACGCGGGCCAACCGGTGCGCCTCTCGCTCTCGGTCCCGCCACCGATTCCTGACATCCGCAGCCGCGCCCTCGACGTCGTGCGCGACTGTGAACCCAGGCACCGGCCCGACCGCTATCCGGACAGCCAATTTTTCAAGGAGACCGCCTATGGACTGGCCGCGCCGAACGGCGCGGCCGAAGCGGGCGGTTCGTTGCTCACGCTTCGAACGAAGGTTTCGGACCTGGCGGATGCGGGCAACGATGTCGAAAAGACGCGGCGTAACCTCATGGACATCACGAGCCGCACCACTCGTGAGAGTGTG
>CAZVZP010000103.1:0-508 GCA_964631625.1 uncultured Hyphomicrobiales bacterium | reverse complement strand
CCAAGAGAGGCGCTCGCGGAAGAGATTCGCCACGAAGGGAATAAGACGCCCATCAAGAAAGTGCGGGTGACTCAAGGGGAGGCGAGCAGCGCTCAGCGAATCGAGCACCGCAGCCGCACGGCGGTGCACGTGAAATACCTGCTTCATAATGGTTACGCCTATCTTGAGCTGGGGCCGAGGCAAGGCAAGAAACCGCAGGCGCGGCCCGTCACGCCGCTCGAGGCCGTGAAAGCTAAGCACGCACCCGCCCCGCCCGGTGCAATCCGCATCTGTAAGGGCGACACGGTAATCGACCAGCGCGACGGCAAGCGCTTTGTCGTCAAGCAAATCCAGGCCGCCGGAGGAGGAGCGCTGATGCTCGTTCCTGTGACGGAAGCGCGCGAGGTCAAGGAGCTTTCCTCTCGCGCAGGTCTGAGAAAAGTCCAGGGGAAAGGGCTCTTACGCCTGCGCCCGTTTCATGAGCCATGTCGCAACACCGGATCCTAGTCGTGGAGAACCCGGCACGGAT
>CAZVZP010000102.1:0-9417 GCA_964631625.1 uncultured Hyphomicrobiales bacterium | reverse complement strand
GGCGAGATGAGCGCGGGCGTCGGGCGGAATGTGCCGGCGTATCCAATCGAAGTCGCGGCGGGCCGTGGCAGCGGTGGTGACGATCCGGTAGCGGTCCTCGTCGAGCCGGGTCGCCGTGAGGTCACACTCGATGCCTCCCTGCTCGTTGAGCATCGCGCTATAGACCACCCGGCCCGTCACCACGGCCACGTCGTTTGCGCACAGTCGCTGAAGCACGGCTTCCGCGTCCCGGCCTTCGAACGCGAAGGTCGCGAGCGAGCTTTGGTCGAACAGCGCCACGGCCAAGCGCGCTGCGCGGTGCTCCTCGGCCGAGGGGCCGAACCAGTTCTGGCGCCCATAAGCGTAGTCGTAGCGCGGCGCCATGCCTTGCGGCGCGTACCAGTTCGGGCGCTCCCAGCCGGCGACGACGCCGAAGCACGCGCCCCGCGCCGCGAGCCTCTCGTGCAGCACCGAGCGGCGCACGCCGCGCGCCGTCTCGGGCTGGCGGAACGGCCAATGCATGGCATAGAGCAACCCCAGGGTTTCGACCGTGCGGTCGTGCAGATAGCGCCGGTTCGACTCCCAGCGTTGGAAGCGGCGGGGGTCCACGTCCCAGAGGTCCATCGGCGGCCGGCCCGCCACGATCCACTCGGCGAGCGCCCGACCCGCGCCTGCGGAGGAGGCGATGCCCACCGAGTTGAACCCGGCGGCGATGAAGTAGTTCGCGACCTCCGGCGCCTCGCCCAGAATGTAGCGGTTATCGGGCGTGAAGCTCTCCGGCCCGGCGATGAGCTTCTTGACCGCGACCTTCTCGAGCGCGGGCACGCGTCGAAGACCGTTGGCCATGAACACGGCGAAGTGGTCCCAATCGTCAGGCAGCAGGGAGAATTCGAAATCCTCGGGGATGCCCTCCATGCCCCAGGGCTTGGCCACGGGCTCGAAGCCGCCGAAGATCAAGCCGCCCACCTCCTCGCGGAAGTAAATGAAGCCGTCGGGGTCGCGCAAGGACGGCATGCCCGAATAGACCGGCGCGAAGGGCTCCGTGATGAGATAGAAGTGCTCGGCCGCATGCAGCGGAATCGTGACCCCGGAGCCTCGGCCCAGTTCGCACGCCCACATACCGGCCGCGTTGACCACGGTGTCGCAGGCGATATCGCCGGCCTCCGTCGCCACGCCCGCGACGCGGCCGTTCCTGATCCGAACACCCGTGACCTTGAGGTTCTCGACGACGGTCGCGCCGAAAAGCCGCGCGCCCTTGGCAAGCGCAAGCGTGGTGTCGGTCGGATTGGTCTGACCGTCGCCGGGGATGAGATAGGCGGCAACCAGGTCGTTCGTGTTGAGCGGCGGCCACAGCCGCTTGGCGTCTTCGAGCGACAGCCGTTCCATCTCGACGCCGAAGCGCCGCGCCATGGCGGCGCCCCGCTCGAGCTCGATACGTCGGCCTTCGCTCTGCGCCACCGCGAGACTGCCCGTCTTCTTGAAGCCGGTGGCCTGCCCGGTCTCCCCCTCGAGCCGCGCGAAGAGCTCCTTGGCGTAGCAAGCGAGCCGCGTCAGGTTCTGCGTTGCTCGAAGCTGGCCCACGAGGCCGACCGCGTGCCAAGTGGTGCCGCAGCCCAGGCGCTTGCGCTCGATGAGAACGGTGTCTTTCCAGCCGAGCTCGGCCAGATGATAGGCGACGCTGCAGCCGACGATGCCGCCGCCCACGATCACGACGCGGGCCTGGTTCGGAAGCTTGGCGCTCATGACGCGCGTCTCTTCGGGTTTGGCAATCTAGGCGGTACGTGCAAGGTGCCGGATGAAGGCGGCAAGCGCATTGCCAATCTCGTCCGGCGAGTCCTCTTGGAGGAAATGATTGCCCCGCACCGTGACCTCGGTCTGATTGGGAAACTTCCGGCAATAGTCACGCTGCGCGCCCACGAGAATGGCGCCGGGATCGGCGTTGACCAACAATTTCGGGATGGGCGACTGCTCGAGCCAACGGCCACAGTCGTCGACGAGCGTCACCATGTCGGCCGGTCCCTCGCCCCGGATCGGAATCTCGCGCGGCCAGCTGAGCGTCGGCCGGCGCCCTTCGCCCGCCTCGCGGAACGGCGCTCGGTAGGCCTCCATCTCTTCGGAGCTCAAGGTCCTGAGCACGCTCGCGGGCAAAATGCGCTCGACGAAGGCGTTCTTCTCGAGCACCAGCTCCTCGCCGCGCTCCGAGCGCATGGCCTGAAAGATGCCGCGCGCCTTCTCGGGCCACTCGTCCCAGGTGAGCGCACGCACGAAGGTCTCCATGTAGGCAATGCCGCGCACGCTCTCGGGGTGGCGTTTGGCCCAATGGAACGCGAGCACGCCGCCCCAATCGTGACCCACGAGCACCACGCCACGCGCGACGCCGACGGCCTTAAACCAGGCGTCGAGATAGCGCGCGTGATCGAGCAATCGGTAAGAGCCGGAAGGCGCGCAGGCCGAGCGGCCCATGCCGATGAGATCAGGCGCGAGGCATCGTCCGAGCCCCTCGAGATGGGGCAGCACGTTGCGCCAGAGGAAGGAAGAGGTCGGGTTGCCATGGAGCAGAACGATGGGCGCGCCGGAGCCCTGCTCGACATAGGCCATCTCGGAATCGAGCACGCGCACCCGTTGGCGTGGATAGGGGTCCGCCGCCGCAATGCCCGCTCCTGCCGCCATCGTCGCCTCCTTGGGCCGCAGCCTAGAACCTCTTCGGCCGAAAGAAAATCCCACGCTCGGGCTGAGCGAATTGCGCGGGCCTCCGATTCTTGCTTTGATAGGGCAGAGCCCAAGGCGCGGCCCGCGCCCGGGCGAGCAGGGAGCGATCATCCGATGACGGCACGCCCGAAAGCGGAGCGGCCCCACGCCGCGACCATGGAACCGCAGCACGCGGACTATGCCTTCCCCTACATGGAGGTTGCGACCTT
Source organism: uncultured Hyphomicrobiales bacterium (assembly GCA_964631625.1). GTDB lineage: Bacteria > Pseudomonadota > Alphaproteobacteria > UBA828 > JAPUJA01 > CAZVZP01. The sequence goes on along the minus strand of CAZVZP010000102.1, from coordinate 6,520 downwards.
CATGCGCGCGCCGTTCACGCGCGATCTCTCCGAGGTCGACATCGCGCTCGTCGGCATCCCCTACGACGGCGGAGTCACGAACCGGGCCGGTGCCCGCCACGGCCCGCGCGAGATCCGCAACATGTCGAGCTTCATGCGCCGGGTCAACCAGGCCAACGGGATCGCGCCCTTGGAGCTGTGCCGCGTGTGCGACATCGGTGATGCGCCGACACATCCCTACAGCGTCGAGAAGAACGTCGAGATGGTCTCGAGCTTCTACCGCAAGCTCCACGAGCAGGGCGTGCTGCCGATCTCCGCCGGGGGTGATCATTCGGTGAGCTTCCCGGTGCTCAAGGGCATCGGCCACGACCGTCCCGTGGGCATGGTCCACTTCGATGCCCATTGCGACACCTGCGACGACTTCATGGACGAGAAGTTCCATCACGGCGCGCCGTTCCGCCGCGCGGTCGAAGCGGGCGTGCTCGATCCCAAGCGCACCGTGCAGATCGGCATCCGGGGCTCGCTGCCCGATCTCGATCTCTGGAAGTTCTCTTACGACACGGGCATGCGCGTGATCACCATGGACGAGTTCTACGACATGGGGGTCGATGCGGTGATCAAGGAGGCCCGGCGCGTCGTGGGCGAGGGGCCGACCTATATCAGCTTCGACGTGGACGGCATCGACCCGACCTTTACCCCAGGCACCGGCACGCCCGAGGTGGGCGGCTTCTCCACCTACGAGGCGCTGCGCATGATCCGCGGCCTGCGCGGCCTCAACCTCGTGGGCGGCGACGTGGTCGAGGTCGCCCCGCCCGCCGACCCCTCGGGCAACACCGCTCTCGTCGGCGCGACCGTGATGTACGAGATCCTGTGCGTCGTGGCGGATGCCTTGGCAAGCCAAGGCGCCCGGCGCAAAGCCGCGGCCGAGTAGCGCTAACTCGCGAGCAGCCGCTCGGCGAAGCGCGGGTAGGTCTCCGCCACCTTGGCCACGACCGGGCCACGGATCAAATCGAGCGTCGTGCCATCCGGCCGATCGGTGATAAGCACCGGCGCGGCTTCGTCGAAGGCGAAACCGGTTTCGCGCCGCACCTCCTCGACATTCGTGCCCGGATGGACCGAGACCAGCCGAAAGCGCGCGCACGAGCGATCGAACGCGAAGTGCGCCTTGCCGGTGACCAGCGCCGCCGGCCCGCCCGGGCGGTACACGTTGGGCGCGCTCACCCCCGGCGCGCTCACGAAATCGACTTTGGGCACGAGCACACGCGGGCTGTGCTCCTCGCGGAACAGGATCACCCGCGGCACCACGAAGTAGAGATAGGCCGAGCCGAAGGAGCCCGGAAAGCGCGTCGTGCGCCCCGGATAGCCGCCGCTGCCGACGAGGTTGAGATTGGCTTGGCCGTCGATCTGCCCGCCGCTCAAGAAGAAGACGTCGAGCCGCCCCTGGCCCGCGCAATCGAACAGCTCGCGCCCGCCGTCGGTGAAATGATTGTGCCGGCGGCTGCCCAAGACGGTGACCTGCATCGGCTCCGCGCTCCCGGCCTGGGCCAGAAACGCCGCCATGGCCGGGATCGACGAAAGCGCACCGACCCCGACGTGGCGCGCGCGGCCGATCAGCCGCGCCAAGAGCGCGATCAGAACCTCCTCGGGCCGAGCCTCCCTCACGCGCGCCGTCGGACCTCCTCGCCCCACACGAAGCGCTCGAGATAGCGGGCGAATCCTTCGTCGGTTGCAGCCGCCTCGGCGTAGGCTTGAAGCTCCGCGTCGTCGCGCGGATAGCATTCCGGGAGGCCCAGCGGCTTGGCGCCTCCGGGGGCAACCGCGTAGGCCTCGACGTAGAGCGCCGGCAAGACGCCGGCGGCCCGCACCTCATCGGCGAACAAATCGTCCACCACCTCCTCGACGGTGACCAGCGAGCGGCGCGCCGCATGAGCCAGCGTCGCGAGCTCCCGCTGGCGCCCGATCCAGAGGTTGCCCGAGGCATCGGCCCAGCGCGCGTGGAAGACGGCGACATCGGGAATGAGCGCCGGGAGGAGCACGATCGGATCGTCGTTGCCGAACGGGTTGTCGACCACCCGCCACTCCGGCCTCACCCTTAGCAGGTCCGAGCCGATGAGACCGCGGAGCGGCAGGAACGGCACGCCCTTCTCGGCCGCCTGGAGGCCGGCGTGGATCGCCGGGCAGGTCGCGTCCTTCATGCGCAGCGTGCCGCGACGCAGCGCCGCCGTGAAGCGGGGTGCCGCGCCGAACTCGCCGAGGCTCGCCGCTGCGGCCTCGATGCTGTCCACGGCCCCGGCTCCGATCAGGAGATCGGCGGCGAAGCCTGCGGTCGGCGCGGCGATCAGATGGAGGCCGCGCGCTTTGCGCCGGACCAGCTCCCGGACTGCTGCCATCGACACCAGGCTGTAGTCGGGCGGCAGGCCGAGCGAACAGCCGTCGGGTATGCGCGCGGCGAGGTCCGTCAGATCGATTCGTTCAGCCATGGGCCGTGGCCATTCCACTCGGTTCGCCATTATGCCGAGGATGACGCCGCAGCACAGCAGAAAACCCGTCATCGGCCGGCGCTCGCTGAGGCGCGACCGCGCCGTCCCGGCCACGGCTGGGCGGCCATCCTCGAGGCGCACCAGCGCCGGCGGCGCGGTCGCGGGGCCCGGTTGGCTCGGACCGAGGCGAGAGGCGGGTTCGTTTTGACACCCCAAGCCGCGAGGCGCTAAGTAAGCCCACTCCTCGGCCAAGAGGCCCGCCCAAGGCCGCGCGCATCGAAGGCATGCAAATCTATCTCCCCATCGCCGAGATGTCGGTGAACGTATTCCTCATCTTGGCGATGGGCGGCGGCGTCGGGTTTCTTTCCGGACTGTTCGGCGTGGGCGGCGGTTTCCTCATGACGCCGCTTCTCATCTTCGTCGGCGTGCCGCCACCCATTGCGGTCGCCACCGAGGCCAATCAGATCGTCGCCTCCTCCGCCTCGGGCATTCTCGCCCATTGGCGCCGGCGCAACGTCGATTTCAAGATGGGGGCCGTGCTGCTCGCCGGAGGCCTTCTGGGCTCGTGGCTCGGGGTCGAGCTGTTCGGCTATCTCCAGAGCATCGGCCAAATCGACCTCGTGATCGTCCTCTGCTACGTGGTCTTCCTGAGCATCATCGGCGCACTCATGCTGATCGAGAGCGGCCGGGCGCTCCTGCGCCGCAACAAGCCAGGCCCGCGCCGCAAGCTGCACGCGCACACTTGGCTGCACCGGTTGCCGCTCAAGATGCGCTTCCGTTCCTCGCGGCTCTACGTCAGCGCGTTGCTACCCGCCGGCATCGGATTCTGCGTCGGCATGCTCGCGGCCATCATGGGCGTCGGCGGGGGATTCATCATGGTGCCGGCGATGATCTATCTCTTGGGCATGCCGACGAGCATCGTCATCGGCACGTCCCTCTTCCAGATTCTCTTCGTCACCGCGAACGTGACCTTGCTTCAGGCCTACGACAACCAGACCGTGGACGTGGTCTTGGCTCTGCTCTTGCTCACGGGGGGCGTGATCGGCGCTCAGCTCGGCGCGCGCTTCAGCGGGCGCTTGCGCGGCGAGCAGCTGCGCGGGCTCCTGGCGATCCTCGTTCTCGCCGTGAGCGCCAAGCTGGCATTCGACCTCGTGGCGGCGCCCGCAGACCCCTATTCCTTCCTGTTCGTGGTTTCGCCATGATGGCCTCGCGTCTCCACCGCCTTCGGCTCACGCTCGCCGTTGTCGGGGCGCTCACAGCGACCTTGACGATCCCGCGCGAGGCCCACGCCGATGCGCTCGTGGTCGATCTGTCGAAACGCCAGATCGAGATCACGACCGGATTCGCCGGGACCGACATCCTCTTGTTCGGCGCGATCGAGGGCCGTGGCGACATCCTCGTCGTGGTGCGTGGACCCATCGGCCGGGCGGTGCTACGCCACAAGGCGCGCGTCGCCGGAATTTGGATCAACCGCGACCAATGGACCTTCGACAATGTGCCGTACTTCTACCGGCTGGCGACCAGCGGCCGGACCCAGGAGACCGTGCCCGACGAGGTCATCGAGAAATACCAGATCGGCGAGGAGCGCTTGCGCTTCGTGCCCGTCGGCCCCGTGACGGTGAGCGAGCTCGCCGGGGCGCGCAAAGCCCTCCTGCGCAAGCTCAACGAAGCGCAGCATTACGAAAGCCAGGTCGGCGATGTCGAGTTCATCGGACCGGGCCTGTTCAGCGTGCGGCTCCACTTTCCCGCCAGCATCCACGTCGGCACCTACCAGGTCGAGGCGTATCTGTTGCGCTTCGGCGAGGTTGTCAGCCGCCAGGTGTTGCCGCTCGAGATCGAGAAAACCGGCGTCGGCGCGGAGGTGTATCGGTTCGCCCATGAAGTTCCCGCTGCCTACGGGGCCATCGCGGTCGCGGTGGCCCTTATCGCCGGTTGGCTCGCGAGCCTCATCTTCCGCAAACGGTAAGCCGCGCTCAACCGAGCTCGATCTCGCCCTTGATGGTCCGCTCAAGCGCGATGGGTTCGAGCGAGAGAGTCATCGTGGCCTTGAGCGTTCCATCGCCCTTGAGCTTTCCCTGCTCGATCGCCTTGCGCACGGCAAGCTCGATCTCGCGCTGCGACGTGACGCCCACGACCTTCAGGAATTTGCGCACCGAGAGGTTGAACTTTTCCTCGTCCATGGCTGCCCGTCCTCCCTTCGGGAAGCATAGTGCATGCGTATCCGATGGGCTAGATTGAGCGAGCGTCGAAATCGGCGCCGGAACGCGGAGATCGGTCACCATGAAGCTGCAGGGATCATGCCACTGCGGAGCCGTGCGTTTCTCGATGGTATCGCACACGCCCCAGCCCTACATGCGCTGCTACTGCTCGATCTGCCGCAAGACCCAGGGCGGCGGCGGCTATGCCATCAACATCATGGGCGAGGCGCCGACGCTTAAGGTCGCGGGGCATCGCTCCATCGCGGTCTATCGGGCACGCCTGCCCGCCCCTGGGCGGCGCAGCCGCCTAAGCAGCGCGCGGCGCCACTTCTGCCGCAAATGCGGCAGCGCGCTCTGGGTGAGCGACCCGCAGTGGCCCCAGTGGGTCTATCCCTTCGCCTCCGCGATCGACAGCAAGCTGCCCGTGCCGCCCGAACGCGAGCACGTCATGCTCGAGTTCGCGGCACCCTGGGTCGAGGTTCCGCGCGGCCGGCACGACCGGCGCTTCACCGGCTACCCCGAGGACTCGATCGAGGATTGGCACAAGAAACGCGGACTCTACGGCAAGGGCAGGGTGACGCGGGGGCGCCCTCGGGCCCCGGCGAGCTGAGGCCGGGCGGGAGCATACGCGATGGAGACGGCAACGCTGCACAAGGAAGCCATCGTCTTCGACGGCCTCGTGATCTCGAACTGGAGCCGCAGCGTGCTCGAGGACATGCGCGCCGGCGGCCTGACCGCCGCCAACTGCACCTGCTCGGTGTGGGAGGGCTTGCGAGGCACGCTCGATGCCATCGGCCATTGGAACCGGCTGTTCCGCGACAACGCCGATCTGATCCTCAAGGCCGAGACGACCGCCGACGTCCGCCGCGCCAAGGCCGAGGAGAAGACGGCGATCGTGCTGGGCTGGCAGAACACGAGCGCGATCGAGGACAACATCGACTTCCTCGAGGTCTTCCACGCGCTCGGCATTCGCATCGTGCAATTGACGTATAACACTCAGAACTTCGTCGGCTCGGGCTGCTACGAGAGCCGCGATTCGGGCCTCTCCGACTTCGGCCGCGACGTGATCGACGAGATGAACCGGCTCGGCATTCTGGTCGATCTCTCGCACGTCGGAGCCCGAACGAGCGAGGATGCGATCCGCCATTCCAGGAAGCCCGTGGCCTACACCCACTGCCTGCCTTCGGGGCTAAAGGCGCACGCGCGCAACAAGAGCGACGAGCAGCTCCGCTTCATCGCCGAGCGCGGCGGCTTCATCGGCGTAACCATGTTTCCCGCCTTCCTCAGGCGCGGCAAGGATGCGACGGTGGAGGATTACGTCGAGGCGATGGACTACGTGATCAATCTCGTGGGTGAAGACGGCGTGGGCTTCGGCACGGACTTCACTCAAGACCACGGCGAAGAGTTCTTCCGCTACATCACCCACGACAAGGGCAACGGCCGCAAGCTCGTGGACTTCGGCGCCGTGATCAACCCCGAGGGCATGCGCCGCCTCTCGGACTATCCCAACCTGACCGCCGCCATGGCGCGCGCGGGCTGGAAGGAGTCCAAGATCCGAAAAGTGCTCGGCGAGAACTGGCTGCGCCTCCTCAAAGACGTTTGGGGCGCCTGACGGGGTCTATGCCTCCGGTACCGCGCCTTCGGCGCGCTTTGGCGGGGCCGGATGGTCCCATGGCCGCGGCGCAGCGGCAATCAAGCCTGCGGCTGGCTCACGCTCTGGATGCCAAAGCGCGCCGAGGAGCGAGCGTGTCGCCGCCTCAAGCGCGAGATCTGCGCCGGCGAGGGCAAGCGGATGCCGAGGCTGGGCTCGGCTAGAGCAGCATCCGGTCAGTTGGAATCGCTTTCAGCGATCCAACGACCGGA
>CAZVZP010000101.1:0-9630 GCA_964631625.1 uncultured Hyphomicrobiales bacterium | reverse complement strand
TCCTTGGCCGAGTGAGGCGAGCAGGTCGTTCGCGGCGGAAAACGGATCCATCTCGCGCGCGACAACGCGGTCGAGAACCGCGGCGAGCGCGCCGTTGCGCCGGTACGCGAACTCCGCGCGCACGATGTTCTCCGCGGTCTTGAGAATGCGCATCTCGGCGATCCGCCGCCGCCGGAAATCAATCTCGCCGGACTCCCGGAGATGCGCGCGGTGGCGATCGATGGCGATGAACAACTCGCCGAGCCCTTCGCCACTCAACGCGCTGGTCGGGCAGATCGGCACGCGCCAGCCCTTCTTCTCGTGAATCGAGGGATCGAGATTGAGCATGGCGCGGAGCACGCGCACCGCATCGTTGGCCTCGGGCTTGTCGGCCTTGCTCACGACGTGGATGTCGGCGATCTCGAGAATCCCGGCCTTGATCGCCTGGATGTCGCCGCCCAGGCCGGGCGCGGAGACGACGATCACCGTGTGGGCGGCCTGGACGATCTCGACCTCGTCCTGCCCCACGCCCACGGTCTCGATGATCACGGTGTCGTAACCGGCCGCGTCGAGCACATCGACGGCCTCGAGCGTGGCCTTCGAGAGGCCGCCGAGCGCGCCGCGAGTCGCCATGCTGCGGATGAAAATCCGGGGATCGACCGCCACGTCGTTCATGCGGATGCGATCGCCCAGGATCGAGCCGCCGGAGAAGGGGCTGCTCGGGTCGATCGCGACCACGCCGAGGCGGTGGCCCTCTTCGATAAGGCGCAAGGCGAGGGCGGCCACGAGTGTCGATTTCCCCGAACCCGGCACGCCGGTGACGCCCAAGACGTACGCGCCGCGGGTGGCGCGGAAGATCTCGGCCAGCGCCCCGTGGCATTCGTCGTTGCCCGACTCGGCCCGCGAGATGAGGCGGGCGATCGAATGCACCCGGCCGTCGAGAACCTCCGGAACCAGCTCGAGAGAGGGCCGATAGGCCATTGCACTAGCCTTCCAGCTTGAGCTTGAGCGAGGTGAACAGCTTGCGGTCGTCGATCACGCGGCGCGCCTTGTGCTCGCTGCGCGGGAAGGTGTGTGGCTCGACCACCTCGACGCGCGTGCGCACGCCGATGCCGCGCTGCAAGCCCACGGCCGCCTTCTTGCGAAACGCGTCGAGCGCCTCGCCCCCGTCGCGCGCGAGCGGCTCGCTCGGTTCGACCTGCACGACGAGCTCGTCCATCGCGCCCTCGCGCGTGATGATCACGCGGTGCTCGCCGCCGTACTCTTCGAACTTGTTCAAAACGGCCTCGATATCCGAGGGATAGACGTTCTCGCCCCGGATCGTGAACATATCGTCGATGCGCCCGTAGAGGCCCTTAGGGATCATGGGATAGGTGCGCCCGCATGGCGCGGGGCCGTCGATCCACTCGGAGAGATCGCCGGAAGCGAGGCGGATCATGGGCTGCGAGGTGCGCTCGAGGTGCGTGTAGACCGGCGTGCCGCGGCTGCCGTAGGGCACGCGCCGAAACGTCTTCGGATCGCACATCTCGTGATAGACCATGTCCTGCCACCAGGTCATGCCTTGGTCCATCGCGTCGCTGCCGGCGGCGCTCAGCCACGGCGTCATCTCGGCCATGGTGCCGCAATCGATCACCTTGACGCCGTAGAGGCCTTCGAGCTTGTCGCGGATCGAGGGGATCGAGGCGCCCGGCTCGCCGGAGCACATCATGATCTCAAGGCCGAACTCGTGGGGGTCGATGCCCTCGTCCCTGGCGACCTCGGCCAGATGAAGCGCATAGGACGGCGTGCTGTAGATGGCCCGCGGCTTGGTGAGCTTGAGCCAGCGCGCGGCGATCGCCGTCTGGCCGGCGGCGCCGGCGCCGAAGGGGAAGCACTTGGTGCGCATCCGTTCGGCCCCCAGCATGATCCCCCACGAGCCGATGTAGAGGCTGAACAGCGCGGCGACGAACACGATGTCGCCGGGGCGGATGCCGAAGCTCCACATGACGCGCGCGTGAGCGTTGGCGATCGCATCCCAGTCGTGGCGGCCGAGCGCGAAGACCGTGGGCCGCCCGGTCGTGCCCGAGGTGCCGTGGATGTGATGAACTTCGGATTCCGGGACGCACAGATAATCTCCGAAGGGGTGAGCGCGGAGCTGGGCCTGACGGAGCTCCGCCTTGGTCACGACCGGAACCCGCTCGAACTCCTCGAGCGAGCGGATATGGTCCGGGTGCACTCCGGCTTCATCCCACTTCATCCTGTAGAAGGGCGCGCGCTCGTAGGCGTAGCGCATCACGGCCCTGATGCGCTCGAGCACGGCCTTTTCGCGCTCCGCCGGGTGCATCGTCTCGCGCACCGGGAACCAATACTTGGCCGAGCGATCCGGCAGATAGTCGTTGTCGTAACGCGGCGGAAATTGCCAATCTTCCATGTCGTTGCGCATGGCGAGATGCTCCGGTCGCGCAGCGCGGGCCGCGCTCGTGGACCAGCCGGCGCAGCGTCGAGACGATTTCAGCGGGCGGCGTCTCCTGGCCCAGGATCGCCGCGACGCCCATTTCCTTGAGCCTCACCACATCCGAATCGGGCATCAGACCGCCACCGACGAGGATGATGTCGCCCGCCTCGTTTGCCTTCAAAAGCTCGATGACGCGCGCGAACAAGGGCATGTGGGCGCCGGAGAGGAGGCTGATACCGAGCACATCCACGTCCTCTTGAATCGCCGCCTTCACGACCTCTTCGGGCGAGCGGTGCAGGCCCGCGTAGATCACGTCCATCCCGGCGTCGCGCAAGATGCGCGCGACCACCTTGACGCCCCGGTCGTGGCCGTCGAGCCCCACCTTGGAGAGAAGCACACGGATCGGGGTCGTTTTTTCGGGCATGGCAGCCTACGACCCCGTGGAGCGCAGCGCGCGCCCCTCGTCGGCCGCGGCGCGCCCGTGGAGAAGAAGAATCGAGTCCTCCGCTCGCTCGCGCAGCGCGCGCTTCGCCAGTTCGGTTTCGAGGAGACGAACCGCGTTCTCCACATGCGCCGCCGCCGTCTGCTCCGCTTCCTCGGCGCGGCCCGAGAGGATCAAGCGCAAGAGCTCGGCATGCTCCCGCCAGGTCTCCTCGGCCCAGTCGGCGTGCTCGAGGTAGGCGCTCATCACGGGGCGCAGGCGGTCCCACAGGAACGCCATGGTCTGGCCGACCAAGGGATTGCCCGATAGCTCGGCAATGAAGCCGTGGAAGGCGATATCGGCGGCGATGAGTTCGGAAACCGAGCGCGAAGCCAGGGCGCGCCGGCCCTTCTCGAGCAGGGCTTCGCCTTGCGCCTGGGCCTCCGGGCGGGCGTTCTGCGCCGCCTTGCGGGCGGCCAAGCGGTCGAGTGCGCCCCTGACCTCGTAGAGCGCCCGCACCACACTCGGGTCGAGGGCAGAGACCACCAAGCCGCGCCGGCCCACGGCGCTCACGAAGCCCTGGCTCTTGAGCAGCGCAAGAGCTTGGCCGATCGGCTGCCGGGAGACGTTGAAGCGCTCGGCCAGTGCCTCCTGGGTCAGCCGTGTGCCGGGCGGCAACATGCCGTCGCAGATCGCCTCGAGCAGGGCCCGATAGACCTGTTCGACGAGACGGGGACCCAGGGCGATCTCCTGCATTACCAGGTGCCTTAAGGAGTTAGAGGGATTGAATTCCGTATTCGGTATGCAATAATGGCCGCAAAGCGGTGACCTGTCAAGCCACGTCAACCGGGGGATCATCATGGGCTTGCGACGACCGGAACAATTCAGCCATCACTTCGCCAAGCTGCGCGAGATCACTCTCCATTACGTCCGCGAAGGCGCCGGGCCGAAGCGGGCGGCCATCTCCCTCCGCAGGGATACCGCGATCGAGGCCTCATCGGCGAACGTCTCGGTGGACGAGGAGACGCCCGCGCGACGGCGATGAGCTCGAGCCGCGCTTCGGTCCATTCGATTCGCATAAGGGCGTGCGCCGGTCTCGCGCGCCGACTCCAAGCGCCTTTTCGCCCAGGGCTCGACCTTGGGCCGTCAGCAGCGAGCCAGCCTCGAGTGCGACCCCTCGAGGCGGGCATGATCGAAAGCGCGCCGATCGCTCGAGCCGCGCGTCAGGCACGGGACGCGGCCGGCTGGCGGCGGCCGCGCCGCAGCAAGAACTGCGAGCCGAGCAAGAGCGTGAGCGAGACCGCGAGCACGACCGAGCCGATGGCGTTGATCTCCGGGGTCACGCCGCGGCGGATCGAGGAGAAGATGTAGATCGGCAGCGTGCTCTTCGAGCCGGCGACGAAGGAGGCGATCACGTAGTCGTCGAAGCTGAAGGTGAAGCTCAGGAGGAAACCCGCGGCAACCGCCGGGAAGATGAGCGGCAGGGTGACCTGCCGGAAGGTGCCCCAGGGCGTCGCGTAGAGGTCCTGCGCGGCCTCGATGAGTGTGCGGTCCATGCCGGCGAAGCGGGCCCGCAGAATGACCACCACGAGCGCCATGTTGCCCAGGCTGTGCGCGGCGATGATCGAGCCGTAGCCGAAATTGAGCGAGGGCGCCGTCTCGCCCGGCCAGGCGGCGTCCAGCACGCCGTTGACCGCATCGAAGGAGATCACCAGCGCGATCAAGGTCGCGATGCCGATGACGATCCCGGGAACCATGATCGCAATGTAGATCAGCGCATCGAAGAGCACCCTGACCGCGCCCTTGACCCGTTGGAGCGCGAGCGCCGCCATGGTGCCGAAGAGGGTCGCGATCGTGGCCGAGGCCGTGGCAATGATCAGGCTGCGCGTCAGCGCCTCGATGACGAAGCGGTTGTTCACCGCCTTGCCGTACCACTCGAACGAGAAGCCCTCGAAGCTCGAGGCCTGATGGCCGCTGTTGAAGCTGAACAGCACCACGAGCGCGATGGGCGCATAGAGAAAGAGGTAAACCAAGGCCGAGTAGAGGCGCATCGATTTGTGTTCACATGAGCGAAACGTCGCGGGCCGCGATCAGGCGCCGGGTGAAGAACAGGTAGAGGGTCACCGCCCCGAGCATGATCGCGATCAGGCTGATGGCCACGGCCGAACCGAAGGGCCAGTTGAGCGACTGGAGGAACAGATCGACCAGCGCGTTGCCGATGAAGAACACCTTGCCGCCGCCCAGGATCTGCGGAATCAAGAACTCGCCCATCAGCAGAATGAAGACGAGAAGGCAACCGGTCACCACGCCGGGCGCCGAGAGCGGCAAGGTGACCTGGCAAAAGGTGCGCCAGGGCGGTGCGCCCAGATCGGCCGCGGCCTCGAGAAGTCGCTTGTCGAGCCTCTCGAGGCTCACGTAGATCGGAAACACCATGAGCGGCAGGTAGGCGTAGACGATCCCGATGAGCACCGCGAGCGGCGTGTTGATGAGGCGCACATCGCCCAAGCCCAACCAGGCGATGAGCGCGGGAAGGCCCTTGCCGCCGAGGATGAAGAGCCAGGCGTAGGTGCGGATCAGGAAGCTGGTCCAGAAGGGTAGGATCACGAGCACGAGGAACAGCATGCGGCGCCGGGACGACACTTTGAGGGCCAGCCAATAGGCGAGCGGGTAGGCCGCGACCAGGCACAGCAGCGTGCCGAGCGGGGCCAAGCTCAGCGTGTTGCCGAAGGCGGCGAAGCGCGCCGGCAGATTGAGATAGTTGGCGAACGTGAAGGCGACCTGGTAGCCGCCTTCGGGCGCCCGTTCGCCGACGCTATAGATGAGGACGACGGCGAGCGGCATGACCAGGAGGAGAAGGAACCAGAGCGTGCTCGGCGCCAGGAGCGCCGCAGTCAGAAGCCGCCCTCGCCTGGCCTCCATGATCGGCCGCTCGGCCGTCGTCCCCCGCCGCCTACGCCGCCTTGAAGCGGGCCATGATCTCGGCGCGCGCCTCGTTAATGAGGAGGCCCGCCGCGCCGAACTCGAGCGGTGCTAGGAGTTCCTCCGCCGGATAGAGAATCGGGTCTTCCAGCATCTCCTTGGGCAAGATCGCGTTCACCCGCGCATCCGTCGAGGGATAGCCGTGGAACAGAACCTCCTTGGCGTTGACCTCCGGCGTTTGCAGGAAGTCGAGGAGGGCGTAGCCCGCATCGCGGTGCGGCGCGCCCTTCGGGATAGCGTAATAGTCGGTCCAGAGCTCGCCGCCCTCGCGGCCGATGACATACTTCATCGCGGGATTCTCGCGCCGAAGCTGCACGGCATCACCATTCCAGCACACCGACAGCCAGGCGTCGCCCGAGAGCAGCGAGGGTTTGTAGTCCGAGTTGATGCCGAAGAGATGCGGTTTCGCCTCCAAAAGCAGTTTCTCGGCGTCGGCCAACTCCTTGGGGTCGATCGAGTTGAACGAGTAGCCGTAGTACTTGAGCGCGTTGCCGATGGTCGTGAGCTGGTAGTCGTGCACCATTGCCCGGTCGGAATAGGTCGACATCGACAGATCCCAGAACTGCTTCCAGGTCGTCATATCCTCGGCGATCTTCTCGGTGTTGATGACGTAGCCGGTGGTGCCCCAGTCCTTGGGCACCGCATAGACCGTTCCGTCGACCGTACCCTCGTTGGTAAAGCGCGGGTTATTCGAGCCGGCCTCGTAGTTTGGCACCTTCGAAAGATCGAGCGGCTCGATCAGGTCCTGCGCCACATAGTCCTTGATCGTGTAGTTGGTGGGCACGAACAAATCCCAGCCGGTGACGCCGGCCTGCAGCTTGGCCAGCATTTCCTCGTTCGAGCCGAACACGCTGACCTCGACCGCGGCACCGGTTGCGGCGGTGAAGGCCTCGAAGTTGGCCGGGTCGTGGTAGCTCGGCCAGGTGGCGAGCGCCACCAGATCGCCGATCTCGCCGGCCATGGCCTTCCGGGGCTTGAGCCCCGGGATCGCTTGGGCGAGCAGCGCCGAAGCGGTCGCCAAGCCTGTGACACCCAGGAACTGGCGGCGGGAAATCGAGCCGCGCTGCCAGCGCCAGAGCTGATGCATGAACTCCGTCCTTGTCATGGGATCCTCCCAGCCCCGGTCCGGCCCGGGGCGCGCCCTGCGGCGGTTTTGCTTTTCGCGCCTCGGGGCCCGTCCGTCGCAGCCGCGGGCCCCGGGGTGTCGACATTCGTTCAGCTGTCGGCCAGGGCCAAGGCCTGACGGTTTCGCCATCCCAACCCCACGGTCTCGCCCGGCACAAAACCTTCCTGGAGCGCAGGCGACGTCTTGGGCGCGCGCACCAGGACATCGCCCAAGGTTTCCGTCGCCACGCTGAACGCGGCGTGATCGCCGAGATAAATGCGGTTGTGGATGCGTCCCTTAAGACGCACGTCGAGGTCGTCGGGCATGGGCACCGTCCCCCGCCACAGCTCGATCACCTCCGGGCGCACCGCGACGTGCCCCGGCGCGCCGCGGTGCAGCGGATCGCCATGGCGCGAGGGCGCCGCGGTGAGCGGCACGCCGCGGGGAGTCATGATGCGCGTCCATTCGCGTCCCGTGTCCTCGACCGTGCCTGTGAAGAAGTTGGACTCGCCCACGAAGTCGGCGACGTAGCGATTGACGGGTGCATCGTAGAGCTCGCTCGGCGAGCCGGTCTGAACGATTCGGCCGTGGCGCATGATCGCGATGGTGTCGCTCATGCTGAGCGCCTCCTCCTGATCGTGGGTGACCAGGACAAAGGTGATGCCGACCTCGCGCTGCAGATTCTGGAGCTCCATCTGCATCTCGCGCCTAAGCTTGCGGTCGAGCGCGGCCAGGGGCTCGTCGAGCAGCAGCACGGTCGGCTGGTTGATGAGCGCGCGCGTCAGCGCCACCCGCTGCTGCTGGCCCCCCGAGAGCTCCCAGATGCGGCGCTTCTGGAAGCCCGACAGACGCACCAGCTCGCACATCTCATCGACGCGCCGCGCAAGCTTGGTCCGATCGGGTCGAGGGCGCTGTTGACGAAGACCGAAGGCGATGTTGCCCGCCACGTCGAGATGGGGAAAGAGCGCGTAATGCTGGAAGACCATGTTGACCGGGCGTCGATACGCGGGCACGCCGCCCATGGACACCCCGCCGATCTCGACCACGCCGGCCGAGGGTTGCTCGAATCCGGCAATGAGGCGGAGCGAGGTGGTCTTGCCGCAACCCGAGGGGCCGAGGAGGGAATGGAAGGCGCCGTGCCGCACCTCCATATCCACGCGATCGACCGCCCGGATTTCGCCGAAGAGCTTGGAGACGCCGGCGAAACGAATATCGATCCGCTCGTCGCAACGTGCGTCCCTGAGGCGACCGGCGTCGCCCTTAACCGGCTGTTCGGCGTTCATGTCCCGCGGCGGCCAGCCTTGTCGCTGCCGACCTTTCGCCGTCCATGCTAACAAGGTGGCACCGGCCCGCAAGTCCTGCCCCGGCCCGAATCATCGAGAAGATGGAGGACGGCCCGGGTCCAGGACGGGCTCCTGCGGCCGGACCGGTCGTCGAACCGGCTCACCGAAACCGGCGGTCTTCGGCTTTGGCCCATCGGCGAGCGAGGGTGCCGGCGCAGATCGGGGGTCGTTCCTCCCGGCCTGCCGGAGCTCCCGAAGGGGGGCCGCGGAGGGCGCTCTGGTGCGGCATCGGCAAGCTCCCGCGGCACTCCGGATCGTGCTCCGCCGAGCCTTTGGGTCGGCGTGCTTCCAGAGGGCGGGGTTGGAGAGCGCAGCGGCGTTGCGCAGGCGGCCCGGCGATGGGCTTGTACCGGCGCAAGATCCTAAAGCGAGCGCTTCACGCCGCCGTCAACGGCGATGTTCTCGCCGGTCACGTACGCCGCGTCCTCCGACAGAAAGGCGGCGCAGGCCCGCGCGATCTCTTCCGGAGGCGCGTAGCGCCCGGCCGGGATGGCGTGTCTGGTTTCCTCCGGGTATTCGAGATTGCCGACGTAACCCACGAGGATCGAGTTCATGCGCACGTTATGCCGCGCGTAGGCGTCGGAATAGAGCTTGGTGAAGGAGGCGAGCATGGCGCGAATCACGGACGACATGGGGTAGTCCTGGGTCGGTTCGAGGGCCGTGGGGGCGGAGATGTTCAGGATCGCTCCGCCGCCGTGCTCGATCATCGGCTTCGTGACCTGGCGCGCCATGCGGACGACGTTCATGAACAGCAGATCGTATTGCCGGTGCCAACCCTCGTCGGGGATGTCGAGCAGATGGCCGTCCGCCTCCCAGTGGAAGCCGAGGCTCTTGGACGCCTCGACGACCGAGAAGTCTTCGTACCCCGTGTTGTTGATCACTCCGTCGATGTGGCCATAGGCGTCGAGAGCCTCGGCCACGAGCCGGGCGAGATCGGCTTCCTCGAGCACCGAACCCCGGACGGCGATGCCGCCGAGTTCGCGCGCCAACTGCACGCAACGCTCGGACGGCGAGAGCAAGGCGAGCTTATATCCACGCCTCGCCAGCTCGCGCGCGCAGGCCGCGCCGATGCCGCGCCCTGCGGCGGTCACGATCGCAACTTTGTCTTGGCCCATTGGCCTTCGTTCTCCCCGGAACAGCTTGATCGACGCTCGCGGCCAGTCTGTTAACGGTTGCGGCAGGCGACGCACCAAAGGTCGTCACGCCGGCCGACGCCTCCATCACTTTACCCCGTCCGGCAAACCGTCGTTTGCCCTGCATTCATGGGATTCCGCCGCGCCCGCTCTCTTCGGCGTCGATCTTCTGCCACAGGTTGCGCGCCATGTCCTTGAGCATCAGGGCCTCCTGCCAGCGATCGGAGAGCTCGTAG
>CAZVZP010000100.1:432-9665 GCA_964631625.1 uncultured Hyphomicrobiales bacterium | reverse complement strand
AGCTCGAACACCGGCATGGCCGGATGGCCCACCATTATCCCTTCGGCGAGCGCCTCCTCGAGGTATTCGAGGGGCCATTTGTGCGCGAAGGTGCGGAAGGGCGGGGCGGGCTCGAAGGGGCTTTCGCCTTCCGCTCCGATGGCGTGGCAGCGCGCGCAATTGTCCTCGGCAAAGCGCCGGCCGGCCTCGACGCCCGGGGCGTCCGATTCCTCGCCCGCCGCCGCGGCGGCGGCGGCGAGGGCGAGCGCGCAGGCGATGAGGACTCCGCTCCTTGAGCTCATTTTAGGGCTGTCTCGTTGCCGTCTTCGGCCGTCACCTCGACCCTGTGCCAATCTATCCGAGATGGGGGGCGTCACAAAGATCGAGGCGGCGAGGATGACCTTGGCTTGCGGAGCCCCGTGCGGAGCGCCCCGTGCGGAGCGCCTTAAGGCTCGATCGACGGCCTCGCCCGCTTCCTCGTGGCAAGACGCCGGGACTCCCTCGACGCAAGCCTCGAGCGCAAGAGGTCGAAAAGGGTTAACGCCGCTCGCGCGCCGTGCGCACGACCTCGCGAATCCGCCCCGATTCCTGGCCGCAGGCAAACCCTTCAGCTATGCTGGCGCAAGGCGAACGGCTTTAAGGGACGAAAATCCCTCGATGTTCTACGGCAACTTTAAGGGCCCGGACGACCACCAGTACCTGCGCGAGGCCATCGCGCGCTTTCGCACGATCTTCGGCCAGGTCTTCGCCGGCGACAACGTGATCCTCTTCCAGCGCACGCTGGGCTTCCGCCGCAACAAGAAGTTCATGGAAGCCTTGAGCGAGAACGTCAAGACGCGCCAGGAGCGCTCGCTCGTGCTGCGCCTCAATACGCTCGCCTGGGCGGGGGAGCACGCCCTCAACTTCGAGGGCGATTTCGTGGAATGCGGGGTGTGGCGTGGCTTCTGCTCGGCCGTGCTCGCCCGCTACCTCGATTTCGGAACAGTCGATAAGACTTACTACCTCTACGATACCTTCGCGGGCATCCCCGCAGAGTACGACACCGAGAAGCACGATAGCCCGTTGTTCGCAAAAGCCGGGCTCTACGAGCAAGTAGTCGAGCGCTTCCGGCCCTATCCCAATGTGCGCATCGTGCGGGGCACGGTGCCCGAGAGCTTTCAAGAGGCCTGTCCCGAGAAGGTCGCCTTCCTCCACCTCGACATGAATTCGTCGAAGTCGGAGATCGCGGCGCTCGACGTCTTGTTCGATCGGATCGTGCCCGGCGGCATGATCGTGTTCGACGACTACGGCTGGACCGCCTATCGGCGCCAGCAGCTCGCCGAGGACGAGTTCATGGCGCGCCGGCGCCATCGCATTCTCGAGCTGCCGACGGGACAGGGCCTCTTGGTCAAGCGCACGGGCGGCTGACGTGGGCGCGTGGTCCTTTCCTTGGGGCTCTCCAGCGTTCGCGCTTGGCGCGGACGGCTCCTGAGCGACTCGCGCGAGACCACGGGCCGGGAGCTTATGGCGCGCATCCTTGTCGGCTGGGAGCTTGGGGCGGGGCACGGGCACGTCACCCGCCTCCTCGCGGTCGCGCGGGGCCTGGCCGAGCACGGGCACGAGCCGGTCATGGCCGTGCGCAGCCTGGTCGAGCCGTGGCCGGTCTTACGCCAGGCGCCGTTTCCCATCCTGCAGGCGCCCTATTGGCAGAGCCGCAAGCGCAGCAAGCCGTTTCACGCCCGGGCGATCTGCGACATCTTCGCGCTCCAAGGGTTCGGCGATCCGGACGACCTCGAGCCCATGGTGGCGGCGTGGCAATCGTTGATCGATCTCGTGCGCCCCGCCGTCATCGTCAGCGACTACAGCCCGACGCTGTGCCTTGCGGCCTTCGGCGTCGATCCCATGGTGGTCGTGGGCGACGGCTTCACGGTGCCGCCCGCCGACCTGCCCGAGTTTCCTGCGCTCCGCCCTCACCTACCCGCAACCCTGCCGCAAGCACGGATGCTCGAGGTCGTGCGCGAGGTGCAGCGCCGCCGGGGGCGGCCCGCGCCCGAGGCCCTGCCCGCGCTGTTCGCGGCCAAGGCGCGCTTCATCTGCGCGCTGCCCGAGCTCGATCCCTATCGCGCCGAACGGCGCGAGCCGGTGCACGGGCCGTTTCAGGAGCCGCCGACGCCCCTGCCGCCGCCCAAGAAGCCCCGGCTCTTCGCCTACATCGCCGCCGACTATCCGCGGCTCAAGCAGGCCATGCCCGGCCTCGCGGCCATCAAGCTGCCCAAGAGCATCTTCGTGCGCGCCGCGCCGAGCGCCCTCAAGGCGCAGCTTGCCGAAAGTGGCTTCCACGTCTTCGACGCACCGGCGCCGTTGCCCGAGGTGCTGAAAGAGGCCTCGCTCATCCTGCATCACGGCGGCATCGGCACGACGGAAGCGGCGCTCGGCATCGGCCGGCCCCAGGTTCTCTTGCCCCGCCATCTCGAGCAGAGCCTCACCGCCAAGGGCTTAAGCGAGCTCGGCGTGGGCGTTGCGGTGGCGGGCGATTATGCGCCCGAGGCCGTCGAGCGCGCGGTGCGCAAGGTCTCAAGCGAGCCCGCGTTCGGCAAGCGCGCCCAGGCATTCGGGGAGGAGCTCAAGCGGCGTGGTCCGTTCGACAACGTGGGCAAGATCGTGCGCCGTTGCCTCGAAATCATCGACGGAGCCGCGTCGTGAGAGGCCGGCCGGCTCCGCGCCTTAACGCCCGATCCCCGATCCCTTGGCCCATTCCGCCCGAGAGAGTTCGTGGCCCATGAGTCGCTGCGCAAGGTCGATCTTGCTCCGGACCCCGGCCCATTTCGCCCGGGCTTACGCCGCCGCCTCTTGGCTCGCCCTCTTCGCCGCGCTCGTGCCCTTAAGCGCCCGCGCGGCCGAGCTTGAGCTCGCCTTTCCCTTGGATTGCGTGCCGGGCGAGAGCTGCTGGGTCGCGTTCTATTACGACCACGACGACAGCAAAGGGATTGCGGACTACATGTGCGAACCGCACACCCGCGACAATCACCGCGGCATCGACTTCGCGATCCGCGACCTTAAGGCCATGGCCGAAGGGGTCGAGGTGCGCGTAGCCGCCGCCGGGGTCGTGCGCGCCGTGCGCGACGGCATGGACGATGTCAATGTGCGCGAGATCGGTCCCGAGGCGGTCGAGGACGTCGAGTGCGGCAACGGCGTGCTCGTGCAACACGGCGAGAC
Source organism: uncultured Hyphomicrobiales bacterium (assembly GCA_964631625.1). GTDB lineage: Bacteria > Pseudomonadota > Alphaproteobacteria > UBA828 > JAPUJA01 > CAZVZP01. Next base: position 6,491 of record CAZVZP010000100.1, on the reverse strand, counting down.
CTGGTCGACGCAATATTGCCATCTGCGCAAGGGCAGCGTCGCGGTGAAGCCGGGCGATCGGGTCGAGACCGGGCAGACGCTCGGGCTCGTCGGCATGTCGGGCTTGGCCGAGTTCCCGCACCTCCATTTGACCGTGCGGCATAAGGGCAAGAAGGTCGATCCCTTCGCCGGCATCGAGCAGGGCGAGCCCTGCGGCCTCGGTGCCGATCCGCTGTGGAGCGAGGCGGCGCTCGCGGCGGTGCCCTACGAGCCCGTGGCCCTCTACAATTACGGCATCATCGATCGGAAGCCCGAGGCCAAGGACCTCCGCAGCGGCCGCTACCGCGTGATGGAGCTGCCGGCCGATGCGCCCGCGCTCGTGCTGTGGACCGAGGTCATGGCCGTCAAGGCGGGCGATCACCTCTCGCTCAAGCTTGTGGGGCCCAAGGGCGGCACCGTCGCGCAGAAGGACTGGGTGCTGGAGAAGACGCAGCCCTGGCGCTTCCAGTTCGTGGGCGCCCCGCTCAAGGGCGAGGCCTGGCCGAAAGGCACGTTCCGGGGCGAGATCGCACTCACGCGCGAGGGCGCGGCGGGGCCCATCACCGTGCGCCGGGAGGTCAGCGTCGAGGTGCGCTGAGCCCCGCTTCGCCCCATGTGGATGGCGCGCGGGGGCTCGATGCTATGCTCGCTCGCCGCGGCAGCGACCACGCGAGGCCCATGGCTCCGACCTTCTTCTTCCACAACAGCATCCGGCCCTACATGGAGGGCCGCTGGGCCTGCCGGGTCGAGGAGCCCATGCGGCTCCTGGCGGAACGCTACGGTGCCCGCTACGAGATCGCGACGGGCGCGCTCCGGCTCGAGCCCTCGAACGGTCATCAACACGTCTTCTTACGCTATCGCGCCGTCTCCGCGCCGCCGCGCGAGTTCTTGCGCCGGCTCGTCGACCGCCGGGTGCTCTTCCTGCTCGACATCGACGACCGCCCGCAGAACTGGAAGGAATTCGCGGTCGATCATCACCTCGGGGTCAAGGCCTGCCACGCCATCCAGACCTCGAGCGAGGAGATCGCCCGGGTCCTGCGCCCGTTCAATCCCGAGGTTAAGGTGTTCGGAAACGAGATCGGCGAGTTGCCGCCGCTCCGCGACGCGCCGGCGGGCAAGACCACGACGCTGTTCTTCGGCGCGTTCTTGCGCCAGGGCGATTGGCCCGAGATCGTGGCGCCCTTGAACGAGGCTCTGCGCCGGCACAGTGCCGAGCTCGCCGTGCGCGTGGTCAACGACCGCCGCTTCTTCGAGGCGCTCGAGACACCGAACAAACAATTCTGGCCGCTCGTGCCCCATGCGACCTACGTGGAGATCCTGCGCGGCTGCGACATCGCGCTTCTGCCGCTGAAAGAGACGCCGAACAATGTCTGCAAGTCCGACCTCAAGTTCCTCGAATGCGCCGCCTGCGGCGTCGTCGTGCTGGCGAGCCCCACGATCTACGGGAACAGCGTCATCGACGGCGTGACCGGCTGCCTTTACGAGACGCCCGAGCAATTCGCGGTCAAGCTCGAGCGGCTCATCCGGGATCGGGTCTCTCGTCGCATGATCGCCGAAGCGGCTTACGCCTATGTGCGCGAGAAGCGGCTCTTGCGCGAGCGCATTCACGAGCGCCACGACTGGTACGTCGATCTTGCGCGCCGCTACGATGCGCTCACGCGCGCGCTCGCAGGGCGCCTTCCCCGCACCAAGAGGCGGCCCGCGCCAAACGCCAGATAATAACGCTATTGCAAGGGGTTACAATGCCGGGATCGGACGGGGAGGGCACGCCGCGCGAGCGTTGCGCTCGCACTTTACCTGCCGCGAAAGCCTGCCCCCGTTACGGCTCGCGGAACGCGCGGTGCATGCTGTTCGTGATCGGAGCCAGGAAGTATTCGAAGGCCTTGCGCTCGCCGGTCAGAATGTACACGTCCGCCGGCATGCCGGGATAAAGCTCGACGTCATCGAGCCGCGCGAGCTCGTCCGCATCGACCTCGACACGCGCGAGATAGTACGCAATACCCGTGCGCTCGTCGACGAAGCGATCGGCCGAGACGCTCGTGACCTCGCCGTCGAGCTGTGGGGTCGAGCGCTGCTTGTAAGCGGTCAAGCGCACCTCGGCCCAAAGCCCCGCGTGCACCGAGTCGATGTCCTCGGGCCGCACGTGCGCCTCGATCAGGAGCCGGTCCTCCGTCGGCACGATGTCGAGAATGGCCGCGCCCGGCGCGATCACGCCGCCGGGGGTGTGGAACTTGAGGCCCTGGACGATGCCGGCCTGAGGCGCCTTAATCTCGAGGCGCTCGACCACGTCCTTCTGCGCGCCGAGCTGCTCCTCATTTTCGGCGAGCCGCTCCTGAACCTCGCGCAACTCATTGGAAACCTCGGTGCGGAACTCGTTGTCGAGATCGATGATCCTGAGCTCCGCTTCGCCGATACTCTGCTTGGTACGCGAGATTTCGGCCGATAATTGGCCGATCTCGCCGTTGAGCTTGGCCGCCGCCCGCTCCAGCTCCAAGAGCCGGGTCTTCTTGGCCAAGCCCTTTTCGTAGAGTTCGCGCACGCCTTCGAGCTCGTCGTTGATCAGCGCGATCTGCTCCTGGCTGGAGCGGCGCTGGGCCGCGATGCCCGCGATCTGCTCCTCGTATTGGGCGATGCGCTGCTTCAGAATCGCGATCTGGCCTGCGCGCGAGGTGCGCCGGGTTTCGAACACCTGGGTCTGGCCCTGCAGAATGTCGATCACTTCGGGATCGCCGGCGGCATCGACGAGTTCGTCGGTGAAGACGATCGAGTCGAGCCCATCGCGTTCGGCCATCAGCCGCGCTTCGAGCGCACGCGCCGCCCGGTATTGGCCGAGCAGCATGGCGTAAAGCGCGGTGGGCCGGGTCTCGGCCAAGCGGATCAGCACTTGGTCCGCCTCGACGTAAGCGCCCTCCCCGACCAGGATCTCCTCGATGATCCCGCCTTCGAGATGCTGGATCGTCTTGCGGCTGCCCTCCACCGCGACCACGCCGGGCGCGATCGCGGCCGAGCTCAAGCTCGGGCCGCGGATCGAGGTGTTGAGCGGGTCCTTGGGCTTATGGCCCTCGGGCGCCGGCAGCAGTGGCCGCTCGCTCATGAGCCCTCCTCCGGCGTCGTCGAAACGCCGAGCTTGACCACCTCGCGCAGCCGGGGCTTCGCGATCTCGGACAGCCGCGCCGGCCGCGCCGCCTTCTCCATGACCTCGGCGGGGAGGCCGAAGGACTCGACGAAGCCGTCGCGCAAGACCAGCATGCGGTCCATTTTCTCGACGATGCTCGGCCGGTGCGCGACCACGACCGCCGTGATGCCCTGCTCCTTGGCCTGATCGAGCGCGGCCAACAGCGCCTTCTCGCCCGCCGTATCGAGGCTCGCGTTCGGCTCGTCCAGCACGAGGAGCCGCGGCGGGCCCAAGAGCGCGCGGGCGAGCGCGATGCGCTGGCGCAGGCCGCCGGAGAGCACCTCGCCGCCCTCGCCGATCTCGGTCTCGTAGCCGTTGGGGAGGTGCAGGATCAGGTCATGCAGGCCGGCCATCTGCGCCGCCGTGACGATCGCCTCGGGCGAAGCCTCGGAGAAGCGGGCGATGTTGTCGCGCACGGTGCCGGCGAACAGCTCCACGTCTTGCGGCAAATAGCCCACATGGCGGCCGAAGTCGTCGCGCTCCCAGGTGTAGACGTCGGCGCCGTCGAGCCGCACCGCCCCGGCGGTCGGCTTCCAGGAGCCCACGATCAGCTTGGCGAGCGTGCTCTTGCCCGCGGCCGTGGGCCCCACCACGGCGAGCGACTGGCCCGCCTCGAGCTCGAAGCTGACGCCTTTGAGCGTCGGCCGGTCGCCCTGGGGCGGCACGAACACCACCCGCTCGGCCGAGAGCCGCCCCTCGGGCGGCGGCACGCGCATGGCCACGCCCCGGCTTGTTGCCGCGGCCCGGAACAGCTCGTTCAGGCGCCGGTAGGCGGTGCGTGCGCCGATGAAGGCCCGCCAGGTTCCGATGCTGCGCTCGATGGGGGCGAGCGCGCGCGCCATCAGGAGCGCGCTTGCCACCATGGCGCCCGAGGTGATCTCGCCGGTGATGACCAGGTAGGCGCCGACCGCGAAGATCAGGATTTGCATCCACAGGCGCACGACGCGCACGGCGCTCGCGACATAGCCCGCGCGCGCGCTCGCCTCGGTCTGCTGGACGAGGCTTTCGGTGTTGTTCGCGCTCCATCTCCCCATGAGCCCGCCCAGCATGCCCATGCCCTCGACCACATCGGCGTTGCGCACCGTGGCCTCGGCCTTGCGCGCGGCCACGAGCGAGGCGGCGGTCGCATCCTCCATCGGCCGGCGCGTCACCGCCTCGTTGATCAGCGCGAAACCGAAGAGGGCGACCGCGCCCAGGAGCGCGAGCCCGCCCAGGATGGGGTGGAGCATCAGGATGATGAAGATGAAGAGCGGCGTCCACGGCGCGTCGAAGAGGGCGAGCACGCCGTGGCCCGAGAGGAAGTTGCGCAGCGTCTGCAGGTCGCGCAGGGCCTGGATGCTGTGCCCGCCGCCGCCCACCGCGTGGGCCACCGAGGCCTTGAAGGCGTCGCCGCTCAAGGCCCGATCGAGCTTGACGCCCACCCGCTGCAGGAGGCGCGAGCGCACCACCTCGAGCGCGCCCAGGATCAGGAACGCCCCGAGCGCCGCGATCGTGAGCATGACCAGCGTCTCGACGCTCTTGCTCGTGATCACCCGGTCGAACAGCTGGAGCATGTAGATCGGCACCGTCAGCATGAGGGTGTTGACGGCGAAGCTGAACAGCAGGAGCGCTACGAACGCGCCGCGGCAGACGCCGAGCGCACGCTCGGCCGGGGTCCGTTGGTCTCTACGCCGCAAGGCCGATCTCCATGGTCGCTCGCGCCGATCCTTGAGGGTGTCGTAAAATATTTAAGCTATTCTAGCCGATTAGCCGGGCTTTCCACAATTGCGGGGCGCGGCTTGCTTAAACGGGCGGCTGTCCCGCTGCGCCCGGCCGCTTCATCGGTTAACGACCGGGCGGCCGCCGCTTGCGGGCCGAGTTAACCAGCGCGGGCGCCCGGCGCAAACCGAGCCGCCCTCGGTGGGCTGGGACGCGGGAAAAAAAGGCGCCCCCGAAGGGGCGCCTTTCTCGATTGACCTCGTCGACAGTCTCTTCCCTGGCTCTTCCCTGGCCCGTTCCCTTAGAGGCCGAAGTCGGCGTCATCCCAGACGAAGCTGTTGATATCGACCTCGTCGACCAGGATCTCGAAATCCGCGACCTCATCGCCGTCGATATCGACCTGGATCAGGCTGTCATCGATAGCACCGTCCTCGATCTCGATGACCTGGATCTCGTTGCCTGCGCCAGTGAACAATCCGGCTCCCTCGCCGAGGAAGTCCAAGAGGCCGGCAAAGCCCGACAGATCGATGATCTCGCCGGTCGCGAAGTCGGTGACGATGTCGCGGTTGCCGACGCCGACCCCGGATTCGCCGGGATCGTTCCAGTCGAACACGTCGGTCTGGGTTCCGCCGGTGAGCCTGTCGACGCCGAGGCCGCCGCTCAGGGTGTCGGCCTGGCTGCCGCCGTTCAACGTGTCGTCGTTATCGCCGCCCGAGAGGAAGTCGTCCTGGGCGCCGCCGATCAGGCTGTCGTTGTTTGCCTCGCCGTAGAGCGCGTCGTCGCCGCTGCCTCCCGACAGCGTGTCGTTGCCGTCGGCCAGGCCGCCGTCGCCGTAGAGCACATCGTCTTCGCTGCCGCCCACGAGCGAGTCGTTGCCTTCGCCGCCGTTGAGCGTGTCGTCGCCGGCCAGGCCCGAGAGCGTGTCGTTGCCGTCCCCGCCGAACAGCAGGTCCGCAGCCCCGTCGCTGCCGGTGAGCGGTGCGATTGCTGCTGTGACGCGTCCGCGGACCGCACCCGCGCGTCGCACTGCACCGCCAGCCCGTTGATAGCGGACCGGTAACGGTATTTCTTGTCCCGGGTCTCGCGTGTTACGACATACTCGATGCGGATGTTGTAGTGGACGTAGCCCTCGGCTTCCTTCACCGAGCCGCGGTCGAAGGAAACCTTG
>CAZVZP010000100.1:0-422 GCA_964631625.1 uncultured Hyphomicrobiales bacterium | reverse complement strand
GCCGCCGTTCAACGAGTCGTTGCCATCGCCGCCGGACGCGCCTTCGATGCCGTCAAGCGAATCGGTGCCTTCGTCCCCGACCGCGGTGCCGGCGCCGAAGTCGACCGTCGTGGTGCCGTTGAACACGGCGATGTCGAAGCCGGAGCCGCCGTAGAGCACGTCGTTGCCGGAGCCGCCCTCGAGCGTATCGTTGCCCGAGTCGCCATAGATCAGGTCGTTGTCGGCCTGGCCGAACAGCTTGTCGTCGTTATAGCCGCCGTAGATCGTGTCTTCGCCGTCCACGAAGTCGTCGTCGCCGTAGATGATGTCGTAGCCTACGCCGCCCGAGAGCAGATCGGCGCCGGTGCCGCCAAAGAGCGTGTCGTCGCCGCCCTGGCCGTACACCGTGTCGTCGCCCTCACCCCCCGACATCGAGTCGTTGC
>CAZVZP010000099.1:0-9679 GCA_964631625.1 uncultured Hyphomicrobiales bacterium | reverse complement strand
GGAAGTTGAAGGGCGAGACGCCGGCGCACACGCCGAGCGGCTGGCGCAGCGAGAAGCTGTCGACATTGGTGCCCACGTTCTCGGTGAAGTCGCCCTTGAGGAGATGCGGGATGCCGCAGGCGAACTCGACCACCTCGAGGCCGCGGGTGATCGAGCCGCGCGCATCCTCGAGCGTCTTGCCGTGCTCGGCGGTGACGAGATGCGCGAGCTCGTCCAGGTGCGCCTCGACCAGGCCCTTGAACTTGAACAGCACGCGGGCGCGGCGCACCGCCGGCACCTGGGCCCAGGAGACTTGTGCGTTCTTCGCCACCTCGATGGCATGGCCGACCTCGGCCGCATTGGCGAGCGGCGCTCTCGCCGTCGCCTCGCCGGTCGCGGGATTGTAGATATCGAGGAAGCGGCCGCTCTTGCCTTCCGCGGCCGAGCCGTCGATGAAGTGGTGCAGGGTCTTGGCCATCGCGTGATCTCCCTGTGAATCGTGGGCGCGATTTGCGCGCCCGCCTGCTCTCTCTAGCGCCGCTCGACCAAGAGCTTCTTGATCTCGGCGATGGCCTTCGCCGGGTTCAAGTGCTTGGGGCAGGTCTTGGTGCAGTTCATGATGGTATGGCAGCGGTAGAGCCGGAACGGATCCTCGAGCTGATCGAGCCGCTCGCCCGTCGCCTCGTCGCGCGAATCCGCCATCCAGCGGTAGGCCTGCAGGAGGATCGCGGGGCCCAAGTAGCGCTCGCTGCTCCACCAGTAGCTCGGGCAGGCCGTCGAGCAGCAGGCGCATAAGACGCACTCGTAGAGGCCGTCGAGCTTGGCCCGGTCTTCCGGCGACTGCAGGCGCTCACGCCCGGCGGGGGGCGGCGTGTCCGCCTTGAGCCAGGGCTCGATCAGCGCGTACTGGGCGAAGAAGGTCGAGAGGTCGGGCACGAGGTCCTTGATCACCGGCAGATGGGGGAGCGGATAGACCTTGACCGTGCCCTTGATCTCCTCGATCGGCTTGATGCAGGCGAGCTCGTTCGTGCCGTCGATGTTCATGGCGCAGCTGCCGCACACGCCCTCGCGGCAGGAGCGGCGGAAGGTGAGCGTCGAGTCGACCTCGTTCTTGATCTTGATGAGCGCATCCAGGACCATCGGCCCGCAGGCGTCGAGATCGAGCTCGTACGCATCGAGGCGCGGGTTCTCCGCGCTGTCCGGGTTCCAGCGGTAAATCTCGAATCGCTTCGTGCGCTTGGCCCCGGCGGGCGCGGGGTGGCTTTGGCCCTTGCCGACCTTCGAGTTCTGCGGCAGCGCGAATGCGACCATCGGGTCCGTCCTCAATAGGTCCGCTTCTGGGGCGGAATGCTCTGCACTTCGTTGGTGAGCGGGGAGAGGTGCACGGGCCGGTAATCGACCTTGACCTCGCCGCGCTCGTTCAGCCAGGCGAGGGTGTGCTTGAGCCAGTGCGCGTCGTCGCGCTCGGGGTAATCCTCGCGCGCGTGCGCGCCGCGGCTCTCGGTACGCGCCTGTGCCGACCGCATCGTGACGACGGACTGGCGCAGGAGATTGTCGAGCTCGTAGGTCTCGACCAGATCCGAGTTCCAGATCAGCGAGCGGTCCGCGACCTTGAGATCGGCCATCGCCTCCCACGCTTGGGCAAGCTTCACGACTCCCTCGTCGAGCGTGTGGCCCGTGCGGAACACCGCCGCGTGGTCCTGCATCACCTTCTGCATGTGCAGCCGGAGCGCGGCGGTGGGTGTTGCGCCGTTCGCGTGGCGCAGCTTGTCGAGCCGCGCGATCGCGGAGTCGCCCGCGCCGTTCAAGGGCTTGTGCGGCTCGCCGGGGCGGATGAGCTGCGCGGCCCGCAACGCCGCGGCACGGCCGAATACGATGATGTCCAAGAGCGAGTTGGCACCCAAGCGATTCGCCCCGTGCACCGAGACGGACGCCGCTTCGCCGATCGCCATGAGGCCGGGCACCACCGCGTCGGCATCGGCCCCCTTCGGCGCGATCGCCTCGCCATGGTGGTTGGTCGGGATGCCGCCCATGTTGTAGTGCACCGTGGGCAAGACCGGGATCGGCTCCTTCGTGACATCGACGCCCGCGAAGATGCGCGCGGTCTCGGAGATGCCGGGCAGCCTCCCCTCGATGATCTCGTGAGCCAGGTGTTCGAGGTGGAGATAGACATGATCCTTCTGCGGGCCCACGCCCCGGCCCTCGCGGATCTCGAGCGTGATGGCGCGCGAGACCACGTCGCGCGAGGCCAAGTCCTTGACCTTCGGGGCATAGCGCTCCATGAAGCGCTCGCCCTCTGAATTGACGAGGTAGCCGCCCTCGCCGCGCACGCCCTCGGTGATCAGGCAGCCCGCGCCGTAGACTCCGGTCGGGTGGAACTGCACGAACTCCATGTCCTGAAGAGGCAGCCCGGCGCGTAAGACCATGGCGTTGCCGTCGCCGGTGCAGGTATGCGCCGAGGTGCATTGGAAGTAGGCGCGCCCGTAGCCGCCGGTGGCGAGCACGGTCACGTGCGCGCGGAAGCGGTGGATCGTGCCGTCCTCGAGGTTCCAGGCCACGACGCCCCGGCAGGCGCCCTCCTCATCCAGGATCAGGTCGAGCGCGAAGTACTCGACCATGAACTGGGCTTGGTGCTTGAGCGACTGCTGGTAGAGGGTGTGCAGGATGGCGTGCCCGGTGCGGTCGGCGGCGGCGCAGGTGCGGTGCGCCTGGCGCCCGCCGTAATCGATCGATTGGCCGCCGAACGCCCGTTGATAGATCTTGCCGTCCGCTCGGCGCGAGAACGGCACGCCCATGCGCTCGAGCTCGAGCACGGCGTTCGGCGCCTCGCGGCACATGTACTCGATCGCATCCTGATCGCCGAGCCAGTCGGAGCCCTTGACCGTGTCGTACATGTGGAAGCGCCAGTCGTCGGGCTCCTCGTTGCCGAGCGCCGCGTTCATGCCGCCTTGGGCCGCCACCGTGTGACTGCGCGTCGGGAACACTTTCGTGATGCAGGCCGTGGCGAGCCCGGCCTGCGCCATGCCGAGCGTTGCCCGCAGGCCCGCCCCGCCGGCGCCCACGACCACGACGTCGTAGGTGTGTTCGGTAATGGGATAGGCCTCGGGCATCGCCCTAAATCGCGAGCATGAGCACGGAGACGATCGAGGTCACGCCGAGCGCGAGCGTTAGGAGCTGATTGGTCAGCAGCAACCCCTGCTTGCAGCACTCGCGCTGCACGTAATCCTCGATCACGACCTGAAGGCCGAGCTTCATGTGCCAAAATGTGTAGCCCAAGAGCAGGACCATGAGGGTGGCGTTGATCGGATCGGCGAGCCAGGCCATCAACTCGAACCGCTCGACGCGGAATAAATAGAAAAGCGAGGCGACGAACCAGAGCGAAAGCGGAATGAGCGCCAGCGCGGAGAGGCGCTGCGCCCACCAGTGCGCGACCCCCTCCTTGGCGGAGCCCAGGCCCCGCGCCGATTTGAGCGGAGTGAGCAGCGCCATGACGTCAGCTCCCCGAGAGTCCGAAGTCGAGGCCGAGCGCCCAGGCGAGCGCGGTCAAGGCGAGCGCGGCGGCGATCACCAGGTAGCCCGAAAGATAGACACTCTTGAGCTCGAAACCCTTGCCCAGGTCCCAGAACAGGTGCCGGATGCCGTTGCACAGGTGATAGAAGAGGGCGAAGGAGAAGCCCGCGAGCAGGGCCCAGCCGAGCCAGGAATCGAAGAACCACTCGGCGGCGCGATAGGGGCCTTCGCCGGCCGCCGCCGTGACCAGCCAGAACGGCAGCAACACCGTGCCGAGCGCAAGCGCAAGGCCCGTGAGGCGATGCAGGATCGACAGCACCGAGGTGAGCTGGGGCCGGTAGATTTGCAGGTGCGGGGAAAGCGGACGCTCGTTCTGCGACACGTCGGATCGACCTTGCGAGGCTGCGCGCGCGGGGGGCCCCGCGGATGCCTTGGGGTTTTAGGCCGGAAGTCCGGCCCCGTCAATCCAAGGCCCGAACGTTGCCGCGGCCGGCGCCGCCGGGTTCACGCCCGGCGCGGCATCAGCACCCAGTAGTCGAGTTCGAGGAGGACAGCCGGGTCCAGGTTCTGATCGGGGCCGAGCCGCGGAAAATCGGTGCAGGCGCGGTCCTTGGTCGCGATGGTGCGCAGCCTGAGCGCGCCCATGCGGGGCTCGGGCCCAAGCTCGGCCTTGGCCAAGACCTCGCTCCAGGCATACACCGTATCGCCCGCAAAGCACGGGTTCGCGTGGCGTCCGCCGTTGACCGCGGCGATGCGGAACGCATTCGCCAAGCCGTTGAAGGAGAGGGCGCGCGCGAGCGAGATCACGTGCCCGCCGTAGACGAGGCGGCGGCCGAAGCGGCCGTCCTTTTCGACGTGCTGGTTCAAATGCACGCGCGCCGTGTTCTGGTAGAGGCGCGTCGCCATCATGTGTTCCGCTTCCTCGATCGTCACACCGTCCACGTGATCGACGCGCTCGCCGGGCGCGAAGTCGTCCCAGAGGTCGGGCGAACCGGCGGCCGCCGTGTCGTAGCCGGAGACATCGAGCCCGCCGATCGGGCGAAGATCGTTGGATCCCAGCGCCTTGCTCAGAGCGGGCACGATGGGCGCGGGCGCCGGCGCGGTCTCGTCGCGCTTGGGCACCAGCACCCAGCGCGCGAAGGAGAGCACGGTCTCGCCTCGCTGATTCTCGCCCCGGGTGCGCACATAGACGATGCCGGTCTTGCGGTTCGAGGCCTCCTTGAGCCCGATCACCTCGGAGCGCACGCGCAGCGTATCGCCGGGACAGACCGGCGCGCCGAAGATCATCTCCGCGTAGCCGAGATTGGCGATGGCGTTGAGCGAGATGTCGGGCACCGACTTGCCGAACACGACGTGGAACACGAGCACGTCGTCAAGCGGCGCGCGCGGCAGGCCCAGCGCGCGGGCGAAGGGCTCGGCGCAATGGAGCGGGAAGCGCGAGCCCGTGAGCGCGATGTAAAGCGCCCCGTCCGCCTCGCTCAGCGTGCGCGGCGTCGCATGGGCGATGGTCTCGCCGAAGCGGAAGTCCTCGAAGAAGCGGCCCCGGCCCGATTTGCTCATTGGGCGGCGGCGCGGGAACCCGCCTCGAGCTCGGTGATCGCCTCGGCGAGCGCGAGGATGCGATGGGCGCTCTCGACGTGGAGGTTTTCGATCAGGCGCCCGTCGACCACGACGACGCCGCGTCCCTGCGCGGTCGCCTGGCGGTGCGCCTCGATGATGCGGCGGGAATAGGCGACCTCGTCGGGCGCCGGCGCGAAGATTCTGTTGGCCGGTTCGATTTGCTTCGGATGGATCAGGGTCTTGCCGTCGAAGCCGAGCTCCATGCCTTGATGGCACGCTTGGATGAAGCCCTCGTCGTCCTCGAGATCGAGATGCACGCCGTCGAGAATCGCAAGCCCGAAGGCGCGCGCGGCCAAAAGACAGAGGTCGAGGCTCGTGAGCATCGGCAGGCGCAGCCGCGTATGGCGCGCGTGCAAATCCTTGGTCAGATCGGCGGTGCCCATGACGAAGCCGCCGAGCCGCGGACTCGCGCCGGCGACGCGCTCGGCGTGCAGCACGCCGAGCGGCGTCTCCAGCATGCACCACACACGCATGGTCTCGGGCGCGCCGTGCACGTCGAGCATGCCGACCACCTGGCGCACCACGCCCGGACCCTCGACCTTGGGCAGGAGAATGCCGTCGGCGCCGCTCTGAGCCGCCGCCGCGATGTCGAAATGGCCCCAGGGCGTGGCGAGTCCGTTGACCCGGATCAGCACTTCGCGCTGGCCATAGCCGCCCTTCTTCACCGTCTCGACCGCCTGGGCGCACGCCTCCTTCTTGGCATCGGGCGCCACGCTGTCCTCGAGATCGAAAATCAGCGCATCCGCCGGCAGCGACTTCGCCTTCTCGAGCGCGCGGGCGTTCGAGCCCGGCATGTAGAGCATGCTCCGGCGCGGCCGGTTGCGGTGATCGCGCATCGTTCCCCCCTGCCCGATGAACGCGGCTACACTTTAGCGCAACCTCGATCGGCCGCAAGGCGCGCAAGGCCATGGCGATTCTCTCGATCCAGTCCCATGTGGTGCTGGGCCACGCCGGCAATTCGGCGGCCGTGTTCCCGCTCGAGCGGCTGGGCTTCGAGGTCTGGCCACTGCATACGGCGCTGCTGTCGAGTCACAAGGGCCATGGCGGCTGGCGCGGGTTCGAGGTCCGCGCGGAGCAACTCGAGGAGATCCTGGCCGGACTCGAGGCAAGCGGGGCATGGGCGCGCTGCGAGGCCGTGCTCGCGGGCTATCTCGCCGATGCCGCTCAGGCGGAATGCGTCGCGCGCACGGTTGCAGCCGTGCGCCGGGCCAATCCGAGCGCGCTCTTCTGCCTCGACCCGGTCATGGGCGAGCGCGACGGCGGGCTCTACGTGCCGGAAGCGGTCGGGCGCGCCGTGCGCGATTGCCTCGTGCCGCTCGCCGATCTCGCGCTGCCCAACGGCTTCGAGCTGGAGTTCTTGGCCGGCCGTCCGGTGCATTCGCTAGAGAGCGCGCTGGATGCGGCCGAGCGGGTGCGGGCGCGGGGCCCTCGGCTCGTGATCTGCACGTCCTGGCGCAAGACCGCGGGCGGCGGGATCGAGACCCTCGCCGTCGACGGCGAAGGCGCCTGGCGTATCGCAACGCCCCTTCTCCCCGAGCGTCTCTCGGGCACGGGCGACGTGTTTGCCGCGCTCTTTCTCGCGCACCGGCTTAAAGGGGCGAGCACGCACGCGGCGCTCGAAGGGGCGGTCGCCTCGATCTACGGCCTGATGAAGCGCCGCTTCGAGGAGGACCCGGAGGCCGACGAGCTGGCGCTGGCCCGCCACCAGGGGGAGATCGTCGCGCCCTCGGAGCGCTTTGCCGCCCAGCGGGTGCGCTGAAGCGAGCGCGAGCCCTAGAGGTAGTGCTCGACCAATTGCTCGGCAATCTGGATAGCGTTGAGCGCGGCCCCTTTGCGCAGGTTGTCGGAGACTACCCACATCGACAGTCCGTGGGGCACGGTCGGGTCCAGGCGGATGCGCGAGACGAAGATCGCGTCCTCGCCCACGCACTCGATGGGCGTGATGTAGGCGCCGTCCTCGTGGGCGTCGATGACCTGGATGCCCGGCGCGTCCTCGAACGCCTCGAGCGCTTGGCGGAGCGTGATCGGCTCGTGGAACTCGACGTTCACGGCTTCCGAATGGCCGATGAACACGGGCACGCGCACGCAGGTGGCGGAGACCGCGATCTCGGGATCGAGGATCTTCTTGGTCTCCTCCGCCAGCTTCCACTCTTCCTTCGTGCGCCCGTCGTCGAGAAAGACGTCGATGTGCGGGATCAGATTGAAGGCGATGCGCTTGGTCAGCACCTGCGGCTCGGGGCGCTTGTTCATATAGACGGCGCGCGTCTGATTGTAGAGCTCGTCCATCGCCTCCTTGCCCGCACCCGACACCGCTTGGTAGGTCGCGACCACCACGCGCTTGATCCGCGCGATGTCGTGCAAGGGCTTCAACGCCATGACCATCTGGATCGTCGAGCAGTTGGGATTGGCGATGATGTTGCGCTGGCGGAACTGGCCGATCGCCTCGCCGTTGATCTCGGGCACGACGAGGGGCACGTCCTCATCCAGGCGGAACTGCGAGGTGTTGTCGATCACGATGCAGCCGGCCTGCGCCGCGCGCGGCGCGTGCACGGCCGAAACCTTGGCGCCCGGCGAGAACAGGCCGATGTCGATGCCCGAGAAGTCGAAATTCTCGAGGGCCTTCACTTTGAGCACCTTGTGCTCGCCGAAGGAGACCTCCTTGCCCACCGACTTCTCGGAGGCGAGCGCCACCACCTCGTCCGCCGGAAACTCGCGCTCGGCCAAGATGCGCAGAAGCTCACGGCCGACCGCGCCGGTCGCGCCCACCACGGCAACCTTGTAGCCCATGCCTTGCCTCGTGCGCCGGCCTAATGCCGACTATCGCCGTCCATTACCTCGCCCCACCGTAGCCCTACCCCTATCAAGGGGAAGGATTGAGGGAGGGGCAATTTCTCTAGCGCTAAAGCCCGGGACTTAATTGAGCCGCTCGAGCTGGCGCAGGATCGCATCGCCCATGGCGCGCGTGCTCACCCGCGTCTTGCCCTCCTGCATGATGTCGCCCGTGCGCAAGCCCGCGTTCAGCACGGCCTCGACCGCCCGATCGATGCGCTCCGCGTCGTCGGGCCGGTCGAAGGAATAGCGCAGCATCATGCCGAAGGAAAGAATCGTCGCGATCGGATTGGCGACGCCTTTCCCCGCGATGTCGGGGGCGCTGCCGTGCGCCGGCTCGTAGAGCGCCGGCTGCCGGCCGTCCGTTCCCTTGGCGCCGAGCGAGGCCGAGGGCAGCATGCCGAGCGAACCGGTGAGCTGCGCCGCGATGTCCGAGAGGATGTCGCCGAAGATGTTGGTCGTCACCATCACGTCGAACTGCTTGGGGTTGCGCACCAGCTGCATCGCCGCATTGTCGACGAGCAGGTGCGAGAGCTCGACGTCGCGGAATTCGGCGGCGTGGAGCTTGATCACCTCCTCGCGCCACATCAGCGTGCTCTCCATCACGTTCGACTTATCGACCGAGCAGAGCTTGTTCCTGCGCTTGCGTGCGAGCTCGAAGGCGACGCGCGCGATGCGCTCGACCTCACGGCTCGTATAGACCTCGGTGTTGACCCCGCGGCGCGAACCGTCGGGCAGGGTCTCGACGCCCCGCGGCTCGCCGAAATAAATGCCGCCCGTAAGCTCGCGCACGATCAGGATGTCCAAACCCCGGACGTACTCGGGCTTGAGCGTCGAAGCATCGACCAGCGCCTCGAAGGTGATGGCCGGGCGCAGGTTCGCGAACAGGCCAAGCTCCTTGCGCAGGCTGAGCAGCGCGCGCTCGGGACGCACGCCGAACGCGAGCGTGTCGTACTTGGGGCCGCCGACGGCGCCCAAGAGGATGACATCGGCCGCGCGCGCCTTCTCGAAGGTGTCCTTGGGCAGCGGCATGCCATGGGCGTCGTAAGCCGCGCCACCCACCTTGGCTTCGTCGAGCGCGACGTCGAGCCCTCGCCGCTTGATGAACCACTCGACCACGCGCCGTGCCTCGCCCACCACTTCGGGGCCGATGCCATCGCCCGGCAGGAGCAGGAGCCTCTTGGTCATGGACGATCCTTCACGCGCCGTAGAGCCAAGGTTGCGCCACCCGCTGGCGCTCCTCGAACGCGGCGATGCGGGCCTCCTCCTTAAGCGTCAAGCCGATGTCGTCGATGCCGTTCAACAGGCAATGCTTGCGGAACTGTTCGAGCTCGAAGGGGATGGTCTCGCCCGA
Source organism: uncultured Hyphomicrobiales bacterium (assembly GCA_964631625.1). Classification (GTDB taxonomy): domain Bacteria; phylum Pseudomonadota; class Alphaproteobacteria; order UBA828; family JAPUJA01; genus CAZVZP01. The sequence continues at coordinate 387 of CAZVZP010000099.1, read as the reverse complement.
CGGGCTCGTCACCGTCTGTTGCGGAAGATCGATGCGCCATACGGGCTTCGCGCTCACTTGCGCCTCCTGCGCGAGGCGCTTGACCGTCTCGGCGGGCAGTCGCACCGGCAGGATGCCGTTCTTGAAGCAATTGTTGTAGAAGATGTCGGCGAACGAGGGCGCGATGAGGGCGCGGATGCCGAAGTCGAGAAGCGACCAGGGCGCGTGCTCGCGGCTCGAGCCGCAGCCGAAGTTCTCGCCGGTGATGAGGATCGCGGCCTTGTCGTAGGGCGCGCGGTCGAGCACGAAGTCGCCGTGCTTTTTGCCCTCGCGGTCGTGGCGCAGATCGTAGAAGAGACCCGCGGCAAGCCCCGTGCGCTTGATCGTCTTCAGGAACTGCTTGGGGAT
>CAZVZP010000098.1:0-9757 GCA_964631625.1 uncultured Hyphomicrobiales bacterium | reverse complement strand
CGGTCTTGCCGGTCTGGCGGTCGCCGATGATGAGCTCGCGCTGGCCGCGCCCGATGGGGATCAGGGCATCGAGGGCCTTCAAGCCCGTCTGCACCGGCTCGTGCACCGAGCGCCGCGGCACGATGCTCGGCGCCTTGACGTCCACGCGCCGGCGCTCCGTGGCCTCGATGGGGCCCTTGCCGTCGATCGGATTGCCCAAGGGATCGACGACGCGCCCCAAGAGCCCCTTGCCCACGGGGACATCGACGATCTCGCGCGTGCGCTTGACCACGTCGCCTTCCTTGATGTCGCGGTCGTCGCCGAAGATCACGACGCCGACGTTGTCCTCCTCGAGGTTGAGCGCCATGCCCTTCGTGCCGTCGGCGAACTCGACCATCTCGCCGGCCTGGGCGTTGTCGAGCCCGTGGATGCGCGCGATGCCGTCGCCCACCGAGAGCACCTGACCGACCTCGGAGACGTCGGCCTCGGTGCCGAAACCGGCGATCTGCTGCTTCAGGATCGCAGAGATTTCCGCGGCACGGATTTCCATCATCCAATCCCCTTCATGGCGATGCGTAGGTTCTGCAGCTTGCGGCGCAGCGAGGCATCGATCATACGCGAGCCCACGCGCACGATAAGGCCGCCGATCAGCGAGGCGTCGACCCGCGCCTCGACCACGACGTCCTGGCCCACGGCCGATTTCAAGGCGCTCTTGAGGCGCTCGAGCTGCTCTGGTCTAAGCGCCGCGGCGGAGACCACCTCGGCCGAGACCTCGTTGCGGTGCTGCGCGAGCCGGCGGCGGAACGCCGCGATCATGCTTAAGAGCGCGAACAATCGGCGGTTCTGCGCCAAGAGGCCCAAGAACCGGCGCGTCAAGTCGGCGAACCCCGCCTTGTCCGCGAGCGCCGCCACGGCCTTGCCCTGATCCTGACGCGCGATCACCGGGCTGCGCACGAGGCGCAGCAGGTCCGGGCTTTCGGCCAGCATGCGCGCGAGCTCGTCGAGGTCGCGGGCGACCCCGTCCAACGCACCCTTTTCCAAGGCTAGATCGAACAGGGCGCTCGCGTAACGCTCCGCGAGAGCCCCAACGCCTGCCGTCTCAGATGCCACCTTCGAGAGGCTCCCCGACGCCCCGACAAAAAGCCTTAAGTATTGGAGCCGCTAAATCGCGGCAGAAGATGCAGAAGAGACGCCTTTTCGGGCCCCTGCCCAGCAAGGCAGCGGATAGGTAACACACAAAAATTGCCCTTGCAACCGGACTCCACGTGCCCGATTTCCTCGCCATTTCAAACGGCTAGATGAAACTTACGGGGTCGATATCGAGCTTCAGTTTGAGCCCCTTCGAGGCCGGCGTGCGCGCGACCCAGGCGCGCAAATGGGCCTGCAGGTTGACCCCCTTGCGAGCCTTCACGAGCAGGCGAAAGCGGTGCTCGCCGCGCAGCAGCGCAAGCGGCGCGGGCGCGGGGCCCAGCACCACGAGTCCCTCCCCCTTGGGCGCGCTCCGGCCGAGCCGCTCCGCGTAGCCCCGCGCGGCGGCCTCGTCGCGACCGGCAACGATCACGCCAGCAAGCCGCCCGAACGGTGGCCAGCCAAAGGCGCGCCGCTCCTCCGCCTCGCGCGCGAGGAAGGCGTCGCGCTCGCCCGAGATCAAGGCCGCCATCACCGGATGCTCGGGCATGTAGGTCTGCAGTAGAACCGAGCCCGGATGGATGCCGCGCCCGGCGCGCCCGGCCACCTGGTGCAGCAACTGGTAGGTGTGCTCCGCGGCGCGCGGATCGCCGCCCGAAAGCCCGAGGTCCGCATCGACCACGCCAACCAGCGTCAGCAGCGGAAAATGCATGCCCTTGGCCAGCACCTGCGTGCCGATCAGGAGATCGATCTCGTGCTCCTCGATGCGGCGCACGAGCTCGGCCGCGCTTCTGGGACCGGTCAGCGTATCGCTCGCGGCGATGGTGCAGCGCGCTTGGGGAAAGTGCGCCGACACCTCCTCGGCCAGGCGCTCGACGCCGGGCCCGCAGGGCGCGAACCGGCCGAGCGCGCCGCAACCCGGGCAGGCCTCAGGCGCGGCCCGCGCGAAGCCGCAGTGATGGCAGAGCAGGCTGCGCCGTCCCTTGTGCTCGACGAGCCAGGCCGAGCACTGGGGGCACTGCAGCCGATGGCCGCAGGCGCGGCACAGCGTGAGCGGCGCGTAGCCGCGCCGGTTGAGAAAGAGCAGGGCTTGGCGGCCTTGAGCCAGCGTCTCCTCGAGGGCGGCCAAGAGGCCGGGCGAGAGCCAGCGGTTGGCGGGAAGGCTCAGCTTGCGCATGTCGATGGCTTCGATCGCGGGCAGCGCCGCGCCGCCGTGTCGATCGGGCAGGTGCAGCCGGCGGTAACGGCCGGTCTCCACGTTGATCACGGTTTCGAGCGAGGGCGTCGCCGAGACGAGCGCGATGGGGATGCCCTCGAGCCGCGCGCGCACCACGGCCATGTCGCGCGCGTGGTAGATCACGCCCTCCTCCTGCTTGAAGGCGCCGTCGTGCTCTTCGTCCACGACGATCACGCCGAGCTCGGCGAAGGGCAGGAAGAGCGCCGAGCGTGCGCCCACGAGCACGCGGACCTGCCCGTTCGCCACCGCGCGCCAGGTTTCGCGGCGCCGCTTGGGCGAGAGCTCCGAATGCCACACCGCGGGCTCGACGCCGAAGCGCTCGGTGAAGCGGGCGAGCCACTGGGCGGTCAACGCGATCTCGGGCACCAGCACGAGGGCCTGGCGGCCGGCGCGCAGCGCTGCGGCGATGGCTTCGAAATAGACCTCGGTCTTGCCCGAGCCGGTGACCCCGTCGAGCAACGTCACCGTGAAGCCGCCGGCTGCCACGAGCGCCGCGAGCGCATCGGCCGCGGCGCGCTGGTCGGGCGAGAGCGTGAGTCCACGGGGCCCAGGATCGGGGCGCGGCAGGCGGAGCCCGTTTGCCCGCTCGACGGCCTCGAGCAGGCCGGCCCGGGCCATGACGCGCACCAGATTAGGGCCGACGGCGGCTTCGCGAGCGATGTCGGCCGCGCTCAAGGGGGGGCCGTCGGCCAAGAGTGCAAGCACGCGCCGGCGCGCCGCCGTGAGCTTCGAGCCGGGCACGGGGGTGGGCCGATAAAGCACCGCAAGTCTCGGCGGTTCGAGAGCCTGGGGCACGCTCAGCGCCATGCGCAGCACGGCGCCCCTGGGCGCGAGCGTGTAGTTGGCTACCCAATCGATCAGGCGGCGCAGGGCCTCGGGCAGCGGCGGAGCATCGATGAGGGTGGCGATCTCTTTGAGCGTAGGCGGCGCCCCCGAGTCGCGCGGCCGCTCCGAGTCGTCCCACACCACGCCCAGCGCCTCGCGCCGCCCAAAGGGCACACGCACGAAGGCGCCGGGCGGCGCGCAAAGGCCTTGCGGCGCGCGGTAATCGAAGGCGCCGTCGAGCGGCAACGGCAGCAGCACGGCAAGCGGCCGCTCGAGCGCGGACGGCGCGGAGGTGACGGCCTCTACGGGCATCGGTTAGACTGTGCCAACCGCTGCGCGGAGCCACAAGGGTCGCGCAGCGCGGGCGTTGCTCGCCAGCGCAGTGCGGTCTTAATCTTGCCTCGAGGGTTGGGAGCCATGAAGTTCTTCGTCGATACCGCCGACCTCGATGAGATCCGCGATCTCGCGGCGACGGGCCTGCTCGACGGCGTGACCACGAACCCCTCGCTCGTGGCCAAGAACGGAGGCGACTTCTTCGCGACGATTCGCGAAATCTGCCGCCTCGTGCCCGGCCCGGTGAGCGCCGAGGTGACGGCGACCAAGGCGGATCAGATGGTCGCCGAGGGCAAGAAGCTCGCCGCCATCGCCAAGAACGTGACGGTCAAGGTGCCGCTCACCTGGGACGGGCTCAAGGCCTGCCGGGCGCTCACCCAAGGGGGCGCGCTGGTCAACGTGACGCTGTGCTTCTCGGCGGCTCAGGCGCTCCTTGCGGCCAAGGCCGGTGCCACCTTCGTCTCGCCCTTCGTCGGCCGGCTCGACGACGTGGGCCAGGAGGGCATGGGGCTCGTGCGCGAGATCATCGCCATGTTCCGCAACTACCCCGATACGCTCAAGACCGAGGTCCTGGTCGCCTCCGTGCGTCACCCGCTGCACGTCATCGAGGCGGCGAAGCTGGGCGCCGACATCGTTACGCTGCCGCCCAAGGTGCTGCGCCAGCTCGTGGCGCACCCGCTGACCGACAAGGGCTTATCCGCGTTCCTGGCCGATTGGGAGAAGACGGGCCAGTCGATCCTCGCCCGCTAGGGTTGAGCCCGTTGAGGGGCCAAGCCACGCCTTCGCCCTCGCGCGCCTCCGACTTCGGACGCGGCTACTTCGCCGCGGGCGAAGACCTCACGCCCGCGCTCGATTCCTGGCTCGCCACGCTGGCGCTCGAGCGGCGCCTTTCCACCAACACGGTCGATGGCTACGGGCGCGATCTCGGGCACTTCCTGCGCTTCGCCACCCTCCACCTGGGCGGCGTTCCGGGCCTCGATGCGCTGACCCGCCTGACGCCCGCCGATTTCCGCGCCTATCTCGCGAGCCGTGCGGCCGAGCACAAGGCCAAGAGCTCGAGCGCGCGCGCGGTCTCGGCGCTCAAGAGCTTCTTCCGTCATCTCGAGAGGAAGGGCTTGGCCGCCAACGGCGTGGTGCGCAATCTGCGCGCGCCGAAGTTCTCGCGCGCGCTGCCGCGCCCGCTCGCGCCCGAGCAGGCGCGGAGGCTGATCGAGGAGGCCCGGCGCGCCGAGCGCGCCCAGGCATGGGAGACGAAGCGCGATGCGGCGCTGGCGCTGCTGCTCTACGGCGCGGGCCTTAGGATCGGCGAGGCCCTGTTGCTCGAGCGGCGCGACTGTTCGACCATGAAGCAGGGCGCCCTCGTCGTGCTCGGCAAGGGGGGCAAGGAGCGCACCGTTCCCGTGCTGCCCGTGGTGGCCGAGGCGGTCGGCGATTATCTCGAGAGCTGCCCCCACCGCGGCACGGCGCGCTCGCCGCTGTTCGTGGGCGTGCGCGGCAAGCCGCTCGATGCCGGCGTGTTCCAGGCGCGCGTGCGCCGATTGCGCCGGACTCTCAACCTGCCCGAGAGCGCAACGCCCCACGCGCTGCGCCACTCCTTCGCCACGCACCTCTTGGCAGGTGGGGCGGATCTCCGCACCATCCAGGAGCTTTTGGGCCACGCCAGCCTGTCCACGACCCAGCGCTACACCGAGGTGGACGAAGCGAGCCTGATGCGCGTCTACGAGCGCGCCCATCCGCGGGCGCGGCGTTAGTCTGGTTGTATTCCCGGCACGCACGAATTCGCGCCGTGGGAACACGCACGACGATCCGCTCGTGCGGGCTAACGCACACTCGACGGCAGCCCGAACGCGCTAGAGCGCCATCTGAGCGCCGACTTCCACGACTCGATTGGGCGGGATGCGGAAGAAGTCGGGCGCACTCAATGAATTGTTTGCGAGCACGAAGAACAGCCGGCGCCGCCAGCGCGACATGGTCGAGCGTTCTGCGATGACCAAGGTCACTCGGCCGAGGAAGAAGCTCGTCTCGGCAAGATCGAGTTCCAACCCCTCTTCCGCGCAGCGCGCGAACGCCTTCGGCAACTCCGGTGTTTCCTTGAAGCCATAGCGGATGAGAAGACGATAGAAACGCTTCGGGTAGGCGATGACCTCGATGTGCCTGCTCGATTCGACGAATGGGATCTCCTCCGTAATAACGGTCAGAAGAACGACCCGTTCGTGCAACACCTTGTTGTGTTTGATGTTGTGCAGCAACGAGTGCGGCACGGTGTCGCCGGCTCGCGTCATGTAAACCGCGGTGCCCGGAACGCGAATGAGCTTATTCGGCGTGATGCTGTCAACGAACGCGTCGAGCCGCATGCCCTGCTCGTTGAGACGCTCGTAAAGGAGGTCCCGTCCCCGAATCCAGGTCGAAATGACGAAGTACACGGCGACGGCAATGGCGAGAGGCACCCATCCCCCGTGAAGGACCTTGAGTGCGTTCGCACCGAAAAAGACGAGGTCGATCAGAAGAAAGATGCCAAACACGAGGATGACGAACACGGTTGGCCAGTTCCAGCGGTAGAGGGCGATGGCCGACGTCAAGATCGTCGTCATCGCCATCGTTCCCGTGACCGCGATTCCATAAGCCGCAGCGAGGTGCGAGGAAGACCGGAACGCCACAACGAGCCCGATAACGGCGACCATGAGCGCCCAATTCACCCGTGCGATGTAGATTTGGCCGATTTGCCGTTCCGAGGTATGACGCACGTTCAGGCGCGGCGCGTAGCCGAGTTGGATCGCCTGATGAACGAGCGAAAACGCTCCGGAGATCACGGCCTGGGACGCGATAACGGTCGCGGCCGTCGCCAAGGCGACCATGGGGTAGAGCAGATGATCTCCGACCATAAGAAAGAAGGGGTTGCGCACGGCGTGTGGATCGTGAATCACGAGCGCGCCCTGACCGAAATAATTCAGGACCAGCGCGGGGAAGACGAGCGAAAGCCAGGCCACGCCGATGGGCTTGCGTCCGAAGTGACCCATGTCGGCGTAGAGGGCTTCGACCCCCGTCACCACGAGGACGATCGCGCCGAGGGTGACCGCAATGGCCCAACCCCGATGAGCGATAAAGGCGGCGGCGTAACTCGGATCGAGGGCCGAAAGCACATCGGGATAGTCGATGATCTTGCCGACGCCGAGCACGGCAAGAGCCGAAAACCAAACGCAGACGATCGGCCCGAACATGCGGCCGACGATCGCCGTCCCGCGGCTCTGAATCATGAACAGAGCGATGAGCACGCCAAGCGAGATGGGCACGACGTAAGCTTGGAAAGAAGGTGTCGCCACGGAGAGGCCTTCGACGGCGCTCAGCACGGAGATCGCCGGTGTAATGGCGGCGTCGCCCATAAACAGCGCCAAACCGATAAGACCGGCCGGCATCAGAATGGCCCCCAGCCAAGGACGGGCCTCGAACAGCTTTCTCGCCAGCGCCATCAGCGCCACGATCCCGCCCTCGCCGCGATTGTCCGCCCGCATGATGACGGTCACGTATTTGACCGTGACGACGATGACGAGAGACCAAAAGATCAGGGAGAGCACACCCAAAACGTTGTCGCGCGTCGGCTCGAGCCCGCTGCCGTGAGCGAAGCACTCGCGAAACGCGTAGAGCGGCGACGTGCCGATGTCGCCATAGACGACCCCGAGCGTTGCAAGACTGAGCAGCGCCCAATGCTCTCGACCTTGTGGCCGCGACTTCATGTCTGCTTGTGGACTTGATTGGAGGGGAGGGACGCCGGAGCGCCACCGCTGAAGAAAGGCACGAATTGCATCCCGTGCGCCGTTATTCTAGCGGGGAAACGGGCGGGCGAATAGCGACCGACCGTGCCGATTTGTGCGCATAATTTCGACGCCAGGCAAGGGGATTGCGGGCGGCGGGGACGACGGCGACACCATCGACGCGGCGGATGCTCTTGCCCGCGGTCAGGGTGTCAGGAGTGAATCGCGCGCTTGGCGACCGCGAGCGCCGCTTCCTTGACCACCTCACTCAACGCCGGGTGGGCATGGCAGGTGCGCGCGACATCCTCGGCCGCGGCGCCCATTTCGATGGCGAGCACGCACTCGGCGATGAGATGGCCTGCGTCGGGGCCTATGATGTGCACGCCGAGCATCCGGTCCGTTTCCGCGTGGGCCAGGATCTTCACGAAGCCGTCGGTCGCTGACATGGCCTTGGCCCGCCCGTTGGCGAGAAACGGGAACTTGCCGGCGCGGTAGGGCACGCCGTCCGCCTTGAGCTCTTCCTCGGTCTTGCCCACGGCCGCGACCTCGGGCGCGGTGTAGACGACGCCCGGGATCGCGTCGTAGTTCACGTGGCCCTTCTGCCCGGCCAGGATCTCGGCCAGCGCGACGCCCTCGTCCTCGGCTTTGTGGGCAAGCATCGGCCCCTCGATCACGTCGCCGATGGCGTAGATGCCCTGGACGTTGGTCTGGAACTCTCTATCGACCGGGATGCGCCCCTTCTCGTCGAGCGCCACGCTCGCCTCGTCGAGCCCGAGGCCCAAGGTGTAGGGACGCCGGCCGATGGCGACGAGCACCACGTCCGCATCCAGGGTCTCCGACGCCCCGCCCTGGGCGGGCGACAGCCTGAGCGAGACCCGGTTGCCGGCGCGCGCGATCGCCTCGACCGTCATGCCGAGCTTGAAGACGAGCCCCTGGCGTGCGAGCAGGCGCTGGAACTCCTTGGCGATCTCGCGATCCATGCCGGGCGTGATGTGATCCAGGAGCTCGACCACGGTGACCTTGGACCCCAAGCGGCGCCACACCGAGCCCATCTCGAGCCCGATGTAGCCCGCGCCGACCACCACCAGGTGCTCGGGCACGCTCTTTAAGTCGAGCGCGCCGGTCGAGCTCACGATGCGCTCCTCGTCGAACGCCACGCCCGGAAGCGGCATGCTCTCCGAGCCGGTCGCGATCACGATCGCCTTGGTCGTAAGGGCGCGCGCCGTGCCGCCGTGCGTCACGGTGACCTCGCGCTTGCCCGTGATCCGGGCGGTTCCGGGGACGTGCTCGACCTTGTTCTTCTTGAACAAGAAGCCGACGCCCTTGGTCAGCGCCTCCACCACCTCGTCCTTGTGATCCATCATGGCGTCGAGGTTGAGCTCGACGCCGTTGGTCACGATGCCGTGCCGGGCAAAGCGCGTCTTGGCCTCTTCGTACTGCTCGCTCGTGTGCAGGAGTGCCTTGGACGGAATGCAGCCGATGTTGAGGCAGGTGCCGCCCAAGGTCTCGCTCTTCTCGACGCAGGCCGCCTTCAAGCCGAGCTGCGCCGCCCGAATCGCGCAGACGTAGCCGCCGGGCCCGGCGCCGATGATCACGACGTCGTAGGCCTCATCGCCCATGGTTTCGTCTCCCTGATGGTTCGCCGGAGAGGCCGTTGGTCCTAGAGGTCGAGCAGCAGGTGATCGGGGTTCTCGATCCGCTCCTTGACGCGCACGAGGAAGGTCACCGCCTCGCGCCCGTCGATCAGGCGGTGATCGTAGGAGAGCGCGAGATACATCATGGGCCGCGCCTCGATGCGGCCCTCGACCACGATCGCGCGGTCCATGATCTTGTGCATGCCGAGGATCGCCGACTGCGGCGGATTGAGGATCGGGGTCGACATGAGCGAGCCGAAGATGCCGCCGTTCGTGATCGTGAAGGTGCCGCCCACGAGCTCCTCGAGCGCGAGCTTGCCGTCGCGCGCCTTGGCGCCGAGGGCGGCGATCGCCTTCTCGATCTCGGCGAAGCCGAGCTTATCGGCATCGCGTAGGACCGGCACGACGAGCCCCTGCGGCGCGCTCACCGCCACGCCAATGTGATAGTAGCGCTTGTAGAGGATGTCCTCGCCCTCGATCTCGGCGTTGGCTTCCGGGATCTCCTTGAGCGCTGCGATCGAGGCCTTCACGAAGAACGACATGAGGCCGAGCTTGACGGCGTGCTTCTTCTCGAAGCGCTCGCGATGCTCGTTGCGCACGACGTTCGTCAGGTCGCATTCGTTGAACGTCGTGAGTATCGCCGCGGTGTTCTGCGCCTCCTTGAGGCGCTCGGCGATGCGTTTCCTCAGCCGCGACATCCGCACCCGCTCTTCGCGCGCGGCCTCGGGCCGCGGGCCCGAAGGCGCGGCCGGCGCTTGAGGGGCCGCCCGCGCCGGCGCGGTTTGGGCCGTGGGCGCCGCCGGCTCGCGGCCCTTGCCGCCCTCGATAACGGCGAGCACGTCGCCCTTGAGGATGCGTCCGCCGGGGCCCGA
>CAZVZP010000097.1:0-9803 GCA_964631625.1 uncultured Hyphomicrobiales bacterium | reverse complement strand
CTTCAACGGCTGCTCTTGCGAGTACCGGGATGGACATATGAATCTCGGCCTTGTTCCCTCGATCATCCAAGACATAAAGCGCGCAAGCACCGTCTTTGGTATTTATTCGCATTCCAGTCATGGCTTTAACGTGTAAGCGCTTCATAGGACTTCCTCGCAAAAAGCGGACTCACAGAACTAAGCGCTAGATGACTGTGAAACGGCGCTTGAGGCTTAAATGACTATAGCATCACCCTTACTCCCGGATTACACGACGCAAGGCGCCTCGACCTACAAGGGGCTCTTGGACGGCGCGCTCAAGGCGTTCCTGCTGCTCGCGGGCAGATTTGCGCCCCGCGCCGACGTGCAGTTCGACTTCACGTCCGCCAAGGTTTCGGCGGCGAACGATACGATCACCCGCGAGGGCCACACTCTCGTCAACGACGACATCGTGCGTTTGACCACGACGGGCACCTTGCCGGCGCCGTTCGCGCTCGCGACCGACTACTACGTGGTGCAGCGGACAGAGGACACGTTCAAGCTCTCGACCTCCCAAGGAGGCGCAGCGGTCAACATCACCGATGGCGGTTCGGGCATTCACACCGCGACGCGCACGCGCAACATGACGGTCGGCGTGGCGCAGGGCATCCTCCCCAAGGTCGGCGCACTGCCGACGCTGGTGGCGGCGCAGAAGACCGCCGCGATTACGGCGCCCACCACGAACCCGCGCAACGACATCGTGCACATCGACGCTTCCAGCGGGGCGGTTGGCGTCACGACCGGCGTGGAGGCGGCGTCGCCTTCGGACCCGACGCCGGCGGCGGGCAAGATTCCGGTGGCGCGCGTGCGCACAACCGTGGGCATGACGCAGATCACCAACGCCGACCTCGACGATCTGCGCTCGGTCATCCTTGCAGGCCTCGCCGATGCTCTCGCGGGCAGCGGTCTGACTGCAGCTTCCGGCAAGCTCACGGCAACCTCCGTCTCTGCGGCCACCCAGGCCGAGATGGAATCGGCGAGCTCGACGTCGGTTTACTCCTCGCCCGGGCGCCAGCACTTTCACCCCGGGCACCCGAAGGCCTGGGTCTATTTCAAAGGCACGGGCACGGTCACCATCAACGCCGACTACGGCGTCTCCTCGATCACCGACGTGGGAACGGGCCAATACACCGTCAACTTCGACACCGCGTTCTCGAGCGCCAACTATGCCTGGGCTTTGAGCTCCGCTCTGGCCGGCGGCTTCTTCACCAACCGCGGTGCGGCGCCGGGCGCGGCTCCCAATGCAGGCAACTTCAGCATACTCACGGGGCTCAAGTCAGCGAGCACGGTAGAGGATCACGACCATGTGAGCGCCGTGTTCTTTGGAGATCTGTGATGACCACGAAGCGCATCTGCTACACGCGCCCTGATGGCGGGGTATCGGTGATCATTCCAGCTCCGCACGGGCGCAGAGAAAGCGAGAGCGAGGAGGAATGGCTTGCGCGTATCGTGGCCAAGGACGTGCCGGCGGATGCGACCAACGTCCATATCTGCGAGGCCTCGGAGTTGCCGGACCGCGTGCGGCGCGAGAAGTGGATCCAACGCGGCCCGCGCGCGCCGGAGGCCGAGCCGTGAGGACCGGTAAGGGCCGGGACGACTGAGTCCGTGCGCTGCCCGACCTGCGGCCACGAGCTCGAGTGCGGGGAGCTCGCGGTTGCGCTCGAGACGAATGTGGCGATACGGGGCGGCATCGCGGTCAAGCTCAGGCCGACCGAGGCGGAAATCCTCTATGCGTTGGCGCACGCACCCCACGGCTACTTGCGCAAGGGTCGGATCCGTTCCGCGGTGTGGGGCTGGAGCGCGGGCGAGGTCGAGGATTCGACGCTCAACGTCTGGATCTGGCACTTGAAGCGCGCCATCGCGCCGCTCAACCTCGACATCTATCACGCCGCGGGCATGCGCGGCAGCCGGGGCGAGGGCGGCTACGGGTTGAGGGAACGCGGCTCATGAGTACCGAGAACGGTTGGCACGTCGACAAGCGAGTCTCGATCGGCCACATCGTGACGACCTTGGCCGTCGCGGTCGGCGCGCTCGTCTGGTTCACCGACCTCGACAAGCGCACGGCGCTCAACACCGAGGCGGTGGCACAGGTCCGTCTCGACATGCAGCACATGGAGGAGCGCAACCTGCGCGCGCTCGACGAGATTCGCGCCGCGCTCGTGCGCATCGAGAGCAAGCTCGACAACAAAGAGGACAAGCCGGATCGTTGATCCCGCCCCGCCGCGAGCGAATGCGCCATGACGGATGACGACATCCTCGAGGCGATTCTCCGGCGCGAGGGCGCACGCTTTACGAACCACCGCGCGGACCGCGGCGGGCCGACCAAGTTCGGCATCACGCAGGCGACGCTGAGCCGCTTCCGGGGCTACGCGGTGGAGGCGGCCGAGGTCGCGGCCTTGAGCGAAGCGGAGGCGCGCGCGATCTACCGTGCGCTCTACATCGAGCGGCCGGGCTTCGGGAAGATCGGAGATAAGCGCCTGCGCGCCCTCGTGGTCGATGCCGCGGTGCTGCACGGGCCAGCGCGTGCCGCCCGTTGGCTCCAAGGGGCGCTGGGCGGGCTTGAGATCGACGGCGTCATTGGCGCGCGCACGCTCGCGGCCGTGAACGCGCTCGGCGAGGCGGACGCCCGCGAGGTCTGCAAGCGCCTGCTCGCGCGCCGCTACCGGGCGTTGGCCTTAATCGTCGCGGGCGATGTAAGCCAGGCCGCGTTTCTTAAGGGCTGGATTGCCCGCTGCAACGAATTCCTGCTTGAGCTCTGAACGAGGAGAGGTCCATGGACGACAGCAAGCCTTGGTGGCAGTCAAACGGCGTGTGGGGCGGCCTTGTCGCCGTGCTCGCCGTTCTGCTCGGGTTCTTCGGCTACGAGATCGGCGGCGATGTGCAGGGCGAGCTGGTCGAGGCGGTCAGCGGCGCGGTCGCGCTCGCGGCTACGCTGTGGGCGATCGTGGGGCGCATCCGCGCGACCAAGCGTATCGGCAATCCGTAATGGCCTTGGGCGCCGCCGCCATCGTCTCGGTGTTGACGGCCCTTGCCGGCGCCGCGGCGGCGATCTTCAAGTTCCTAAGCGCCTGGCGCGAACGGCGGGCCGGGCGCGAGAGCGCCGCGCTCGAGGCGGCACGGCGCGAAACGATGAGGGCGGGGGAGCGGGGGCGGATCGATGCGGAGGTGCGCCGTCTTGGCGATGCTGCTGTTCTTGACGAGCTGCGCCGCAACCACACCCGCGACTGACCCTTGCGCCTGGGTCAAGGCCATCGGCATCAGCCGCCACGACGTGCTGACGCCTGGCACCGCGGGCCAGATCCTCGCCCACAACCGGTCCGTGGAGCGCTTCTGCCGCGACTGAGCGCGGGCAGGCTGGTGCCGCGGGCAAGGATCGAACTTGCGACCCCGTCCTTACCAAGGACGTGCTCTACCACTGAGCTACCGCGGCGCGCCGCTGGGGCGGACCTTGCCACAGCGGCCGCAAATCCCGCAACCGCCCGAGGCCCTTGACCGGAGCCCCCGGCCGCGGTCCGCTCTAATGGAGGCCGGTTGAACCGAAGCGGGATTAAGGCCTGTGGGCACGACAAGCTCCCGAGGACAGGGCAAGAGCGGGGCGGGGCGGCGTCCGCAAGCGCAAGAATCGCGTGCGCCCGGGCAAGAGGCACGGCGCGAGCGGCTCAAGAAGGAGCTGCGGGCCAACCTGTTAAAGCGCAGGCGCCAGAAGGCGGGACGCGCCGGGCGCTCTGGCGAGCCCTCGCGCGATAAGTAGCGGCAAAGCGAATCAGCCGCGGGTCGCCCGACCCTCCCCATCGGGGGGCAGAGCGCACGTCCTGCGCAGCCTAAGACGGCCCTGCGCCGTCACGGGGACCGAGCAGAGAAGCTCGCGGCCCCGCACTCCCTCCTCACCTCTCACCTCCATTCCTCACGCACCGGCCGACTCGGGCCTTCTCCTCCCTCCCTCTCACTCTTCCCCCCTCTCTTCCGCCCCACGCTGCGCAGCCCGCGGCCGGTCTCTCGCAGGCCAGCGCGTGCGCCGACTTTCAGCTTCCCGCCCTTGAGCCGCGCAACCGCTTTGCCCTATGGTGCGGGCCGAGCCGCGGCGCCCCATCCCCCGCATCCCCCCGGACTTTGGCCCTTGGGCGCGGCGCGCGGCCCCCAGGACAAGAGCGATCATGGACAAGATTCGAATCCGAGGTGGCCGGCCGCTCCACGGCAAGATCGCCATCGGCGGCGCCAAGAACGCGGCGCTGCCCCTCATGTGCGCGAGCTTGCTCACGGACGAGACGCTGACGCTCTCGAACATTCCGCATCTTGCGGACATCACGATGCTGGCGGAGCTCCTGAGCGCGCTCGGCGTCGACATCACCATGAACGGCGGAGCCGGCAACGGCGGCTCGGCCGGCCGCGTGCTCTCGCTCAATGCCGCCCGCTCGAGCGGCGTTACGGCGCCTTACGATCTGGTGCGCAAGATGCGTGCCTCGGTGCTCGTGCTGGGCCCGCTCATCGCCCGATCCGGTCGCGCGCTGGTCTCGCAGCCGGGGGGGTGCGCCATCGGCACGCGCCCTGTCGATCTGCACCTTAAGGGCTTGCGCGAGCTCGGCGCCGAGATCGAGCTCGCCGAGGGCTACATCCATGCCGAGGCGCGAGATGGGCTCAAGGGCGCCGACATCCGCTTTCCCACGGTGACCGTGGGCGGCACGGAGAACCTGCTGATGGCGGCCGTGCTCGCCAAGGGCACGACGCGGCTCTTGAACGCGGCGCGCGAGCCCGAGGTGTGCGATCTCGCGCGTTGCCTCGTGGCCATGGGCGCGAGGATCGAGGGCATCGGCACCGACTGCCTTATGATCGAGGGCGTGGAGCGCTTGCACGGCGCGCACCACGCCGTGCTGCCCGACCGCATCGAGGCCGGCACCTACAGCATGGCGGCGGCGATCACCGGCGGCCAGCTCGAGCTCGCCGGCGCCGGGCTCGATACGCTCGAGGTCGTAGCCGCAACGCTGATAAGGGCCGGGGTCGACCTGCGCCCCAACGGGGAGGGCTTCTTTGCCGGCCGCGGCAACCGGCCGCTTCGGCCGGTCGAGGTCGAGACCGCACCCTATCCGGGCTTTCCCACGGACCTGCAGGCGCAGCTGATCGCGCTCGTCTCGATCGCCGAGGGCACCTCGCGCGTCACCGAGACGATCTTCGAGAACCGCTTCATGCACGTGCCCGAGCTCCTGCGCATGGGCGCCGACATCGAGCTTCGGGGCGCGAGCGCGATCGTGCGCGGCGTGCCGATGCTCTCGGGCGCGCCCGTCATGGCGAGCGATCTTCGAGCCTCGGCCTCGCTCGTGCTCGCCGCTCTCGCGGCGGAAGGCGAGACCACCGTCAACCGGGTCTATCATCTCGATCGCGGATACGAGCGGATGGAGGCGAAGCTCGCCGCCTGCGGCGCGGACATCGAACGCATCTCCTGATGGCGACGTCTCGGCTCAAGCTGGTGGCCCAGGACTCCGAAGACCTCGCCGTGCTCTCCGCCTGCTTGCAGGACGCGGTGGCGCGCGTCGGTGCCATGACCTTCGTGCCGGAGGAGCGGCGCTTCGCCGCCGTGCTCGATCGCTTCTTGTGGGAAACCGCGGGCGCCGAGGCGGCGCAACGGCCGCGCCACATGGTGCGGTGCGGGCTTCGCATCGAGCGGGTGAGCGCCGTTAAGACCCGCGGCATCGACCGGGACGATCCCACGGGCGTGCTCGAGCTCTTGGCGATCGTCGAGGACAAGGTGGACGGCTCTGCGGCGCTGCGCCTCCTGTTCGCGGGCGGGGCCGAGGTCCGGCTCGAGGTCGAGCGGCTCTTGCTCGGGCTCGAGGACATCGGCGAGCCGGTCGCCACGCCGCTGGCGCCGCACCACGAGCTCGGCTGAGCGTTAAGGACGGGGAATGCCCGAGGACTCCCTGCTCATCGCTCTGCCCAAGGGCCGCGTGCTCGATGAGGTCATGCCGCTGTTCGGGCGCGCCGGCATCGAGCCCGAGCCGGAGTTCCACGATGCGGGCTCGCGGCGCTTGATGTTCGCAACCAACGTGCCGGGCTTGAGCCTGATCCAGGTGAGGAGCTTCGACGTCGCCACCTTCGTGGCCTTCGGCGCGGCCCAGCTCGGGGTCGCGGGCAGCGACGTGCTGCTCGAGTTCAACTACGGCGAGCTCTATGCGCCGCTCGATCTTAAGGTGGCGAAGTGCCGCCTCGTCGTGGCCGAGTCCGCGGAGCTCGCCTCGACCGACGATCCCCTCCGCTGGAGCCACGTGAGGGTTGCGACCAAGTACCCAAATTTGACCCGCCGCCACTTCGCCGAGCGGGGCGTGCAGGCCGAGTGCATCAAGCTGCACGGCTCGATCGAGCTGGCGCCGCGCCTGGGCCTGTGCCGGCGCATCGTCGATCTCGTGAGCACGGGCGAGACGCTGAAAGCCAATGGCCTGGTCGAGGTGGCGCGCATCGCCGAGTGCAGCGCGCGGCTCATCGTCAACCGCTCGGCGCTCAAGACGCGGCCCGAGGTCCTGGGGCGCTGGATCGATCGCTTCCGCGAGGTCGTCGATGGCCCGTAGGCTCGACATCTGCGCGCCGGATTTCGCCGCCCGCTTCGACGCCCTGGTGGCAGGCAAGCGCGACGAGGCGCAGGACGTCGAGCGCGAGGTGGCGGCGATCGTCGAGAACGTGCGCTCGCGGGGCGATGCGGCGCTGATCGAGTACACCGAGCGCTTCGACGGCGTGAGCTTGACGCCCGCGCGTCTGCGCATAGGCGCGGGCGAGATCGCGGAAGCCACGGTGCGCTGCTCCAAGGAGCTTCGCGCGGCGCTCACGCTCGCCGCGGAGCGCATCGCGGCCTATCACGAGCGCCAGCGGCCGCGCGATGCGTTCTACACGGATGCGGCCGGCGTGGGCTTGGGCGAACGCTGGACCGCGCTGGCCTCGGTCGGGCTCTACGTGCCGGGCGGGCGCGCCGCCTACCCGAGCTCGGTGCTGATGAACGCGATTCCGGCCAGGGTGGCCGGCGTCGCGCGCCTCGTCATGGCGGTGCCGAGCCCGAAAGGCGTGCTGAACGATGCGGTGCTGGCCGCGGCGGAGATCGCCGGCATCGACGAGATCTACCGGGTGGGCGGCGCGCAGGCCGTGGCGGCGCTGGCCTACGGCACCGCGAGCATCGTGCCGGTCGATAAGATCGTGGGCCCCGGCAACGCCTACGTGGCCGCGGCCAAGCGCCAGGTGTTCGGGCGCGTCGGCATCGACCTGATCGCCGGCCCCTCCGAGGTCTTGATCCTCGCCGACGGCGCGAACGATGCGGACTGGATCGCGGTCGATCTCTTGGCGCAGGCCGAGCACGACCCGGCGGCCCAGGCCGTCCTCATCACCGATGATGCCGGCTTGGCCGAGCGCGTGGAGGAGGCCGTGCGCTTTCGCCTCAAGACCCTGCCGCGCAGCAACGTGGCGGGGGCGAGCTGGGATGCGCACGGCGCGGTCATCGTGGTCGAGCGCCTGGAGCAGGCGCCGCCGCTCATCGACCGGCTGGCACCGGAGCATTTGGAGCTCGCGATCGACGAGCCGGAATCGTTTGCGCGTCGGGTCAGGAACGCGGGTGCGATTTTCTTGGGCCGTCACACGCCGGAGGCCATCGGCGACTACGTCGCGGGCACCAACCACGTGCTGCCGACCGACCGCAGCGCCCGCTTCGCCTCGGGGCTTTCGGTGCTCGACTTCATGAAGCGCACGGAGCTCGTGCGCTGCGATGCCGAGAGCTTGCGCCGCATCGGGCCCGCGGCGGTCACCTTGGCCGAAGCCGAGGGGCTGTCGGCGCACGCGCTGTCCATCGCCGTGCGGCTCAACATCCCGCGGGGAGACTGACCCGCGATGGCCGAGGCCGGCCGCGGCAACAGCCAGCGCATTGTCAACGTGGCGCTCGATACCGGCCCCATCGTGCGCTGGAGCCCCGAGATCGAGCACGAGCGCCGCGTCGCCGTCTTCGACCTCTTGGAAGGAAACCACTTCGCCCTCGTGGGAAAGGCGAGCGGGCCCTACGACTTGAGGCTCGGTGTCGAGGAGAACCGGCTGATCCTCGACGTGCGCGACGAGACGGGCGCGCCCCTGCAGAAGATTCCGCTCCCCTTGAGCACCTTCCGCTCGATCGTCAAGGACTACTTCAAGGTTTGCGGCAGCTACTTCGAGGCCATCCGGCACGGCTCGCGCGCTCAGATCGAGGCGCTCGAGATGGGCCGGCGCAGCTTGCACAACGAGGGCTCGGAGCTCCTGAAGGAGCGGCTCGGCGAGAAGATCGAGATGGACGCCGACACCGCGCGCCGCCTCTTCACGCTGCTCTGCGTGCTCCACATCCGAAGCTGACGATGCGATGGCGGCGCTGCCCACCAGCGTGCTGTTCGCCTGCACGTTCAACGCGGTGCGCTCGCCCATGGCGGAGGGCATCGCCAAGCGCCTGCTCGGCGGCCGGGTCTACATCGACTCGGTGGGCGTGCGCCGGCGCGACATCGACCCCTTCGTCATCGCGGTGCTCGAGGAGATCGGCATCAGCGTCGCCAAACACCGGCCCAAGACCTTCGAGGAGCTCGAGGACTCAAGCTTCGACCTCGTCGTCTCGCTCTCGCCCGAAGCCCAGCACAAGGCGGTCGAGATGACGCGGGTCATGGCCTGCGAGGTCGAGTTCTGGCACACCTTCGACCCCAGCGTGATCGAGGGCAGCCGGGAGATAAGGCTCGACGCCTACCGCGCGGTCCGGGACGAGCTCATGCGCCGGATCGCCCAGCGCTTCGCCTTGAGCCCCCCGCCCGTGGTCTGAGCCGTGGCTGCGCGAACCGGGGGAGAAGACCCTTGATTTCAGCCGGACAACTGTTCATTGCTGTGGGCGGCTTCAAGCAGCCTGAGAAGGGCCAATGGCGAAGGAAGAACTGATCGAGATGGCGGGCGTGGTGCTCGAGCTCTTGCCCAACGCAATGTTCCGCGTGCGGCTCGAGAACGGGCATGAGGTTCTGGCCCACACCTCCGGCAAGATGCGCAAGAACCGTATCCGCGTGCTCGCGGGCGACAAGGTCACGGTCGAGATGACGCCCTACGATCTGACCAAGGGCCGCATCGTGTTCCGCCACAAGTAGGCCCACGCGCGCGATGGCCGCCGCCGCGCGCCGCATGCCCTTCGTTCTCGCCTCCGCCTCGCCGCGCCGGCTCGCTCTCCTCGCACAGGCCGGATTGCGCCCGGACGTGGTCGAGGCGGCAAGCGTCGACGAAGCCCCGCAGAAGGCCGAGGAGCCGCGCGCCTATGCGCGCCGGCTCGCGCGCAAGAAGGCCGAGAGCGTGGCGGCGCGCCACGCGCAGGCGTTCGTGCTCGCCGCCGATACGGTGGTGGCGGCGGGCCGGCGCATCCTGCCCAAGCCCGCCGACGAGGCGCAGGCCCGGGCGTGCCTCGATGTGCTCTCCGGACGCCGGCACCGGGTGCACACGGCCATTTGCCTGATCGAGCCCGGAGGGCGCCGCCGCGAGCGCGTGGTCACCACGATCGTGGCCTTCCGCCGCCTCGAAGCGGGCGAGATCGAGCGCTACATCAGGAGCGGCGAATGGCGGGATGTGGCCGGCGGCTACGCGCTCCAGGGGCGCGCCGCAGCGTTCATCCCCTGGCTCAACGGCTCGGCCAGCAATGTCGTGGGCCTGCCCTTGGTCGAGACCCTCAACTTGCTCAAGGGCGCGGGCTTCGAGCCCGAGTGAGGCGCGCGCGAAGCGCCCTCCAGTTGAACCCCTTGTGATCGTGAAAACGGGTTCCATCCTCACTTGTA
>CAZVZP010000096.1:0-9966 GCA_964631625.1 uncultured Hyphomicrobiales bacterium | reverse complement strand
TCCCCTCGCGGGAGGGGTAGGGGGAGGGGGCTGCTTCCACTCGATCGGATTCCGCCCTAGCCCGAAGGTGTACGCGCGCTCCCCGCGCAGGAAATGTTTGGCGATGAGCGCGGTCAACGCCTCCGTGCGGGCGAGGAAGGCGTCTTTTTCGGCCGCCTCCGCTTCCTTCGTCGGCGCGCCCGAGATCAGCACGCCCTTGTAGTAGGAGAGCCGCAGCGCCCAGGTGAACTTGAAGAAGGCGGAGGCGAAGACGACGAGCAGAATCGCGACCTTGAGCGTCCAAAACGCGGGCGAGGGCGCCACCGCGAAAGGCAAGGTGGCGAGGACCTTGGAACCCAAATCCGCGGCGCCCAGGAGCGCGACCAAGCCGCCCAGCACGAGAATCGTGGTCGTGGCGTAGAACGTGATGTGCCTCATCTGCGCTGCAATCACGTGCGTATCGATGATGCCGCGCTCGCGCGCCATGAGTTGCTCGAGCCAGGCCCGGTGGTGCTGCTGATAGAGCGCCATGTAGCGCGTGCTGCGCCCCCGCCGCCGGTCGGCCCAGGCGGCGTAGACGAGCCAGCCGACGAGGAACCAGGCGAAAGCCGCCCAATCGAGCGCGCTCAAGCCGTCGATGCCGAGCACGGCGGGCTTACTCCGCGGTCATGCGGAAATCGGTGGGCGCCGGGCTCAGCACCGACGCGGCGCCGCCGCCATCCACCTGAAGCACGGCCAACGCCCGTTCGATCACGCCGTCGAGCCCGAAGCGGAACGCTCCGTCGGTGCCCGCGAAGCCCTGAGGCGCCGTGAGCGCGCGCACGCTGAAATCGGGCCCGGGCATCTGGCGCGCCAGCGCGCCCGCGAGCAGCACCGCGTCGTAGGCAAGCGTCGCGATGCGCGGCGCCTCGTAGCCATAGGCCGCCCGGAACCGCTGCTCGAAGCCGGCACGCAAGCCGGGCGCGGTGCCGGCGAACCAGCCGCCCGCGAGCGTCGGCTCGCGCAGCGCGGTCGGGTCGTCCCACAAGCCGGTGCCGAGCAGGCGGACCTGGGCGAGATCGACGCCGAAATAGGGCAGCAGGGGCGCCACCTGATAGAGGCGATCGCCGCCGTCGGCCAAGAGGACCGCATCGAACGGCACATCGCCCAAGGTAGCGACCGCCTCGAATTGGGCCAGCGCCTCCGGCGCGCCGTCCTCGGGCAGGGCCTCGAGCGTTTCCTTGGCGCGCGCGTAGTCCGCGTGCCGGCGATCGTATTGCGTGAGATCGCGCACCACGTCGGCGGCGTTGCTGGCATCCGGCGCGTAGAATCCGGTTGCGGCGAGCTCACCGCCCAGACGGGGCAGCAGCTCGGTCAGGGTAGCCGCCACCGTGCGGCCGTAGGCATCGCCGGGGGCGAGGAGCGCGATGCGCCGCAACCCTTGAGCGACGGCGAAGCCCGCGATGCGCTCGACCTGCTGGGGCGGCGGAAAGCTCATGAGATAGACGCCGTTCCCGGCCACCTGCGGACTGGTCGAGAACGCGATCATGCTGACCCCTCGCGCGCGCGCGGCCGGGGCGGCGGCGCTGACTTCGTGCGCGAACAAGGGCCCGAGCACGAGCGCCGCGCCTTGTGCGAGCACGTCTTGCGCGGCGCGCAGCGCGCGCTCGGGCACACCGCCCGTATCCCGCGGCAGAAGCTCGATCTCAGGCCCGCCCAAGTCGAAGAGCGCCAGTTGCGCGGCGTCGAACAGCGCCTGGCCGTCGGGCGCTGCGGGGCCGCTCAAGGGCAAGAGGAGCCCGATGCGTACAATTCCCGGCGGCACCACGGGCCCGGGCGGCAGCGCCGCCGTCTCGACCTCCTGCTCGGGAGGGCTCGGCGGAGCCTGAACACTTGGTGCAGGCGCCGGTTGCGGCGCTTGCACCGGAGCGGGTACCGTGTCGCCACCGAGGCACGCGGCGAGCGCGAGCCCAAGAGGAAGCAGGCAGCACGCGGCGATCCAGCAGCGAACGGCACGCCAAACCGTCATGGCGACCTCCAAGGAAGAGCGGCGCGGCCGGCGTCCGTCGGCAGCCGGCGCGATCGAGCCTAGCCGTCGCGCCCCCTCTCGTAAACCGGAGGCGCTGGGCCCCGGCCTCTATCTGGTGGCGACACCGATCGGCAACGCCCGCGACATCACGTTGCGCGCGCTCGACGTGCTCGGCGATTGCGACGCCATCCTGTGCGAGGATACCCGGCGCACGGCAAAGCTGCTCGCGCTTCACGGCATCCGCAAGACTCTCATCTCCTACCACGAGCACAACGCCGAGGCGATGCGCCCCAAGGCACTCGCACGCCTTCAATCGGGTGAGCGCCTCGCGCTCGTCTCGGATGCAGGCACGCCGCTTATCTCCGATCCCGGCTTCAAGCTCGTGCGCGCCGCGCTTCATGAGGGGCTACACGTCACCGCCCTGCCCGGCGCCTCGGCGGTGTTGGCCGCGCTCGAGCTCTCGGGCTTGCCGTGCGAGCGTTTCGCCTTCTTCGGCTTTCTGCCGAGCAAGGAGGCCCAGCGGCGTGCCGTGCTCCGCGAGTTCGCCTCGCTTGCGATGACGCTCGTGTTCTTCGAATCCCCGCGCCGGCTGGCCCCGACCCTGCGGACGCTGGCCGAGCTCTACCCGGGGCGTGCGGCGGCGGTGGCGCGCGAGCTGACCAAGCTGTTCGAGGAGGTGCGGCGCGGCCCGATCGAGGACCTCGCGCGCCATTACCGGGACAGCGGGGCGCCCAAGGGCGAGGTCGTGCTGCTGGTGGGCCCGCCGGTGCGCTCCCCGCTCGCGCCCGAGGATGTGGATCGCCTGCTCAAGGAGCGGCTCGAGCAGGCACCGCTCAAGGAGGCCGTGGCCCGGCTTGCCGGCGAAACGGGGCTGCCGCGGCGCACCCTTTACAGCCGCGCGCTCGCGCTCCGAGCCGGGCGCACGCCGTGAGCAAAGCCGAGCGGCGCGCCTCGTGGCGGCGCGGGCGGCTCGCCGAAGCCTTGAGCCTGTGGCGGCTGCGTCTTGCGGGCTGGCGCATCCTGGCCACCAACTACCGCTCGCCCGTGGGCGAGATCGACATCATCGCGCGCCGCGCTGGCGTCATCGCCTTCATCGAGGTCAAGGCGCGGGAGACGGCTGCGGACGCCGCGGCCGCGTTGTCGCCGGCGCAGCGCCGGCGCATCGAGCGCGCAGCGGAAGCCTTCCTTGCCCGCACGCCGGCGCCGCCCGCCGCGACCCTACGGTTCGACATCATGCTCGTGTTACCATGGCGCATTCCCAAGCACCTCGCGGACGCCTGGCGCCTCTTTGAATGAGCCACCCGATCGCCGCTCCGAAGCCCCTCCTGGCGCTTGCGCTTGCCGCTGTTCTTATGGGCGGAGCGTCGAGCGGCTGCACGCCGGCCGGCGTTGCGGTCGGCGCCGCCGCGAGCGCGGGCGTCGTCGCGGCCCAGGAACGACCGGTGAGTGCGGCCATCGACGACGTGGCGATCGAGATCGAGATCAACGCGCTCTACCTTGAGCATTCGACGACGCTCTTCATCGACGTCAGCGTCGATTCGGTCGAGGGGCGGGTGCTGCTCACCGGCAAGGTCGAGAAGCCGGACGCCCGGATCGACGCCGCGCGCCTCGCCTGGCAGGCGGGCGGCGTGCTCGAGGTCATGAACGAGATCGAGGTCACCGACCAGTCCGGCCTCCTCGACTACTCCCGCGACGTCTGGATCTCGACGCAACTGCGTTCGGAGCTCCTGCTCGACAAGCATGTGCGCTCGATCAACTACAGCGTCGAGACCGTGAACGGCGTGGTCTATCTCATGGGGGTGGCGCAACATCAGAGCGAGCTCGAGCGCGTCGTCGGCCACGCCCGCGACATCGCCTACGTGCGCCGCATCGTGAGCTACGTGCGGCTCAAGGACGCGGGGGCTGCCCCGCCGGCCTCGTGAGCGACGCCGCCGAATTGACCGCCTCCTTGCGCGCCGCGGCGCGCGCGGGCGAACCGTTGCCAAGAATCGGCGAGATCGCGCTTGCGTTCTCCGCCCTCGACCATCCCGGGGTGCCGCTCGAGCCTTATCGCCGGCACTTGGCGCAACTCGTCCGCGAGCTTGCGGCCGAGCACGCCCCCTCGGCGGATGCGGACCGACAAGCGGAGGCCCTTCGAGCCGTGCTCGCCGAACGTCACGGCTACCGGGGCGACCGCGCGAGCTACGATGCGCCCGAGAACGCCGACCTCCTGCGCGTCATCGAACGCCGCCGGGGCCTGCCCGTGAGCCTCGGCATCTTGGGGCTCCACGCCGCGCGCGCGCAGGCTTGGCGCCTCGTGGGCCTGCGTTCGCCCGGCCATTTCCTGCTGCGGCTTGAGGCCGGCGGGCTGCACCTTGTACTCGACCCCTTCGACGGCTTCGCCGTGCTCGATGCGCATGCGCTGGGCTGGCGGCTCGAGGCTGCCCTCGGCGAGGGCGCCGAGCTCTCGCCCGACGTCATCGCGCCGGTCAGCGATCGGGAGGTGCTGCTGCGCCTTGCGAACAACATCAAGGCGCGTGCGCTTGAGCGCGAGGACGTCGCGCGCGCGGCCGTCGTGCTCGAGCGCATGCTGCTCATGGCGCCCGAGCAGGCAGAGCTCTGGCGCGAGCTTGGCCTCGTTTCGCTCCGCCAGGGCGCGCTTTGCCGGGCCCGGGAAGCCCTCGAGACTGAGATCAAACTGTCACAGAGCGAGCACGGGCGCGAAGAACCCCGCCGCCTCCTGGCGCAGATCAAGGCGGCGCTCCATTGACGAAACGCTACGATCCACTGCCGGCGGGGCTCATCCGCCGGCGCTTAAGAGAGGCCCGCCGATGAGTCTCGCCGTCGCCATCCAGATGGACCCGGTCGAATCGATCAACATCGAGACCGACAGCACCTTCGTGCTCGGCCTCGAGGCGGAGCGCCGCGGCCACGCGCTGTTTCACTATCTCACGCGCGACCTGATCTTCCATCACGGGCGCGTGCTCGCCCGCGCGCGGCGGATGGCCTTGCGGCGCGAGAAAGGCCGCCACTTTACACTCGGCGAGCCGGCGACGCTGGATCTTGCGACCATGGACATCGTGCTCATGCGCCAGGATCCGCCGTTCGACATGGCCTACATCACGGCGACCCATCTCTTGGAGCACATTCATCCCAAGACGCTCGTGGTGAACGATCCCCGCGAGGTGCGCAACGCGCCGGAGAAGCTGTTCGTCACCCGCTTTCCCGAGCTCATGCCGCCGACGCTGATCACGAGCAACCGCGAGGCCATCGACTCGTTCCGCGCCCAACACGGCGACATCGTCATCAAGCCGCTGTTCGGCAACGGCGGCGCCGGCGTCTTCCACATCGGCCCGAAGGATGAGAACCTGAACGCGCTTCTGGAGATGTTCACGACCTTCTACCGCGAGCCCATCGTGGTGCAGCGCTATCTGCCAGCGATCCGCGAGGGCGACAAGCGCATCATCCTGATCGACGGCGAGCCCGCCGGCGCGCTCAACCGCGTCCCGCCCGAGGGCGACGCGCGCGCGAACTTGCACATCGGGGCGCGGGCCGAGAAGGCCGCGATCAGCCGGGAAGAGCGCGAGATCTGCCGGGCCATCGGGCCGATCCTGCGCGAGCGCGGGCTCGTGTTCGTGGGCATCGACGTGATCGGCGGCAAGGTCACCGAGATCAACGTGACCTCGCCCACCGGGATTCAGGAGATCGACCGCTTCGACGGGACTTGCCTCGAGGCGCAGATCTGGGACGCCATCGAGCGCCGCTACGGCACGCGGCTGCGCGACTGAACGGCGCGAGCCGAAATCGAGAACGAGCGGTCAAACTTTAGTGATGAAGGATCAATTCCGTTGACGGAAAGCCGATCGTTCCAAATACTCGCTCGTCCCCAACGACGCCATGCGGAGAATGGAGGGCGTTCTCCCGCTCTCTGAGCTCCGCGCGACGTTTCCCGCTGATGCGCGGCGCGATCCGAAGGGGAGCGCGCTCAGTCGTCCATCGCGATCACGACCTTGCCGAGCTGGCCGCCGTTCGCGAGGTAGTGCAGCGCCACGACCCCCTCCTCGAGCGGAAAGACCTTGTCGATCACCGGCACGATCCGATGCGCCGCCACGAAGGCCAGCATCTCGTCGAACTCCGCGGCGCTGCCCATGGTCGTGCCGATGAGCGAGATCCAGCGCAAGAACACGGCCCTCAAATCGAGCTCGAGCTTCCTCCCGCTGGTGGCCCCGAACACGACCAGCTTGCCGCCGAGCCTCAAGCAAGCGAGCGATTTCGCGAAGGTCGCAACGCCCACCGATTCGAGCGCCACGTGCGCGCCCAGCCCATCGCTTAGGCGTTTGACCTCCTCGGGCCAGGCCGAGGCCGTATCGAACGCGCCGTCGGCGCCGAGTGCGATCGCGCGCTTGAGCTTCTCCTTGGCGCGCGAGGTCACGAACACCTTGGCGCCCACGGTCTTGGCGAACTGCAGGGCGAACACGCTCGTGCCCGCGCCGATGCCCGGGATCGCCACGCTCTCGCCCGCCTTGAGATGCGCCTTCGTGAACAATGCCCGGTACACGGTGACGCCGGCAATGGGCAGCGCCGCCGCCTCCTCGAAGGAGAGGTAAGGCGGCTTGGGCTTGAGATTCTCGGCCGGCACCGAGACGTATTGCGCAAAGGTGCCGTCCTGCGGATCGCCCAGGATCAGCCCGGGATAGCCCGGCTCGGGCGCGGCTTCCGGCTCCCAGCGCCAGCCTAAGCACGGGTTGACGATCACCGCGTCGCCGGGGCGCACCCGGGCCACGTCCTCGCCCACGGCCTCGACGATGCCGGCGCCGTCGGAGCCCAGCACCACGGCGGGCTCGTTGGCCTCCCGCCCGCGCGCGCTCCACAGGTCGCGGTGGTTGAGCGCCGCCGCCTTGAGCCTGACCACGGCGCGGCCGCGCGCGGCCACCGGCTTCGCCCGCTCGCCGAGCCTCAAACCCTCGAGACCCGTGCCTTGATGCAGGATGCACTTCATGGCGTTCCCTCCCCCCGATGCGCGCGGATTATTGCCCCAACCGGGGGCTTGACCAAGCCGCACAATCATGGCGGGTCGAACCCGCTCATGAGGGGTGGCAGCGTTCCCGCTTGCCGGTTCCGGGAAACGGAGCCATGGACAGGCTCGCTCGCCCCTCGTCACAATGGCCCGAGGAGCCTTGCTCGCTCGCTGCCAGCTACGGCTCAGCGTCCTTACGAGGTGAGGCGTGCCATGACCGCGCGCATGAACACCTTCGCGTTCAAAGGCATCGATGTGGTGCCGGTGGACGTGCAGGTGCAGATCGCAAGCGGCCTGCCCGCCTTCGCCGTCGTGGGGCTCGCCGATAAGGCGGTGGCCGAGTCACGCGAGCGGGTGCGTGCCGCGCTCGGCGCCATGGGCTTGGCGCTGCCGCCCAAGCGCATCACGGTCAACCTCTCGCCGGCCGACCTTGCGAAAGAAGGCAGCCACTACGATCTGCCCATCGCTCTCGCCCTCTTGGTCGCCATGGGTGTGGTGCCCGAGGACGCGGTGTCAAGCTACGCCGCGCTGGGCGAGCTCGCGCTCGACGGCGCGCTGGTCCCGGTCGCGGGCGTGCTGCCGGCGGCGGTCGGCGCCTCGGCGCGGGGCTTGGGGCTGATCTGCCCGCAAAGCAACGGGGCTGAGGCCGCCTGGGCGGGCAACGGCATCGACATCCTGGCCCCCGGCCATCTCCTGCAGCTCGTCAACCACGCCAAGGGCACCCAGGTCTTGAGCCGGCCCGAGCCGGGCGTGCTCGCGGGCGATGCCGGGGCGCCGGACTTGGCCGAGATCAAGGGCCAGGAGACCGCCAAGCGGGCGCTCGAGATCGCCGCGGCCGGCGCCCACAACCTGCTGATGATCGGCCCGCCCGGCGCGGGCAAATCGATGCTGGCGCGGAGACTCCCCGGCCTCCTGCCGCCGCTCGATCCCGCGGAGGCCCTCGAGGTCTCGATGATCGCGAGCATCTCCGGATTGCTCGAGGGCGGACGCATTACGCGCACGCGCCCCTTCCGCGATCCGCACCATTCGGCCTCCATGGCGGCCTTGACCGGTGGCGGCGTCTCGGCCAAGCCCGGCGAAGTGACGCTCGCGCACTTGGGCGTCTTGTTCCTCGACGAGCTGCCGGAGTTCTCGCGCGCGGTCTTGGATTCGCTTAGGCAGCCGATCGAGGCGGGCCGCATCGTGGTGGCACGAGCCAATGCGCACATCACGTACCCTGCGCGCTTTCAATTGGTCGCCGCCATGAACCCGTGCCGCTGCGGCTATCTCGCGGACGCGGCGCGCGCCTGCACCCGCGCGCCGCGCTGCGCCGTGGAATATCAGGCGCGCATCTCGGGGCCTTTGTTCGACCGCATCGATCTCCACGTCGAGGTGCCCGAGGTGAGCGCCCAGGACTTGACGCTGCCGCCAGCCGCCGAGGGCAGCGCCGCGGTGCGCGCGCGGGTCATCGCCGCGCGCAAGGTTCAGAGCGAGCGCTACGCCAAGCTCGCCCCGGGCTTAAGGATTCGCACCAACGCCGAGCCCGAAGGGGAGCTTCTGGAGAGGGTGGCCTTGCCCGACGAGGCGGGCCGCAGGCTGCTATCGGAAGCGACCGAGCGCATGAGGCTCTCGGCGCGGGGCTATCATCGCGTGCTCAAAGTCGCGCGCACGCTGGCCGATTTGGACGGCTCGGACTCGGTTCGCCGCATCCACATCGCCGAGGCGCTGAGTTACAGGCGGATTGCGCCGCCGAGATAGGACATTGAACGACAGCGGCTTTTAGGCCCAACCCGACTTCGCTGCCATCTTCGGCAGCCGCGGTTCCAACGGAACGACGCCCACCACTACGAGGGCGGTGCCCAGGAGCTGGACGGGCGTCATCACTTCGCCCTGCCATGAGCGCCGTGCCCTCGTTGCAAAGCGCTTGGCCGGACAAGCGAAAATAGGGCGACAGATTATTGTGTTCTCGCCTGATCCGGCTTTCTACCACGAGCTTAGGATGGAGGCTCGTATCAAGGGAAATGTCGCCTGTTCTCATTGCTAGTCGCCGTCGGGAGGTCTTCCGCCGGCCACGATCTCTCCGGTGACCTCGTCCTCGACCCAGATGTAGTCTATCCCCTCGCTGCCATCGTCTGCTAACACACGATATTCGTGTCCGGCTTCCGCAGAGAAAGTTAAAGATAATATAGCGCGGTGAGCGACGATACAGCCCACAGAGCCGCAAAGAGGAAGCTCCTTTCTATACACACCAGATATATGATGTTTACCCGGAAGAATTTCGAGGTCGTGACACGGACCATCGCTCACGTCTTTCCCATCCACCACAAAGATCTGAAAGTGATGCGGGTAGTGAGGGATAGGCAAAGGAAGAATTCCCAAAATCACGGGCAGCCAGGTGCCATGCTCGCTGCATCTAGACAATGCCGCTATTTCTTCTCTCGGGAGCGCGGGGCCTTCGTACAACTGTGTTGGGCCACATCCGCTCAAGCCTCCCAAGAAAAGCAAACCTATCGTCAAAACAACGTAAGCTCGCCCGCGAACTTCGCAAGCTCCACCGTTCGCTAGCATTCTAAGCTTCACGGTTTTTCGAGCTCGATCGAATGGCGACAGGAACCAGCCTCTCGGACGTTTAGCCGACATTTCCCCGGTGACCCCGGCTGGTTACCGGCAACGATAGCAAAAACCGCGGTCGGAGCCGAGATAGGACATCGAACGAGAGCCCCGCTCACGGCTCCGCCGTCCGTGACGGGAGCTTGGGCAACCGCGCTTCGAGCGCAATCACGCCCACGACCACGAGCGCCACGCCGATGAGTTGCACGGGTGTCATCGTTTCGCCCAGCAGGAAGAAGCCGTAAGCCAAGGCCGCGGGCGGGCCGATGCCGGAGATAACGGCGGCGCGCGAGGCGCCGGTGCGCCGGAGTCCTTCCGCGAACAAGAGATAGGGCACGACGGTTGCGAACACCGCGAGCAGCGCCGTCAAAACATAGCCCCGCGTCGTGAAGAC
>CAZVZP010000095.1:6336-10020 GCA_964631625.1 uncultured Hyphomicrobiales bacterium | reverse complement strand
TTTCATCCACTCAGATTGAACCGGACGGTTCAGTCTGAGTGGATATTGCTCTAGAGCAGGATCGTTTCAGGTGGAATCACCTGAAATGTGAATCCTGCTCTAAATTCAAAAGATTATGAGCACGATCCGGACTAAGCTGACCGGATCATGCTGTAGCGCACAACCCGGCAAACGAAGGCCCGGGACATAGCTGTCCCGGGCCGGGTGCGGTGCGGAGGTAAAGAGCCGGCGCGGCTACTGGGCCTTGCCGGTCTTCCAGATTCGGTCGAGCCCCTCGTTCATGCGCTGACCCAGAGGAGCCAGCATCTCGTTCGCAGTGCGCAGCGAGATCTCGGAGATCTTGGCGCCGGCGCTCGCCGACTTCTCGTAGGCGCTCTTGGCGAAGTCCGCCTGGATATCGACGGCCTCCTTCGGCGACTTGCTGGCCAGCACGGCCTTGGCGCATTCGCTGCAATCGGCGAGCTGCGAGCGGGTGAGCTCCATCAGGTTCTCCGATAGCTCGCGGTAGCCCTTCGTCGCCAAGCTCGCGCTGGCGATCAACGCCTCGAAGGCCTGGCGGTTGAATTCGATGGCGTCGCCGACGCCCTTCGCATAAGCGGCGTTGATGCCGTTCACGTTGTGCTCGGTCATGGTTTTGATCCTCGTCTTCGGTGGGGTTGCCGGGGTCCGATCTCGGCCGGCGCCCGCCGGCCGCGATTCGGTTGCTGCACGCATCTGCCGTTTGGTTTCGGTCACGTTCCGCTCGCTTCGCAATTCGCGCTTCAGAGGGCTGCGGCGCTTGCCGCCGCCGGCCACATTTGTGCACTGCAACAGCGAAGCTAATGTAAGCTAGAATTTCTCGGCGTCAATCTGTTTTTTGCATTGCAGCAAAGATGGCCGAGTCTCTAGGATTTAAAATTATCTAATATTATCAAAGAAATATATAGTTAATACGACGTTTTCGCGACGCCTCTATGACGCACTGCGATGAGGATACGCCGGGTAGCAAGGCGAGCACCCCGCGGAGCTTAGGCCCGACTACTCGCTCTGGTTGTAATAATATGTAGGTATGCGCTCGCGAAACAAGTTCTTGGTTGGCAGGGGCCGAAGCGCCACGTGGAAGCGCCGGCCCTCGGTCGGGTAATCGGGGTCGAAGGGGCGGCGCATCTCGACGTTGCCGTTGACCCGGTCGCTGTCGCGCAGAGCGTCCTGCAGCTCCTCCGCCGACCGCCGGTTCCACGGCAGCACGTAGCCTCGGGGTTCCGGCTCCTCCGGGAGTTGCAGCCACAGGTAGATGCCCTCGTGCTCGCGGATTGCGGCGGCGAGCACCGTGGCCGAGGTGGTGTCGCGTTCGAGCCATTCGAGGCGCGTCGGCTTGGGCCGGCTCAAGAGCTCCGAAAAGCCGAGGTAGGCCACCGCGAGCGCCAAGGCGGTCACGGTGAGCGCGGCCAGGCGCAGGGCCAGGCTTCGGCGTGAGCCGATGGCGAGGCCGCCCAGCACGGCCGCGAGCACCACGAAGGCCGCATAGAAATGCGGCAGTTCGCTCATGAGCGCTTCTCGAAGCCCGGCCAGAGCAGCGAGCGATAAATGGCATTGACGCTGCCCGGGACCACGCCGCCCGCGCCGTCGAGGGTAAAGCGCAGCGCCGTGATCTCCTGGTTGCGGCGATCGAGCACGATGTCGGTCGCGAGAATTTGGCGGGCGCTCTCGTCCTCGTCGCGGCGCGCGCTCACCGCCACCGTGATGGGGATCGGCAGGACTCCCTCGAGATTCCGGTAAAGGTGAAGATTGATCGTGTACTCCCCGGCGGGGCGACCGCGGCTGTAAGACAGCTCGTAGTTGTAGGGCGTCGTATCGCCCATCTTGCCGAGATCGTCGCGCAGCAGGTTGAACACGCGCCCGTCCGGATTGGCGAAGCCGACGGGAATATCGTTCGGCGCCTGGACCCAGAGATCGACATCGGTGTTGATTCCGTCGGGCCAGTGGATCTCGACGATCACGTTGCCGCCCGCGGGCGCTGTTCCCTCTTTGGCCTCGACCTTCGGCTGAAGATGCGGCAGCAGCAGCACCACCATAGCGACGAAGCCCAGAAGCGCGAGCATCACCGTGTCGCGGAAGACCACTCCGCTCGCTTCTTCGCCCAAGAGGTCGTCAGGCTCGAGCATGGCGTTCGCCCAGCGCGACGAGGCCGTGCAACAACTGGGCCGACCCCGTCACAAGCATCCGGTAATTCAACATCAGCCAGAGATTGCCGATGGCGCCGACCGCCGTGGTGTAAAGCGCAACCGACATGCCTTCCACCAACGTCGTGACCATGGGCGTGACGGCGGCGACATCCGAAACGATCTGCGGCTTCACACCCGACAAGGAAATGATGAAGCCGATCACCGTGCCCAAGAGTCCAAGCACCACGAGGCTGTTCGCGAGATGACCGACCGCGGCGATGCGGGTATGCAGCTTGAGCTTCAAATTGGCGGCGGCGAGCGCGCGACTCTCGCCGTCCTGTCCCTGAATTTCAGCGAGATAGCGCACCGCCACCTCGCCCGGCGGTCCACCGGCGCGAACGCGCCCCACCTCGTCGAGCGCCCGGCTCGTCTCGGCGATCCGAATCCCGCACAGCGCGAGGCCGACGACAAACACGGCGAAGATGACGAGGGTGAGCCGGGTCGAGTCCGCGGCGATTGCTTGCGCGACCCACCCTTGGACGATCGCGGCGCCCAAGAGCGCCCCCGCCACGAGATTGACGAGCACGAAGCGTAAGAGCAGGAGATGGGAAGGCCCTGGTCGCTGGCCGGCCAATTCGCTCCCGAGCCCCATGCCGCACTCTCCCCGCAGCGCCTCGCTGCGTCAGTTCCGCACCACCGGCCGTCCCCGCACTTCCTCGAGAGGATCGGGGCAGCCGCGCTGAGTGAAATGATAGAACGGTCGGACGAGGAAGGGAGAGGAGATTCCGCGCGCAAGCCCAGCTTAGGTTTCGAGCGTCGGGTGACGGTACTGCTGGGGTGCCGTCTCGGGCACGACGTCCTTGGGCGGCAGCGCGGGCTGCGGCAGCGCGTAGAACTTGGGCTCGCCGAAGTCGAGACTGTTCTCGAACGGGAGCCGCATGCGCAGGCCCGTGCCGTTCTCTTCCGCCTCCCGCATGGCGTCCTGGAGCTGTTGGGCAAGCGCCATGTCCCACGGCAGCACGTAGGCGCGCGGTTCGGCCACGTCGTCGAGCTTGAGCCAAAGGTAGATGCCCCGTCCCTGCTCGATGGTCGCGCCGAGCACGGTGGCCTCCGGGAGGCGGGCCTGGGCCCATTCCAGGTCGACCGGTTTGGGCCGACTCAAGAGCCCGATCATACTCGCATAGGCGACGGGGATGAACAGCATGGCAGCGAACACGCCCATGAGCTTGATCCAGAGCCTGCGGCGCGACCACACGCCGAGCGCCGCGAGCGCCGCCGCGAGCAGCACGAAGAGCCCGAAGACGTAGGGCAGGCTGTCCATGGCTCCTACTTCGACCACGCCGAACGAAGGTTTTTCTGCAGACTGTTCACGCTGCCGGCCACGAGCTCGCCATTGGCCCCGAGCGTGAACCGGAAGGCCGTGACCTCGCGCCCCTCGCGGTTGAGCTCGACACGCGTCTCGACCAGCCGCGTGGTGGTGAAGCGGTCGGAGCGCCTCAAGCTCGCGAGCACCATCACCGGCACCGGATAGACGCTGACG
>CAZVZP010000095.1:4101-6326 GCA_964631625.1 uncultured Hyphomicrobiales bacterium | reverse complement strand
TTGTTGCGGTAGAGGTGAAGATTGACGACATACTCGCCGGCCGGCGCGCCCCGTGTGTACGACACCTCGTAGTTGATGTTCGTCGGGTCGGCGCGATGCCCGAGATCGTCGCGCAAGAGATTGAAGTAGTATCCGCCCTTGTTCGAGTAGCCGACGGGTACGTCGTCGGGCGCCAGGACCCAGAGATCGACATCGACGTCGAGAGTATCGGGCCAGAGAATCTCGACGATCACGTCGCCGGGCGGCGCCACCGATCGTTGCTCGCGCGCCTCGACCTTGGGGTTGATATGGGGCAGCAGCAGCACCACGACGGCGACGAACCCGCACAGAGCGAGCATGATGACGTCGCGGAAGATCGTGCCGCTCGTCTCATCGTCGAGGAGGTCATCCTCGTCACGTTCCAGCATGGGTCTCGCCCAGTTCGATGATCGTGCTCGCGAGTAAGGCCGTGCCCGTGGCGACAATCCGGTAATTGATCATCAGCCAGATGTTCAGAATGGCGCCGACGAGGGTCGTGTAGAGCGCGACCGACATGCCGTAAATGAGCGTCGCCACCATTGGGGAAATCGCTGCGACATCCGAGGCGGTATCGGGCTTAACCCCAGAGAGCGAGATGATGAAGCCGATGACCGTGCCGATGAGCCCGAGCACGACGAGGCTGTTGGCAATTTGACGCACGGGCGCGATCCGCTGAGCCAAACGCGAGCGCAGGTTCTGCGCCGAGATCATGCGGCTGTCGGCGCCGCGTCCGTGAATTGCGGTAACATAGCTCAGCGCGCGCGAGGGCATCGGCTCGAAGACGTTAAATTCCTTCGCCGCATTGAGGTCCCGACTCGTCTGGACGATCCGGATCGTGCAGAGCACGAGACCGACGACGAAAACGCCCGCGATCAGATGGCACAGATAGGTCGTATCGGTACCGAACACGGCGCCGATCCAACCCTGCAGGTAGGCCGCGCCAAGCAGCGCGAACGCGACGAGATTGATCAGCGTAAAGCGGAGCAAGAGCAAATAGCGGAACGCCTTCGACCGCTCGGGCACGATGGCGAAGGCGCGCGCGAAGGCGCTCTCACCCCGCGGCTGTTCACTGGTCGCGGCCGGGTAAGGCGGAATGTCGATCGGCAGCTCCGGTGCCAAGCTGCGCTGTAGAGCCTCGGCCATCGTCGCCTTCTCCATGGCGCACTGGCGCAACCCTGGCCGCGCCGCCGCCGTGCGCTTCTGTCCAACAACTGTCACTGTAAGCGCCGTAGGGTTAAGAACCCTTTACCCTTGGGGCCAGATTGCGACCGGCACCTCTCCATCGGAGAGAGCTTTCTTGTTTCCAAGGGGTTAAACGCCGGGGTGAGCGCCTCTCGGCGTGGGAGGGCCGCTCGGGCCCTATCGCCGCGAAGGGCGGCGAGCCCCGCGTTCACCGCCTGGGCCCGGCCGCGCTCGCGGCGTGGTCCTTTCGGGACCGTCAGTTGAACTGCTTTTCGAGCGCTTCGGCGAACTCGAAGAGGTCCATGCACACGCCGTAATGGGCGTACTTGAAGATCGGCGCGTCGGGGTCGGTGTTGACCGCGATGATCGTCTCGATGTGCTTCATGCCGAACAGGTGCTGCACCGCACCCGAGATGCCGAGCGCAAGGTAGAGCTTGCACGAGGCCGCCACCTTACCCGACTGCCCGACCTGATGGGGCTTGGGCAGCCAGCCCGCGTCCGCGACGGGCCGCGAGCAGGAGAGCGTTGCGCCCACCCGCTCGGCCAGCGTCTTGAACCGGGGCACCTTGTCGCCCTCGCCGACGCCGCGTCCGATCGAGAGCAGAAAATCCGACTTCGAGATGTCGAAATCGCCGGGCGGCGCCTCACGATACTCGAGGTGCGTGGCGCGCTGGGCGACGCCGCTCACGTCGACCGCGCGGCTCTCGATCGTGGCACGGCCCGCCCCCTCGGGCTTAGCGAAGGTCGCGCCCCTGAGCGCAAGCACGACCACGGGCTTGCCCGGGAAGGTCACCTCGATCTGAACCTTGCCGCCGTATCCCGAACGGGTCGCCACGATCTCGCCCCCGTCCGCGTCGAGCCCGAACACGTCGGAGGCGAAGCCGGCGCCGAGCCGGGCCGCAATGGCTGCTGCCGAGGCCATGCCGTTCACGCTGTGCGGGAGGAGCACGGCGCGCGCCTGCTCTTGGACCGCCACGCGGCACACCACCTCCTCGAAGACCAGCGCATCGAAATGGGGCGCATCG
>CAZVZP010000095.1:416-4091 GCA_964631625.1 uncultured Hyphomicrobiales bacterium | reverse complement strand
CCAAAGTTCGCGCGGATCAAGACCGGACTTGGCGACGCGGCCACCAGCACCGTGTCGACTCCCGGCAGGTTCAGCCGCGGCGCGGCCCCCTGCATGTCGTCGCCCACCAGCAGCACCTGCAGCGGGCCGCCGACGTGCGCCTTGAGCTCGTTGGCCGCGCCCACGAGCTCGAAGCTCACGTCGCGCAGCTCACCCTTGAGCTGTTCGGCGACCACCAGAATTCCGGCCATGGCTTACGCCCCTCTCTTTTCGCGGATGATCGCCGCGACCTTGGCCGCCACCTCGGCCGCATCTCCGGCCAGCATCTCGGCGCGGCCCGCGACCTCGGGCACGAACATG
This sequence comes from uncultured Hyphomicrobiales bacterium, assembly GCA_964631625.1. Classification (GTDB taxonomy): domain Bacteria; phylum Pseudomonadota; class Alphaproteobacteria; order UBA828; family JAPUJA01; genus CAZVZP01. The sequence goes on along the minus strand of CAZVZP010000095.1, from coordinate 3,752 downwards.
CGCCGGACCACGTAGCCGCCCGCCTGCGCACGCACGCCCGCGCCATCGACCACGGCGAGCGGCTTCGCCTTGGCCTCCTTGATCATGCGCATGGTCGCGTAGCGCGGCTCGTTGGCCCCGGTCTGGATGGTCAGAACCGCGGGCGACGCCATCTCGAAGCGATGCATCATCCCGCCTTCGAGCTCGCGGGTCGCCACGAGCTTGCTCTTGCCGTCCCACTCGGCGGCGAGCAGCACGGCCGCGTGGGGCCAGCCCAGGATCGCGGCGAGCGCGCTGCCCGTGGCTCCTTGCGCATGGTCGCTCGACTGGGCGCCGGCGAGCACGAGATCGGCTTCCTCGAGTCGTGCCACGCCCGCGAGCGCCCGGGCGACGGTCACGGGGTCCGCGCCCTGGAGCGATTCGTGCCAAACGCGCACGCCCCGGTGCGCGCCCTTGGCGAGCGCGCGCCTCAGCGAATCCTCCGTGCGTTCGGGACCGATCGTAACCGCCACCACCTCGCCGCCGCCCAGCTTCTCGACGAGCTGCAGCGCCGCTTCGAGCGCGGTGTCGTCCCACTCGTTGAGCTGAAGATCGAAGAACTCTTCCTTGACGTCGGTGCCGTCGTCGGTAAAGGCGAAGTCATCGCCGAGCTTCGCCACCTGCTTGACCGCGACGAGCACGCGCACACCCGCCTTCGCGGGGATGTCGTAACGCGGCAGCTCAGCCGGCGTCACGGGCTTGGGCGTCCAGGGCTCGGCCGCCGCCGGGACCGCCGGCGCCTTTGCCGTCGCTGCCGCGGGCGCTGTGGCCGGGGCCGGCGCCACGCGGAGCGCAACGCCCCCTTCGGACAGCCGGGCGGCCACGGCCTCCGCCACCTTATCCGCGAGCTCGTCCGCGATGCGGTCCGAGACGGACTGGGCGATGATCGCGGCAACGCGCGCGGCCGCCGCATCGGTGATGCGCTCGACCAGGCTCGGCACCTGCTTCAAATCGATGTTCTTGAGGTCCACCGCCTCGGCCACGAGCTCGGCCAAGTCGGTGACCTGAAAGTCCTTCTCGTGGCCGCTGGTCTTGCGTGCATCTTCGAACATGGTCATGTCCTTCGGGCAACAGGTGACAAAGAAATCGAGTCTGCCCAGCGAGGCGGCCTCGTGCATACGGTTGTGCGCGGGCTTCTCGAGCCCGGGCGGATCGGGCATCCAGATGCGCCCCCCGCCCGCGCCGCAGCAGAACGAATTGTCGCGGCTGCGGGGCATCTCGACAAGCTCGCAACCGATCCGCTCGAGCACGCGGCGGGGCTCGTCGTAATTGCCGTTGAGCCGTCCCAGGTGGCACGGATCGTGCAGCGTCACCCGCTTCTTGACAGGCTTGACCACCTTGAGCCGCCCCTCCTCCAAGAGCTCGGCCAGAATCTTGCTGTAGTGGACGATCGGGGCGACCTCGCCGAACTCGGGGTATTCGTTGCGGATCGTGTTGTAGCTGTGCGGGTCGGTCGTGACGATGCGCGCAAAGCCGGCGGCGGATTTCATCTGAGCCAGATTGTGTTCGACCAGGCTCTCGAAGAGTCCTTCCTCGCCCACGCGGCGCACGTCGTTGCCCGCCGTGCGCTCGCCCTCGAGCAAGAGGCCGTAATCGACCTTGGCGAGCTTGAAGAGACGCGCGACGGTCTGGCTCACCTTCTGGTTGCGCGGATCGAACGAGGCGTAGTCGCCGACGAACCACAGGTAATCCGCCCTCTCCTTGCGGATGTCCTTGACCGGGAACTCGAGCGCCTCGACCCACGCCGCGCGCTTGCGCGGGCTCTCGCCGAAGCTGTTGCCGTAGGTGGCGATGGCGTTGAGCGTGCTTTCGAGAAGCGGGTCCATCTCGCCCTGCTCGACGAGGCGGCGGCGCATCTCGACGATCATCGTCGGGTGCTCGATGCCCACGGGGCAGATCTCCTGGCACGCGCCGCAGGAGCGGCAGGCCCACAGCGTCTCCTTGTCGATCACGTCGCCGATCAGGTTGACGCCGGCGACGGAACGGCCCTGGGCGCGCTCGTTGAAGAGCCGCAGATCGAGGATCAAATCGCGCGGGCTCAACGGGTAGCCGGTGGTGGTCGCCGGGCAGGCCTCGTGGCACTTGCCGCATTTCGTGCAGGCGTCGAGGTTGAGCATCGCCTTCCACGAGAACTGCTCGATCGAGCCGACGCCGACGGAGGAGGCGCCTTCCGGCACGCGCGGCAGGCGGCTCAGCGCCTTGGGGTCGCGCACCGAGAGCGAGCCCAAGACGGCGATCATGTGCTTCGCCTTGTTCCAGGGGATCGCGGCGATGAAGGCGAGCGCCATGACGCCGTGGATCCACCAGTTGGCGCCCCGGATCGCCGCGGCCGTCTCGCCGCTCATGCCGAGCCCCCCGAACGCTTTGGCAATGAGCCAGCCCACGGGCGACCACACTTCCCACGGTGGCTCGTCCATGCGGATGCGCACGCCTTCCTGGAGAAAGCCCGTGAGCGCGATGAGCACCAGAACCGACGCGAAGACCCAGTCCTCGCGCGTCCAGAACTTGGCCGGCGGGCGCAATCCGCTCTCGCCGCGGTAACGGCGCACGTAGTTGAGCTTGGGCAGCCTGAAGCGTGCGCGGCGCCACATCATGAGCAAGAGACCCACGATGAGCGCGACGCCGGCCAGATCCAGAACCAAGCTGAAAACGAGGTAGAACGGGCCGTGCCAGAAGGTCACGCCGAACAGCGGCTCGGTGATGTCGTACTCGACCGTGATGATCGAGGTGCCGATGAAGAGGAGGACGAAGCCGTAGAAGATGTTGGCATGGCTGTGGCCAGCGAACTTGTCGCGGCGTTTGACCGTGCGGTGGGTGATGAGATCGCCCGCCATGCGCCAGAAGCCCGACCAGGCCTTGACCGGCGTCGGGCTCTTGCGTCCTCGGAAGTATTTGACGAAGTGGCGCAAGACGCCGAGGAGAAACAGCGCGATCGCGGTCCAGGCCACGGCGAAGAACGCGGTGTGGGCCGTGGGCCCGATCGACCAGAAAAGCTCGCGCATTTCCATGGCGTGGGTAGGGAATTTGCTTTCGTCTTCTCGCCGCGCCGGGCAAGATAAAGGGCCGCCCCGGCGCCGTCAAAGGCGCTTGCAGCGGCCCTCAAGACCACTCAATTGTTGGTGGCCCACCCCGTCGCGGTGGCTCTCGGGGCCGAGCCTGTTATCACGCCGAAAGCCTCGGCATGGTTTCCTGCCCCCAGATCGTCCGCTCGCGGATGTAGGGTAGCGGCTTCATGGGATTGGGCGATTCGAACTCGCGGGCGATCCGGTGGCCCTCGAAGATCGCCTCGCTCATGAAGCGGGGCGCCACGCAATCGCC
>CAZVZP010000095.1:0-406 GCA_964631625.1 uncultured Hyphomicrobiales bacterium | reverse complement strand
AGGGCACGCCGGTCGAGGCGCGCTACGAGCAGCGCGCCACGCAATCGCCGGCCGCGTAGACCGCCTGGATGCCCTCCTTCTTCCACTCGCCCGTGCGCGCTTTGAGGCCCCGGTAGAGGCCGTCGTTCGAGTGCCGGCCCGTGACCAGGATCACGGTGTCGGCCTCGAGGGTCTGGACCTCGGTGCCCGCGCGCCGCGGCAATTGTCCGCCCACGGGATCGGTCGTGCGCTGATAGCCGTCGCGGTAGAGGTTGTAGACCTTGACCTTGATCACGTTGCCGGGCTCGCACTCCTCGGCCCAAGACGAGGTGATCTGCTTAATGCCCTTCTCGTGCAGCAGGCGGTGCATGTTGGGGCCCTCGAGGGTGTACTCCATCATGGGCGCCGTGTGGGCATAGAGGGTCAC
>CAZVZP010000094.1:0-10191 GCA_964631625.1 uncultured Hyphomicrobiales bacterium | reverse complement strand
ATCAATGCGTTACGTCCAATTGAGTCCGGACCCTAGTCGAGAAATGGAAGCGGGACCGGGCGGAGTGCGAGGTGGACGCGGCGCTTTCTGAGAACTAAGGCAATGTCTGGATAGGGTCATTTCCAGACATTCGGCGATGTCGTCTCGAATGTCCGGTTCAGGGCAGGAATCGGCCATCCGGACATCAGACAATCCTCGCGTCTATCGGCACCTGGTTGCCTGTTTATGAGGCCAAGGCCTAACATTGTTGAGTGGCACAAACAGCGGGTGCAGGTCACTCGCCCGGCCAGGGAAACTAAAACTGTGATGAGGATCCTTTGCCGCGACTGCGGGCGCGGGGTCGCGAGCCTTTTGACCGAGCGACGCTGCCCGCAATGCGGCTCCTCGCGCATCATCGAGCATCCCGAGCTCGACCAACTCGGCATCGCCCATATCGACTGTGATGCTTTCTACGCCGCGATCGAGAAGCGTGACAAGCCAGCCTTGGCCGAGCGGCCGGTCCTCGTCGGCGGCAGACACCGGGGCGTCGTCATGGCGTGTTGCTATGTCGCGCGACGCTACGGAATTCATTCGGCCATGCCTATGTTCCGGGCGTTGGAGCTTTGTCCCAACGCGGTCGTGGTCCCCCCGAACATGGAAAAGTATGGCGCAGTTGGCCGCGAGGTCCGGGGCATATTGCTCGCTCTCACGCCATTGGTCGAGCCACTGTCGATCGATGAGGCATTCCTCGACCTTTCGGTCACGGCCGCTCTTCACCGTGAATGCCCCGCACGAACGCTGGTCGGTCTCGCCCGACGGATCGAACAGGAAATTGGAATCACCATCTCGATCGGTCTCAGCTACAACAAATTCCTCGCCAAGATCGCCTCCGATCTCGATAAGCCCCGTGGCTTCGCTGTCATCGGTCAGGCCGACGCGTTGGGCTTCCTGCGGGACAAATCGGTTCGCCTGCTCTGGGGTGTGGGCGAGGCCCTGCAGAAGCGGCTCAATCGCGACGGGATCAGTACCATCGGCGAGCTTGGAAAATTGACGGAGGCCGAACTCGTCGGCCGCTATGGCGTGATCGGGCGGAGACTCGCCCGCTTCGCTTCGGGCCAGGATGACCGCACGGTAACGCCGGACCAGCCCGTTAATAGCATCTCGGCGGAAACTACCTTCGAGCACGACATCGCCGCGGAGGACGAGCTCAGGTCTCGGCTATGGCCCCTTTGCGAGCGGCTGGCACGGCGGCTCAAGAAGGCCGGCCTTGGCGCGGAAAGCGTTACGCTCAAACTTAAGACCGCCGACTTTAAGCTGCGGACGCGAAACCGTCGGCTCCATCAGCCGACCCGGCTCGCGGAAGTACTCTTTGAGGCCGCACGCCCGCTTCTCGTCCAGGAGGCCCGCGGTGAACGCTTTCGCCTGATCGGCATCGGCGCCAAGGACCTCGTGGAGGAAGACGCAGCCGACGCGCCAGATCTTTTCGCCGAGGACTCAAGCCGCCGCGTGAACCGCGAGCGAGCGATTGATGAGATCCGTGATCGTTTCGGCAATCAGGCGCTCGTCAGGGGTCTATCAGCACCGCTAAAATCGCGTTTCCCTCGCAAACCGCCGAGGGAAACCGGCGAATAGCGCTGTCAGCACCTTTGACCTGCGTGTCCCTCCCATAATTTCCATCCGGTGCGGAGCTGCAGACCTCGATGGACGGAAGAGTCAACTTTCGGTGGTTTCGGGCCCGCGCTCTGAACGTTCAGGGGTTGCGGCGGCAAGCCAGACCCACCGCCCAAAATCCCAGTTAATTCCCTGATCCGGGTTTGAAATTCCCTGTTCGATCGAGTAGGGAATTTAGTCCAAGGCGGTAATGATTCCAGGTAGTTGGCGACGCCGAATCCGGCCAAATGGGCCCGTTTTTGAGATAATTCCCTGTATTTTCCCTGTTTATCAGGGAATTCGTCGCGTGCCGCAGGAGAGACGAGTTCGCTCCTGACTGCGCGCTCCACCACTTATTCGCGGCTTCGTGCGCCGCCGATCGCTCCGGCCGATACTATCCCTCTGGACCGTGGCCCAAGCGCGCACTAACTATAAGATCGGATCCATTCCGCGGGTCGGCCGCTCGGTGCCACGGGGACAATCCTTGGACCGCCGCGAGAGACAATGCGGCGCTGCGGAAAGGGCGAGATGGGAGGTGGGCGATGTCGCTACGCATTAATGACGAAGCGCCGAACTTTACAGCCGAGACGACGGAAGGAACGGTCACGTTCCATGACTGGATTGGCAATGGTTGGGCCATATTGTTTTCGCATCCGAAGGATTTCACGCCGGTGTGCACAACCGAGCTCGGCTACATGGCGGGCCTGGAGCCCGAGTTCAAGAAGCGAAATTGCAAGATCATCGGGTTGAGCGTCGATCCCGTGGGCAACCACAAGAAATGGTTGAAGGACATTGAGGAAACTCAGGGTCACGCCGTCAAGTATCCCTTGATCGGCGATCCGGAGCTCAAAGTAGCCAAGCTCTATGACATGCTGCCGGCTGGCGCGGGCGAGACATCGGAGGGCAGGACGCCCGCTCAAAACGCCACTGTGCGTTCAGTGTTTGTCGTCGGGCCCGACAAGAAGGTCAAGGCCATGCTGACCTACCCCATGAGCACGGGGCGGAACTTCGATGAGGTCTTGCGGCTGCTTGACTCGTGCCAGCTCACGGCCAAGCATCAGGTGGCAACGCCTGTGAACTGGAAGCTGGGTGAGAATGTGATCATCGTCCCCTCGGTTTCGGACGAGGACGCCAAGAAGAAATTCCCGGGGGGCTGGAAGGCGCCCAAGCCATACTTACGTATCGTGCCGCAACCGAAATGACGCACGTGGCCGGAGTGCCGGCCCCGTACGGCTGTCTCCGGCGACAGGCAGGCTTCGACCAGCTCTAGTCGCCCTCGGCTGGAGAATTATTCCACACCGGGGGCAACTTTTCGCGCCATCTTCACCACCGAAGCAGCGAGGAAAAAAAGCTGATGAGCGGCGGTCAGTGCTTTGCCGCGGTGACAATGTGTGTGGGGGAGCGGAAGGCGACCGTGCCATCGGGTTGCAGGTAGGGGGTCAACTCTCCGCTTCCGTGCCTTCCAAAAATCCCGTCCGATCTGGATTGTCGTGGTGGGTCTATCGCCCGGGCGGCTCTCCGGCTGGTGCCTCGTTGACCGGCCCGCGGTAAGGGATCCGTCATCGACTTGTAATTGGAGCCCGACGACCCCATATTAATGAGGCCGGTCTTAAGAGATTCGGCGCCCCGCGGCCGGGTCATAACGACTCAGGCCGGCAATCTGTCGCTGCACATGGCGAAGTAGAAGTCAGTGGCAGTCCAAATAATCGGACATTGCGGGATCCCTCGATGGGTATGCCGAGCAAGGCCCTTTCTCTCTTGAGCGGAATGGCCGATAAGATCGAGGAACTGGTTCGGACGCCGGTTTACGAAGCCAGAGTTCGTTCATGCTTGATGTGCCGCGAGGCGTTTGAAAGCGCCTGGGCCGGCGAGCGCATCTGCGCGAGGTGCAAATCCCGTCACCGGTGGCGCACCGGAGCGAATGGCTTCTCGAGATAAGCTCCACAAACCGATTCGCTAAAGTCTTCGATCCGACCAGCCGCTTCTGGCTGTGCGAACTTATGTGACGATCCGGTTCATCGTCCGGATCAACAGGTGCCGGGCGCCTCGCCGCCGGGCGCCTCGCCGTCCGATGGCAGAGGCTCGGGGTTCTCGATCTTTTTCTTTCCCCTTTTTTCCTGCTTCGCCTTGGCTTGCGCCGCTTTCTTGGCGGCCCTTACTCGTTCGCGTTCCAGACGCTCGAATCGGTAATTGGGTTTGCGAGGCATTTGATCCTTTCCGCAGGCGCCGCGGCCGCAGCGGTGCGGCTGACAAGCTTGTCCAACCTGCTCGCGATTAGCAGTTCAGCTCCAAAGTCAGACGGTAAGGCACCGTGACGCCCTTTCTGTCCTGTCGGCACATCCCTGCATCGGGAGAAATCGAGAATGATTCCGGCAGATGCTAACGTCTCGGGAGGGCGGCCTCTCCGCATTCTAGGCCACTCGACGGCGATTGGCGCCTTCAAATTGATGGCGGCGACGCGTGGGATAAGCGGTCGCTGGGGCCAGCGGAGCGGCCAGTGCGGGCGCGGGCGCGCGACGATGTGGCCCATCGTTGGCAACACGGATAGGACGTTTCGTCAGCCTCTCGATGTCGCGAAGAAAGGTGCGTTCCGTGGGGTCGCAGAACGACAAGGCCGCGCCGGCCGCGCCCGCGCGCGCCGTCCGGCCAATGCGGTGAACGTAGCTTTCCGGCACATTCGGAATCTCGTAGTTGATGACGTGCGTTACGCCATCCACGTCGATCCCGCGCGCGGCGATATCGGTCGCGACCAGAACGCGCGTCCGCCCGGTCCGGAAGCTCTCGAGGGCGCGCTGACGGGCACCCTGGGATTTGTTGCCGTGGATGGACTCGGCCACGATGCCCGCGTGGGCGAGCTGCTCGGCAACACGGCTTGCCCCATGCTTCGTGCGCGCAAAGACGAGGACTCGGGCAAGGGTCGGGTCTCCCAGTATGTCGACCAAGAGAGCGCGCTTGCGCGAGGCATCCACGAAGAAGACGGATTGCTCGACCGTATCGACCGTGGTGGCGGATGGCGCCGCCTCGATACGGACCGGATTGCTCAGGATGTCGCGGGAAAGACGGATGACATCCGCGGGCATCGTCGCCGAGAAGAGTTGCGACTGGCGCTGTTTTGGCACCGCCGCGATGATTCTCTTGACGTCGCGGACGAAGCCCATGTCAAGCATCCGATCGGCTTCATCGAGGACGAGGTACGCCACCTTGTCGAGCCGGATATGGCCTTGCCCGAGCAGGTCGAGCAGGCGCCCGGGCGTGGCGACGAGGACGTCGACGCCCCGCGCGACGGCGTCGACTTGGGGCTTCTGGCCGACACCGCCGAAAATCACGGCCGTGCGGAGGCCGAGATGTTGTCCATAGGACCGGAAGCTGTCGGCGATCTGGATAGCGAGTTCGCGCGTCGGCGCGAGGACGAGGGAGCGCGTTGAACGCGGCCCGGCCGGCACCCGCGCTGCGTAAAGGCGTTGCAAAATTGGCAGCGCAAAGGCGGCGGTCTTGCCGGTTCCCGTCTGAGCGATACCGAGCAGATCCTTTCCGGCGAGCAGCGGCGGGATCGCCTGCGCCTGGATCGGCGTGGGATCGAGGTAGTTCTCCGTGCGGAGTGCGCGCCGGATGGGCTCGATGAGCCCGAGATCTGAGAACGAGGGGAGGGTCACAAAGACTATCCTTCTGCGCCAAGCCGCCGCGGGATCGCGTTGCAGACGCGAGCCGCGCGCTGGCGTTTGAGCACACCCTGAGCGCGGCCAGGGCGAACAGTGGGTCGATGATGATCTCGGGATATGGCGCCCCCGGGGTTCCGGAGCCGCATCGCGCAATCGCGAGATAATGGTGCAATGCAACAAAATAGCCATTGCGCCCAATTATGTCAAGTCTTATTTGGAGTTGCCGGCGAGACGTGGCGCGCTGCGGTTCGCTCCAGGGCCAGCGAATCGGTTCAAGACGGATCGTCTTCCGGGGTAGCCCCTCCGGGGGCGGTTCGGTTCAGCGCCGAGCCTCTGCGTCCCGCTGCCCGCTCGCTCTTATTCCCGTTGTCCTTCCAATTTAACTCTAGCGCGCCCCTGAGCACGGCTGGTCTCGGGACCCGGGGGAGCCGTGCCATCCATCGACTCGTTTATCTAGTATCCCTCGCGCTCCATTCGCTTCCGCATTGCCTTGCGGTGGCGCCGCACGGCCTGGGCCTTCTCGCGCACTCTGCGCTCCGAGGGCTTCTCGTAAGCGCGCCGACGTTTCATTTCGCGGAATGTACCATCGCGCTGCAACTTTCTCTTTAGCACCCGAAGGGCCGCGTTGATGTCGTTGTCTCGTACGAATACCTGCATACGGGCTGACTACCTTTCATAAGCTCGCTGAACAGCAAGACATGGATGGAAAAGAGCGCAACGGGCGGCTCGCGTGGTCACCGCCATTCGCGGAACGCGCGGAGGAGGATCCGTCTGCGAGGGGAAGGTTTAACAGGTTGCTGAAAAATGGTCCGCTGTGCGCCTCATCCTTCGAGACGGCCGCTGCGCGGCCTCCTCAGGATGAGGCACGTTATTGATTTTAAACGACCTCACCCTGAGGAGCGCAGCGTCTCGAAGGGTGAGGTTGTGGTGCCAAGGCATTTTTCAGCAGCCTGTTAGAACCGATTCCCCGCCCCCTGTTTCAGACCGGCTCGTGGCGGGTCGTCCGCCCCTCCTTCAAAACGCTCGTCCCGGTCGCTCGCCGCCGCCATGGCCAAGCGCGCCCTTCCCCCATCCTGTGGCCGGAGGAAGCGGCGGCTCTCGGGCGGCGGCACGATCTGACGACACCGGAAGGCATGAGTGTTCCTTTCGAAAAGATGAAAAGCTGCGTGCCCTTCGCGAGCGATTCGCATGGCGAGGCCAGACCCGAGACGGATTAAGACCGAGCGGCTCCGACAGGAAAGCGGGCGCCACGGTCAACCGAGAGCGAGCCTACAGGAACAAGATGGTGGCAATAAGCCGGCTTTCCAATGGGGAATTGAGAAAGCTGCGGACGCTGGACGAGACGTTCTTCCGTGTGCCCCGATGGCGGCGAGCTGCTGGGAAGCACAGGTGCTCCGGGCCTGCACCCTTCCCCGAGGCTCGGCGATGTCGCCGCTTTCGGCTTCGATTCTCGCCCTCATGCCTGCGCTCGATAGAGCCGGTGTCGAGCGTCGCCCGGGCGTCCTTCCCATCCGGCGAGCGCAGCGGACGGTTGTTCGATAGAGCCGGCTTCGAGCCCGTGAATTGGCCCGACCCAATGGGCGGAAGCCAAATTTCGGATGGGCACAACCAACGCTAGTCGCAAGCCCTCGATCGGACCTTGACCGAAAGAATCAATTGTCGGGGATCTTGGGCCCAGGATTTGATCGGGCGGCGGGGCCAGACGCCCAGAAGAAGCGAGTTCGGTACAGGTGGCTCGGGGCCCCCGATTTGAACCTCCACGAGTCGCAGTCAGGAATCGAAGCCCGTGCCCCAAAGTTCCCTGCACGTTCCCTGATCGGGAGGAGAAATTTCCTCTTCCGTTGGATAGTGAATTCACCGAGCGCTCGCAGCAAATTCAGTGCCTTGAGCTGGAGCGCGGGGCTCAATAAGGTCCCTTTTCGCGAAAATTCCCCGTATTTCCCCTGTTTAACAAGGAATTGGCGTCATGGCGTAGCAGGGAGGGGTTCGCTGCCGACTGCGCGCTCCGTTTAGTGACGTCGGGCTCGCAGGGGAACCGGAGCAGGGAGGGGTTCGCTGCTGGCTGCGCGCTCCACCAGTCATTCGCGGCTTCGCACCGGTGCGATACTTGTGGCACTCAAGCTGGCGGATTTCCGCCGGCTTGGCAGGGACGATGACGGCGCGGAGACGGCGTCAGCAGAGATTTTCCGGCCCGTGCGCCCGACCGTCTCTGTCGGCCGGGTCGGGCGCTCCCGTTTTTCGGGTCGCTCAGGACCCTTTGAGCGCCGGGAAGGAGGCCTCAGGCGGGGAAACCCAGCGGGCGGCGCTGGCGCTCCCATGGCATGGGCAATGCGCCTATGCGCCGCTCCGGTGACGGCGCCGCTATCTGTGGCACCGGATGACCTGGCGGCGCCACGGCTCTCGGTTCGTGATAGGAGCGATCGCGCCGATGCGCGCGGTGAGGTGCTTTGCCGATTTGCGGATCGGGACCGGGTGGATCTTGAAGGAGATGGCAAGACATTATTACTTACAGACTCGACAAGTGTGCCATCACTTCAGGGGCTGCCCGCCCGCAAGCGCGGGTAGATTTATGATGTTCTCGATCGAAAACAAAGTGGCTGTCATAACAGGGGGTGCTTCGGGGATCGGTCGCGCGGTTGCTGCGCGTTTCGTGCATGCCGGGGCGCGGGTGACCGTTCTCGATATCACCGAATCCCGCGAGGCGACGAAAAAGCTCGGAGCGGAATTCATCCGGTCTGACGTGTCGAACGAAATTGATTTGAAAGGCGCTCTGGAGGCCGTTTTTGAGCGTAATGGTAAGATCGACGTTCTGATCAACAATGCGGCGATTCAGCCGTTCGGTCCGACCCTGGAAGACGAGCGAGCGGCGGATTTCAAACGAACGTTTGAGGTGAACACCTACGGCGTCTTTTACGGTCTCAAATACGGGCCGCGCCTGATGCCGGACGGCGCATCGATCATCAACACGGCCTCGATCTCGGGTTTTGCTCCCGTCTCGGGAACGGGCAAGTACGGCGCGAGCAAAGCGGCGGTCATGTTGTTGACCAAAGCGGCCGCTCTCGAGCTCGCGGGGCGGCGGATTCGTGTCAACTGTGTCTGCCCGGGGATAACGCGGACACCCGTCGTTACCGACGACCCGGAGAAGAAGGAGGAAAGGCTCGCCGCTATTTTGACCCCGCTTGGAAGAGCGGCGGAGCCCGAGGAGATCGCGGGCATCTATCATTTTCTGGCGGCGCCCGAAAGCGCCTACATCACCGGTCAGGCCTACGTCGTCGACGGCGGTATGACCGACGGCTGGAGCGCGCAACTCGTGGATAGGTTGCTGGCTCGTTGATCGCGAATGGGCCAGGAATGAGCCGTATGCCGCGCACGAGCCACACCGTCGTGTCTACCGGGGACTCCATCCGCCTCGGTTTTCGGTTGCTTCCTGTCGGGACCACCCCTTACCCGCGGCTTTGCGCGCCTCCGATACGCGCCCCGGCTCGCCTCTTTCGAAGCACGCGGCCGATAACGTCGTCCAATTCATCGCCGCTCATGATCCCATCCGGTCGAAGGCACATGAAACCGACGATGATGATGCCAAGAGAGAGGCCCGAAAGCCCCAACAATTCCGGCAGCTTGACGCCGAGAATTTCGGGGCCGCTCTCGACGCCTCGAATGAGTTCCATGGCCACCGAGATCACAGTCACGCCGACGACCGCGCCGGTCACCGAACGCATTCCGCCCAAGATCAACATGGCCAGGGTCAGGAAGACCGCGTGGAAGTGAAAGCCACGGGGATTGATGGTGCCGAGGTAATAGGCCGTCAAAATACCGCCGACGGCCGCGATGGTCGTCCCGATCGTCCAGGCGATCAGTCTCATGCGGCGAACCTCGACGCCCATGGCCTTCGCGGCAAGCTCGTCGTCGGCACTGGCCCGGAGCTGCACCCCGCTCTTGGAATCCTTGAAGAGCCGCGCGATCACGACGGCGACGGCGGCGGCCGCGATGAGAATGGGCAGGTCGACGACCTTGGGGATACCGTAGAAGGCCTGCGCACCTCGGAAAAGGTCGACCCAATAGACAAAGATCGAGTTGGTGATGACCAGAATGGCCAAGGTCAAGATCGTCGCCGCGATGCCCGACAAGCGCACGAGAACGATTCCGACGACGAAGGCGACGGCCGCGGTGATGACGACCGCGACAAAAAACGACGGCACGGTCCCGAGCTCGATTTCGGCGATACCGAACGGGGCGTTCGGAATGATGGTTTTCTTGATCACCACGGGTGTCGCGAAGATCGCCGTCATGTAGGCCCCCAACCCCGCGAAACCGCTGTGGCTCAAGTTGGCGACGTTGGAATTGCCCATGAAGATCTGCAGGCCGATGACCGTGATGAGGTTGAGATACGCGGCGACCGCGAGGCGAACTTGATAGTTCTCGGCGAAGAGGATGATCGCGGCGCCGATCGCAGCCGTCGCGGCCGCTAGGAGCAGCGCTCCGCGTAAGGATTGCCAAGTTCGCATGTGGCCGGGTGCCATCAGGCCTCCTAGCCTCCGAGCTCGCCTTTTCGGCCCACCAGGCCCTGGGGCCGCCACACCAGCAGCGCGCCGACCCCGAAGAACACGGCGGCGTCTCTCAGACCGCCCAGCCCCTCGGGCAAGAGCAGGAGAATGGCGACCTCGAGGCCGCCCAACAGGAGACCGCCCACCACCGCGCCCACCAGGCTCCCAAACCCGCCCAAGACGCAGGCCACGAAGGCCTTGAGCACCGGCACGAGGCCCATGAAGGGGTCGACGGCGCCGCGCCGGGCGAGAAAGAAGATCGCGGCGATCCCGGCCAGCGCGCCCGAGATCGCAAACGCGGTCGCGATGACCCGGTTGGCGCGGATCCCCATGAGTCGCACGGTGGTGAAGTCATGCGC
>CAZVZP010000093.1:0-10249 GCA_964631625.1 uncultured Hyphomicrobiales bacterium | reverse complement strand
TGGAGACGAATTTGCCGAGCAGTCGTTCGGCGGCCTGCGGGCGGGGCGCGGCGCGATACACGGCGCCCAGCGCCGCCAGCGCCGCCCGCGGGTGGCCCAAGACCGTCTGGATGTCCGCCGCGAGCAGCGCGGCATCCGGCGCGGCGTCCGCGAAGGGATACTGCATCGCCAGTCCAAACAAGGCTGCGAAATCGGATTCATCACGGCGGCCGGACCCGGCCTCCGGCCCGCCAATCTGCTTGAGGCGAATCGCGGCATAGTCGGCCTGCGGCGCATACACCGCCGGGCCTCGCAGCCTGATGAGGTCGGCCAGTCGCTGCCGGGCCAGCGCCGCGCTGGGCAGCATCGTGCCAGCTTCGATCCGCCAGGATTCCGCCAGTACGTGATCCGTGAGAATGTTCTGGTAGCTTTCGACGGCGCGATCCACGGCGTGATCGGCGAGCCAATCGCCGTAGCGCACGAGCACGGGGCGGTCTAGGCCGAGCTCCTCGGTCAAGAGCGCGACCTGCTCCGCCGACGCGTAGGGCCCCAGGACCTTGCGCGCCACATCGCCGGGCGTCGCCTCGTTGAGCACGAAGACGAGCAGCGAGACGACGAGCATCGTGGCAATGAGGAAGGCCCCACGCCTTAAGAGAAAGCGCGTCATGCGCCCTCCCTGCGGGCCGGAACGCCCGGGGCGGATGCCGTGGCGCCGGGATCGAGCCACCACTCCTCGGCGAACAGGTAGTAGCTCGGATGAATCGCGAAGCCCTGAACCCGCCGATGCATCGCCGTGAACACGGCGCGCCAGAGCGGCTGGCAGATCGGGCCCTCCGCCTGCATCAGCGCCTCGATCTCGCGCATGATGGCCCGGCTCCGCTCGGGATCGAGCGTGCCTTCCGCCTCGATGAGCAGCGCGTCCATGCGCGGGTTCGACCAGCGGCTCTCGTTCCACGGCGCGCCGGTGCGGTAGGCGAGCGCGAGCGTCATGGCCGCCAGCGGCCGGTGCGTCCACGGGGTGAAGGCGAACGGCGCCTCGGTCCAGACGTCCCAGTATTGCGCCGAGGGCATGACGCGGATGCGGCACTTAACGCCGATCGCCCGCCACATCTCGACCATGGCCTGCACGCAGATGAGCTCCCAGGCCGGATCCTTCTTGCACGCGATCTCGGTCTTAAAGCCGCCCGCGTAGCCGGCTTCGGCAAGCAGCCGCCGGGCCTCCGCCACATCGCGGCGCACCATCGGCAGGGGCGCGTACTCGGGATGCACGGGCGCGACGTGGTGGTGCTCACCCGGATCGCCCAGGCCCAGATGCGCGACCAGCAGCAGCTTCTCGGTGTCGAGCGCAAGGCGCATGGCCCGGCGCACCCGGGGGTCGTCGAATGGTTTGTGCCGCGGCTGCATGCGCGCCACCGCGGTCTGCGCCGAGCGCACGCTGTGGAGCACGACGTCGGGCATCTTCCTGAGCGCCGGGTAATGCAGCGTCGAGGCTTCGAACAGGCCATCGACCTGGCCCGAGCCGAGCGCGGCAAGCGCCGCCGCCGGGTCGTCGCCGTGATCGACGAAGACGAGCTCGTCGAGCCAGGGCCCCTCGCGCCAGTAGCGGGCGCGGCGGCGGAACAGCGCGCGCCGCCCGGTCTCGATCTCGACCGGCTCGAAGGCGCCGGTACCCAGCGCGCCGACGCCCCAGCGGCCGTCGTCCCCGGGGTGGAGGATGAGTGCCGGGTAATGGAAGAGGTGCTCCGGGACGGCGAGTTGCGGATGCTTGAGATTAAGCCTTAGGGTGTAGTCGTCGAGCCGCTCGATGGCATCCGCCGTCCACAGACGGCCGCGATCGTCGAGCAGGTAGCTTCCCATGAGCCCGAGCATCGAGGAGCCGACCTCAGGATCGAGCCAGCGCTCGAGGTTCCAGATCACGTGCTCGGCCACGAGCGGCTCCCCGCTGCTCCAGCGCACGTCGTTGCGCAGGCGCAGCGTCCAGGAGCGCAAGTCCGCGCTCGCCTGCCAGCGTTCGAGGAGCCAGGGGCGCGTGAGGTTGTCGGTGCCGGTCCGCGTCAGGTAATCGTTCGCTTGGCGCACGGCGTTCGAGTCGAACACCCAGGAGAAGCTGTGCGGCCGGCTCAGCTCGGCCACGCGCATCGACAGGCGCAGCCGCCCGCCGCGCTTCGCCTCCGCCCCTCGGACAGGCGGCGCCAAGCCCGCCAAGGCGTAGGCGCTCGCCGCCGCAACGCCCAACAAGCTCGCCGCGCGCAGAAAGGCCCGGCGGCTTAAGCGGCGCGCTCTAAGCGCCTCGAGGAGCTCCGGAAGTCTCGGGTGTGGCTCATCGGCTGCGCCAGTCATCGCAACGGCTTCAATCGCTTAACCTTCAGCGCTCGCGCCATGATGACGCAAGGCCCCGGCCCGGGGCAAACCGATCCGCGCGCGCGAGCCACGGCCCAAACAAAATCCCCGCCGGTATTGCACCGGCGGGGATCGCGTCTGCGAATCGAAGTCTCCGTTCCGAGGAACGGAGGCCCCTCTTGCTGCCTCCCCGCGGACGTTCGCGGGGAATGACTACATTATGTTGGCAGCTCCGGGAGCCACAGCTTTCTTGCGCCGCCGTCCGCGACGCTTTGCCTTGCGCTTTAGTGCCTTGCGCTTTGGTGCCTTGCGTTTTGCCTTACGCTTGGCCTTACGCTTGGCCGACTTCTTGCCGGCCTTCTTGCGAGATTTCTTTCTAGCAGCCATTCCTTTTTTCTCCGATTACTTGGACCGGATCGAACACTCCTAAACCACGTTACCCAACGTGTCAACAAAAGGTTGTGGTTCGCATAGGAGCGCCCGCCACATCTAGTGGCCCGACCATTTTCGCCCTGTCAGGGTTAATGGCAAGTAAAAAAGTAGAATTATTTACGCCACTTCGAACAGGCCGGCGGCGCCCATGCCGCCGCCGATGCACATGGTGCACACGACGTATCGGGCGGCGCGCCGCTTGCCCTCGATGAGCGCGTGACCCACCATGCGCGCACCCGACATGCCATACGGGTGACCGATCGCGACCGCGCCGCCATCGACGTTGAGCCGCTCGTCGGGGATGCCGAGTCGGTCGCGGCAGTAGATCACCTGAACGGCGAAGGCCTCGTTGAGCTCCCAGAGGTCGATGTCCTCCATCTTGAGGCCGTGACGCTCCAAGAGGCGGGGCACGGCGAAGACCGGACCGATGCCCATCTCGTCGGGCTCGCAGCCGGCGACGGAGAGACCGCGAAAGATGCCGAGCGGCTCGAGCCCCTTCTTCTCGGCGAGCTTGCGCTCCATGACGACACAGGCCGAGGCGCCGTCGGAGAGCTGGCAGGCGTTGCCGGCGGTGATCACGGCGTTGTCGCCGAGCACGGGTTTCAAGGCCGCGAGCGCGCCCAGGGTGGTGTCGGGCCTGTTGCCCTCGTCCTTCGCCAGCGTCACGGGCACGAGGCTTTCGGCGCCGCTCTCCTTGTCCTCGACCGCCTTGATCGTGGCCAACGGCACGATCTCCCGATCGAAGCGGCCGGCGGCTTGCGCCTCGGCGGTGCGCCGCTGACTTCGCAGGGCAAATTCGTCCTGCGCCTTGCGGCTGATGGCGTAGCGCTTGGCGACCACTTCGGCGGTCTCGATCATGCTCATCCAGATCTCGGGCTTGTGCGCCTTGAGCCAGTCCTCGTAGAACCAGGTCTTGTTCACGTTGCGCTCCACCAGGCTGACCGACTCGAGCCCGCCCGCGACCATGATCGGCACCCCGTCCTGCACCACCCGTTGCGCCGCGATCGCGATCGCCTGCATGCCCGAGCTGCAAAAGCGATTGACGGTGAAGCCGGCGGTGGTCACCGGCAGCTCGGCGCGCAAAGCGGAAAGCCGGGCGATGTTCTCCCCGGTCGCGCCTTCCGGCCGGGCGCAGCCCAAGACCACGTCCTCGACTTCCGCGGGCTCGACGCCGGCACGCTCGACCGCGTGACGGATGACGTGGCCGCCCATCGTCGCCCCGTGGGTGCGATTGAACGCGCCTTTGAACGCCTTGCCGATGGGCGTGCGGGCGGTCGAGACGATGGCGGCTTCGCGCATGGCGGACTCCGATCCTTTCCGGGCGGCCCGTCGCTTGGCCGACCGGCTTAGCCGTTGAATCTCTTACCGGCTTCGGTCAGGCGCTTCAACAAGGGCGCGGGCGCCCACCACTCGCCGAACTGTTCGTCGTATCGGGCGACGGCGCCGTTCACCCGCTCGAGGCCCAGCGTGTCGGCATAGAACATGGGGCCGCCCCGCCAGGCGGGAAAGCCGTAGCCGTTGATCCAGATGAGGTCGATGTCGCTCGCCCGCTCGGCAATGCCCTCTTCGAGAATCTTCGCCCCCTCGTTGATGAGGGCGAACAGGCAGCGCTCGATGATCTCGGCCTCGCCGACCTTGCGCCGCTCGATCCCCAGCGCCGCCGACTCGGCCA
Source organism: uncultured Hyphomicrobiales bacterium (assembly GCA_964631625.1). GTDB lineage: Bacteria > Pseudomonadota > Alphaproteobacteria > UBA828 > JAPUJA01 > CAZVZP01. Next base: position 5,826 of record CAZVZP010000093.1, on the reverse strand, counting down.
GGATGAGATCGCGCACCTCGGCATCGGGCTTGGGCTCGCGGCACGCCACCTCGTAGCGGTACCAGCCCCGGCCGTTCTTCTGACCGAAGCGGCCCGCCTCGACCAGCTTGTCGGGCAGGCGCGCGTAACGCCAGTTCTTGGGCCGGGTCGCGGCTTGCGCCTTGCGCACCCGGTAGCCCACGTCGAGCCCGGCCAAATCGTTCATGGCGAACGGCCCCATGGCCAGGCCGAAGTCGACGAGGGCCCGATCCACCTCCTCGGGTAGCGCCCCCTCCTCGATCAGGAAATACGCCTGGCGCAGATAAGGATAGAGCATGCGGTTGCCGACGAAGCCATCGCACACGCCGACCACGACCGGGAGCTTGCCGATGCGCCGGCCCAGCTTGAGCACAGCCGCCAGCGTTTCAGGCGAGGTCTGGGCGCCGCGCACCGTCTCCAAGAGGCGCATGACGTTGGCGGGGCTGAAGAAATGCGTGCCCACCACGCGCTCGGGCCGGCTCGTGACGGCGGCGATCGCATCGACATCGAGCGTCGAGGTGTTGGTCGCCAGAATCGCGTCCTTCCGGCACAGCGCGCCGAGCTTGCGGAATATCTCTTGCTTGAGCGCCAGCTCTTCAAACACGGCCTCGATCACGACGTCGGCATCCCGCAGGCTTTCGAGCGCGGTGCTGCCCGCGATGCGCGCGAGGCGCTGGTGCATCTCCCCCTCGCTCAAGCGGCCCCGCAGGCGCGAGCGCTCGTAGTTCTTATGGATCGTGGCGAGGCCGTGCGCCAACGCGTCCTCGTTCGCTTCGACGAGGGTGACCGGGATGCCGGCGCTGGCGAAGCACATGGCGATGCCGCCGCCCATGGTGCCCGCGCCCACGACGCCCGCGCGCGCGATCTCCCGCGCCGGCGTGTCGGGGCCCACGCCTTTGACCTTCCCGGCTGCGCGCTCGGCGAAGAAGACGTGGATCAAGGCGCGTGACTGCGGCGAGGTCCGGCATTGCTCGAACAGGTCGCGCTCGCGCGCCAGGCCCTCGTCGATCGGCGTTTGGGTCGCAATCTCGAGGCAATCGACGATGAGCGCGGGCGACATCAGCCCGCGCGTCTTGGCCGCGAGCTTGGCCCGCTCGGCGGCGAAGAAGCCGGGCGCGAGGCCGCTCGTATCGACCCGCATATCCCGCACGCGCCGCACGCCATCGGCCTTCCCGCCCTTGGCCGCGGCCCAGGCCACCGCCTCCTCGAGCAAATCGCCCGCAACCTCTCGATCGATCAGGCCGAGCGAGAGCGCCCGTTTGGAATCGATGAACTCGCCCGAGAGGCACAGCTCGAGCGCCGGCGCAACGCCGATGAGGCGCGGCGCGCGTTGGGTGCCACCGGCCCCTGGCAGGAGCCCGATCTTGACCTCGGGGAAGCCGTAGCGCGCCTCGGGCGTGCCCAGGCGCCAATGGCAGCCGAGCGCGGTTTCGAGCCCGCCGCCCAAGACGTTGCCGCGCAGCGCCGCCACCACTGGCTTTTTGGCGCCCTCGAGCGCGCGGATCATGGCGCGCAAGTCCGGCTCGTTCGGATCGGGGGTTTCGCCGAACTCACGAATGTCGGCGCCGCCCGTGAAGCTCTTGCCCGCGCCCGTAAGCACGATCGCGGACAAGGCCGGGTCGGCCTCGGCGGCTTTCACGGCCTCGATCACGGCGCCAGCGATGCCGCGGCTCAAGGCGTTCACCGGCGGGTTGTCGAGGGTGATGAGCGCAACGGCCCGGCGCCTTTCGACCTTGACCCTCGGGTCCATCACACGCCCCAGCGCCAGAACTCGTCGCCCTCCTTCATCAGAAAGCGCGAGAGCACCATCATGTGCACCTCCGAGGCGCCGTCCACGAGCCGCGCGCAGCGCGCGTAGCGATAGATCCACTCGAGGAGCTCGTCCTTGGAGTACCCGCGCGCGCCCATGAGCTGGATCGCCACGTCGGAGGCCTCGTGCAGCACATCGGCCATATGCACCTTGGCCATCGACACCTCCTTGCGCGCGAAGTCGCCCTGCTCGAGCTTCCAGGCGGCGTGCATGACGAGGAGCCGGCCGATGCCGATGTTCATGGCCACCCGGCCCAGCATGTTCTGCACCACCTCGTGCTCGATCAGCGTCTGCCCGAAGCTCTTGCGCTCGGCAACGTAGGGCCGCGCGATCTCGAGGCAGCGCTTGGCAAGCCCCAGCCAGCGCATGCAGTGAGTGAGCCGCGCGGGTCCCAGCCTGATCTGCGTTACTTTCAGCCCATCGCCCTCGTTGAGGAGCATATCCTCCGGGGGAATCTCGAGCCCCTCGTAGACGATCTCGCAGTGGCCGCCGTGCTCCTCCGGGCCCATGATCGGGATACGCCGCACGATGCGCCAGCCGGGCTGGTCCGCGTGATGGAGGAAGGCCGAGAGGCCCTTGCGCGGATCCTCCGAGGTGCGCGCGATGAGGATGAAGTGCTTTGCCCCGTCCGCGCCGGTGATGAACCATTTGCGCCCGTGCACGACCCACTTGTTGCCCTTCTTCTCGGCGCGGGTCTTCATCGCGCCGCCCGGATCGGAGCCCGAGCCCGGCATCGGCTCGGTCATGGCGAAGGCGGTCGTCCGGCGCCGCGCAGTTGAAGCACACCGGGCCGAAGATCGAGCGCATCATCTCTTCGTAGCAGACCGCCATGCCGACGGGGGTGAGGCCACAGCCGCCCCGCTGCTTTGGCATCTGCAAGGCCCAGAGGCCCTGTTCGCGCGCCTGCGCGCGCAGGCGCTTGAGCGGGGCCTCCGCGATGTTCTCGTGCTCGTCGTAATTCTTGGGGTCGCGCTCGACGGGGAGCACCCTTTCCTCGACGAAGGCGCGCACGCGCCGGCGGTAATCCTCGATCTCGGGCGAAAGGGTGAAATCCATGGCCAAATTCCTTCGCGCGTCAGTTGAGCGAGAGCCCGCCGTCCACCCGGATGACGCTCCCGGTCATGAACGAGCCGGCCTCCGAGGCGAGCAGGAGGAGGGCGCCCTCGAGCTCCTCCATGTGGCCGAGGCGGCGGAACGGCACGCGCTCGATCAGCTTGGCGCCCGGGGCCGTGTCGAAGAAATCGCGGTTGATCTCGGTCAGGAAATAGCCGGGCGCGAGCGCGTTGACGCGAATCCCATCGCGTGCGAACTCGAGCGCGAGCGCCTCGGTCAGCGAGACGAGGCCGCCCTTGGAGGCGGCGTAGCTCGCCAGCGTCTTCATCACCTTGAAGACCACGGCGGAGGCGTTGTTGACGATCGAGCCCCCTTGGCCCCGCGCCGCCATGCGCTTCGCCACCTCGCGCGCGACCAGGAACGCGCCCTTGAGGTTGGCGTCGAGCACGCGGTCCCACTCCTCCTCGCTGGTATCGAGCGCGAATTTCGGGATCGAGATGCCGGCGTTGTTGACGAGCACGTCGAGCTTGCCGAGCGCCTGCCAGGCTTGCGCCACGCCCTCTACGACGCTTTCGCCATCCGTCACATCCATGGCGATTGGCACGGCGCGTCGGCCGGTCTTGGCGATGTCCTCCGCCAAGGTTCGCAGCGCGGCCTCGCGCCGCGCGGCCAGCGCGACATCGGCTCCGGCGCGCGCCAGCGTGAGCGCGAAATGCCGCCCGAGACCGCTGGATGCGCCGGTGATCAGCGCGCCTTTTCCGGCGAGCGAGAAGCGCGAAGTTTCAGTGGCCACGGCTTAAGCCCTCGCGCTCGGCGATTGTCACGGCCGTATCCCCCTCGTGTTCTCCCCGGCCGCCCCTCTCTTAGCCCGTGGACGACGGCCAAACAAGAGCGAGCATCCGCGCTGTCCCGCGCCGCGCGGGCTCGCTAAGATGAGGGCGATGACGCGCTTTGCGACCATCTACGGCAAGGCGGAGGCGCGCGCCGGCGGGCCCGAGGCCCTTACGGCGCGGCTCCCTTCACCGCTCTCGAGCGCGGAGCTTTGCGCGCGCGGCGATGATCGCTACCTCTCGCTCATGTCGCGGCGCATCTTCCGCGCGGGCTTGAAGCACAGCCTGGTCGATGCCAAGTGGCCCGCCTTCGAGGAGGTATTCGTGGGTTTCGATCCCAAGCGCGTGCGAGCGCTGCGCGAGGATCAGCTCGATGCGCTCATGCGCGATCGGCGCCTGATCCGGCACTGGGGCAAGATCAAGGCCGTGTGCGCGAACGCGGCCGAAATGGGCCGCATCGCGGACGCGAAAGGCAGCGTCGGCGCCTATCTCGCCGATTGGCCCGCCTCCGACATCGTGGGCCTGTGGGACGAGCTTGTCCGCCGCTTCGCCCAGATGGGCGGCAACTCCAGCCCCTATTTCCTGCGCATGGCGGGCAAGGACACGTTCCTCCTCACCGCCGATGTGCTGCGCGCGCTCGAGCGCTGGGCGGGCTTGACGATCGTGCCCTCGAGCAAGCGCGCCCGGCGCGAGGCGGGCGAAGCGATCCTGCGCTGGGCCGGGGAAGCGGCGCGGCCGCTCTGCCAAGTCAGCATGATCCTTGCCCTTTCCACGGGCTCCGACTGAGGGTTGGGTGCCCTCCTCGACCGGTCGGTTGCCGACTATTCGCCTGAAAAAACGAAGAAAATGACTCAGGCTTGGTTTTGCGCTAAGAGTGGACCCCGAGCCGGACCGGAGGGTGCGGCGCGCTAGGCGAGGAACGCGCGCCATCAAAACGGCGCAATTCCAAGCTGAACTACGGGAGCATGAGATCGGGTGCCGGCACTCCGGCCCTGTGACACCGGGAGGTAATGCATGAAGAGACTGTTCAAGACCGCGGCCGTAGCCTACGGGCTCGTCGCGGCTCTCGCCTTTGTGGGCCAAGCCAAGGCCGAGGTTCCGGAGACCGACGAGCCGATCAAGCTCGCGATCAACGACTGGAATAGCCAGTACATCACGAGCTACATCATCGGCGGCATCTTCGAGCGCCTGGGCTATTCCGTCGAGTACGTCCAGGCCGACGCCATGGCGCAGTTCGCCGGCATCGAGATGGGCGATCTCGACGTTCAGGTCGAGATCTGGCCCACCACCCAGGGCGACCGCTTCGCCGCCTCGCTCGCGACCGCCGACTTGCTCGACATGGGCGAGCTCGGCCTGTTCGCGCGCGAGGAGTGGTGGTTCCCCGAGTACATGAAGGAGCAGTGCCCGGGCCTGCCCAACTGGGAAGCGCTGAAAGAACCGTCGTGTGCGGCGGCCTTCGCCACCGCCGAGACGGGCGAGAACGGCCGTTATCTCGCGGGTCCCGCGACCTGGGAGGGGTTCGATGAGGAGCGCGTCGAGTCGCTCGGCATCCCCTACGCCGTCGTGCACGCGGGCTCGGACGCGGCGATGTGGGCCGAGGCCGAATCCGCCTATCAGCGCCAGGCCCCGATCCTGCAGTGGTTCTGGGTGCCCCACTGGTGGCCCGCCGTGTACAAGGGCGAGTTCGTCGAGTTCCCCGCGTACACGCCCGAGTGCTACAACGACCCCGCCTGGGGCATCAATCCGGAGAAGGCCTACGACTGCGGCAAGCCCAAGGGCGCCATGCACAAGGCGGCGTCCGCGGTGGGCGAAGCCAAGTGGCCCAAGGCCTACGACGTCTTCCGCAAGATGCAGTTCGACGACGAAACCTACTCGAAGCTCATCTACCGGGCCGACGTGGACGGCGAGGATCCGAAGGCGGTCGCCGAGGACTGGATCGCCACCAACGAATCCTATTGGAAGCCCTGGACCGAGTAGGTCCGGCTTCGATCGAGACACCTAAGACTCGAGACGCTTCAGAAGCTGCCGCCGGATAGCCTCCGGCGGCAGTTTTTTTGTCGCTCGGCCTCTGCTCGCACGCCGCGCGGCTAGAGCAAAATTCGGCGGCGTGAATCA
>CAZVZP010000092.1:0-10329 GCA_964631625.1 uncultured Hyphomicrobiales bacterium | reverse complement strand
GGGTTCACCTTCTCGCGCCGATAGCGCTCGATCGCCTCCTTGTTGAGCCGCGCCCGGTCGTCCTTGTAGCGCTCGCGCAGCTCCTTCATCTGGGGCGTGAGCTTCTTCATCTTGCTCATCGCCGCATACGACTTGTTGGCGAGCGGGAAGAGCAGGATGCGCACGCACACCGTGAGCGCCAGGATGGCGAGGCCGAAGTTGCCGAAGATCTGGTGGAAGAACTGGAGCGCGTAGAACAGCGGCCGGGCCAAGAACCACAGAAACTTGAACACGACCGAATCGAGCCGCTCGGTGCCGACCTCGTCCTCGTAGCGGTCGAGCACGGCGACCTTCTTGGCCCCGGCGATCAGGCGCTCGGTGACCGTGATCATGCCCCCGGGCGGCGCGGTGAGGCTTTCCCCGCGCACGTCCGCCTGATACTTGCTCGCCTCGCCAAAGGACGAACTCAAGAAGCGTCCCGTGACCGGCGCTTGCGGCGGAGCGAGGAGCGCCACGATCCAATACTTGTCGGTGATCCCGGCCCAGCCGCCCACCGAGTCAAAGCTCTGCTCCTTCTCCTCGCGCAGGTCGTCGTAGCTCGTCTCCTCGAGCGTGCCGTTGAAGGCGCCGACGGGACCCAGATGCACGAGATAGGAGGCATAGACGAGCTCGGAGGGGTCGCCCTCGCCGAGCCGCGAGATCAAGCCGTACGGCCACAGCGTGACGGGCGCCTCGCCGCTGTTTTCGACCCGGCGCTCGACGGTGAACAGGTAGTCCTCGTCGACCGCGATGGTCATCGAGAAACGCAGGCCCCGGCCGTTATCCCAGCTCAGGTCGATCGGCGTATCGGGGGTGAGCGCCTCGCCTTCCGCTTGCCAGATCGTGTCCGGCCCCGGCAGCGCGAGATCGGGGTCGGTCGCGAGCCAGCCGAACTCGGCGAAATAGAAGTCCTTCACGCCCGAGGGCGAGAGCAGCACGATGGTTGGACTGCGGGCCTCGATCGTCTCGCGGTAGCGTTTGAGATGGAGGTCGTCGATGCGCGCGCCGCGCAGATTGATCGAGCCCGAAAACGCGGGCGTCTCGATCGGCACGCGGGGATCGGCGCGCAGCACCTCGGCGCGCTCGCGCAGGCGCGGCACGCCCTCACCGGGCACGACCTCCGGCGCGCCCGCGGCCTGTTCGGTCTCGGCCGGCGTCGCCGGCGCCGGCGGCGGTGCGTATTGGGGCATGAGGAAGAACTGGCTGGCGAAGATGATCGCCGCCCCCAGCACGACCGCGATGATCAGGTTGCGAGTCTGCGGTTCCATGGCTGCGCCGGGAGGGGCGCCTCAACCGCAACCGTGCGCTCGGGGGCTGCGCGCGGGCACGGGATCGAAGCCCGAGCCGCCGAACGGATGGCAGCGCAGCAGGCGCCGGAGCGCAAGCCAGCCACCGCGCCGCGGGCCGTGGCACGCCACGGCCTCGAGCGCGTAGTCCGAGCAGGTCGGCAGATAACGGCAGGAGGGTGGCAGCAGCGGCGACACGAACAGCTTATAGCCGCGCAGCAGGAGCACGATGAGATGGGAGAGCGGAGTCATTCGGCGGCGCTTTCCTCGCGATGGGCCCCGACCTTGTGGAGTGCGAGGTCGAGGTCGCGCTCGAGCTGGTCAAAGGAGCGGGTCAGCGTAGCCGGGCGCGCGATCAATACGAAATCGAATCCGCCGCGGGCCTGGCGCGCCAGCACTCTATGGGCCAGCGCCCGCAGACGCCGCCGGCAGCGGTTGCGCGCGACCGCCGTGCCCACCTTGCGGCTCGCGGTGAAGCCGACCCGGATGCCGGGCGAACTCGGCTCGGCCGGGCCGGATGCGGGGCTCGCCTGAAGAATCAAGCCGGGCGCCGCCCATTTGCGTCCGCCGCGCGCGATGCGCAGGAACTCGGCGCGTCGCCTAAGCCGCGGCAGCGGATGCGCCATAAGCCCTAGGCCGAGAGCTTACTCCGCCCCTTGGCGCGGCGACGGGACAGGATGGCGCGGCCGCTCCGCGTCTCCATCCGCGTGCGAAAGCCGTGGCGGCGCTTGCGGACGAGAACGCTCGGCTGGTAGGTCCGTTTCACGAGGGCTCTCCGTCGGCGGCCGGGCCAGGCCGGCCGCCCGCGGCTGTATACGGGCTCAGGCCCGTGGCGTCAATGCCGCACGGCTCGAAGAAAAGCCTGTCGGCTCAAGGCTCACGGCGGGTTCAATCTGCGTCACGTTGTGGTTATCCGGGCTTCCCAAGGGGCGTTTGCCGGCCCATAACCTGAAAGAGCAGCGCAGGGCCCCGGTCGGCGCGCACGGCTCTCGGCGCCCGGCCTTCGAGGCCCGGCCTTCGAGGCCCGGGGCTAGACAGCGACGCGAGGCGATGGCCGATCTGGTGGAAAGACGACCGATGTTGCTGCTCCGGCGCCTGTGGCCGCTCGGCCTCCTGGCGCTCGCGGTCGGGCTCATCTTTGCTTTCGGTCTGGACGAACGCCTCTCCCTCAGGGAGCTCACCGCCCATCGCGAGGCCCTCGCGGGCTTCGTGTCCGAGCACGCCGTTGCGGCGGTTCTGCTCTATCTCGCGTTCTACGTGATCAACACCGCACTCTCGCTGCCCTCGGCCACCGTGCTCACGCTGGCCGGAGGCTTCCTGTTCGGCGCCCTAGCCGCCACCGTCTACACGGTGATCGGCGCGACGATCGGCGCCACGCTCGTCTTTCTCGCGGCCAGGAGCGCGTTCGGCGACGCGCTGCGCCGCAGGGCCCGTGGCTGGGTTAAGACGATGGAGCAGGGATTCCGTACCAACGCGTTGAGCTACCTTCTGATCCTCCGTCTGATTCCGATCTTTCCGTTCTTCATCGTCAACCTCGTGCCGGCGCTCCTCGGCGTGCGCCTCACGACCTTCGTGCTCGCGACCTTCATCGGCATCATTCCGGGAAGCTTCGTCTATGCGCTCGCGGGCGCCGGGCTGGGCGACGTGCTCGAGGCGGGAGGGATATTGAGCCCCGGCACGGTGCTGACGCCTCGGGTGCTGGGCGCGCTTGCGGGGCTTGCCATTCTCGCTCTGCTCCCGGTCTTCTATAAGCTCGTCAAGGCGCGCCGGGAGAAGCGCGCAGGCTGACCTCTCGAGCTTGTGCGAGGAGAGATGGGGGAGACGCTTCGGCCGGATCTGTGCGTGGTCGGCGCCGGCTCGGCGGGCTTAAGCGTCGCGGCGGGCGCAAGCCTGCTCGGCGCCCGGGTGGTGCTCATCGAGGAGGCGCGCCTCGGTGGCGAGTGCCTGCATACGGGCTGCGTGCCTTCGAAGGCGTTGCTCGCCGCCGCCCGTGCGGTGCACGGCGCGCGCGCGGCCCCGTGGTTCACCGCGCCGCCGCCCGTCGATCCCGCCCGAGTGTTCGACCACGTTCAGGGTGCGATCGCGGCGATCGCCCCGCAGGATTCGAGAGCCCGCTACGAGGGCTTGGGCGTTCGCGTCATCGAGGCGCACGCGCGCTTCGTAGGGCCCGGGGCGCTCGAGGCCGCGGGTCATCGGATCGAGGCCCGCCGCTTCGTCATCGCCACCGGATCGCGACCGGCGATCCCGGCCCTCGAGGGCTTGGCGGGGGTCTCCTATTTCACCAACGAGACCGTATTCGAGGCGCGCACGCTGCCGCGCCATCTCTTGATCGTGGGCGGCGGTCCGATCGGCCTCGAGATGAGCCAGGCGTTTGCGCGCCTCGGCTCCAAAGTGACCGTGGTGCAGGCCTCGCGCCTGCTCAAGAAAGACGATCCCGAGCTCGTGCGCCAGCTGGCGGAGCGCCTCGAAGGCGAGGGCGTCGTGTTCTGCGAAGGCGCCCGAGCGCGCCGCGTGAGCCACACGCCCGACGGGCTCGCGCTCGAGATCGAGCACGGGGGCCGGCGTGAGCGCCTCGAGGGCTCGCACCTTTTGATCGCCGTCGGCCGGACGGCGAACCTCGAGGGCCTCGATCTCGAAGCCGCGGGCGTCGCCCACGATGAGCGGGGGGTCGTGGTCGATGGCGCCTTGCGCACGACCAGCCGGCGCATCTTCGCGATCGGCGATGCGGTGGGCCCCCACCGCTTCACGCACATGGCGGCCTATCACGCGAGCATCGTGCTCAGGCGCGCGTTGTTCCGCCTGCCGGCCCGCGTGCGTTACGACGCCGTGCCATGGGTCACCTACACCGATCCCGAGCTCGCCCACGTCGGGCTTGCCTCGGATCGGGCCGAGAGCATGGGCCAGGCGGTGCGCGTGCTGCGCTGGCCCTTCGCCGAGAACGATCGCGCGGTGACGGAAGCGAGAACCGCCGGTCTGGTCAAGGCCTTCGTCGACCGGCGCGGCCGCGTGCTCGGCGCCTCGATCCTGGGCGCCCATGCGGGTGAGCTCATCTCGCTGTGGAGCCTTGCGCTGCGCCGCAAGATCGCGGTCTCGGTGCTGGCCGAGCTCATCGTGCCGTATCCGACAATGAGCGAGGCGAGCAAGCGCGCAGCCGGAGCGTTCTACGCGCCTCGGCTGTTCAGCGCCCGCACGCGCCGGATCGTGCGCCTCCTCGCCCGGCTCGGCTGAGGCGCTTCGGCATCGGGCATCGCGCGCGTGTCGCGCATTCGCGTCGATGGGTTACCCTAGCGTCATGACGCCCGTGCGCCTGCCCAGGCTCTCGCCGCTCCGTTCGCTCTCGGCGCGGCTCCTCGTGATCACGATCGTCGTGATCATGCTGGGCGAGGTCCTGATCTATGTGCCCTCGATCGCCCGCTACCGCGCCATGTTCCTCGAGGAGCGGCTGGCCGCGGCGCGGCTCGCCGCGTTCGCCGTCGAGGCCGCGCCTGGCTGGATGGTCAGCCCCGAACTCGCCGGCAAACTGCTCGATCAGGCCGGTTTGGAAGCGATCGCGCTCCACAAGCCGGGCTGGGTCTCGATCATGCTGGGCGAGGTGCCCGAGGGCCGCATCGAGGGCAGCTTCGATCTGCGCAAGGCGAGCCCCTTCGACCTGATTGCCGATGCGTTCGAAGCTCTGGCCGCGGGCGGGCAGCGCACCATCCGGATCATCGGCCAGGACGCCTCGGAGGAATCGGCGGCGGTGGTCGAGGCCGTGCTGAGCGAGCGCGCGTTGTTTGCGGGCATGGTCTCGTACTCGCAGCGCATCCTCACCCTTTCGATCGTCATCTCTTTGTTGAGCGCGACGCTCGTCTACTTTGCGCTCCACCGTCTCATGGTGCGGCCCATGCGCCGGATCACGGAGAGCATGATCGCGTTTCGCAACTCGCCCGAAGACGCCGAGACGGTGATCCATCCGAGCGGCCGTGGCGACGAGATCGGCGTGGCGCAGCGCGAGCTCGCCGACATGCAGAGAAAGCTGCGCGAATCGTTGCACCAGAAGACCCGGCTCGCGGCGCTCGGCGAGGCGGTGAGCAAGATCAACCACGACCTGCGCAACGCGCTCTCCTCGGCCGTGTTGCTCTCCGACCGCATCGCGGAGAGCGCCGATCCCCGGGTCAAGGACATGACGCCGCGGCTCTTGGCCGTGATCGACCGGGCGGTCGCCCTGTGCGCCGAGACCCTGAGCTATGCGCGGGCCGAGGTGCCCGAGCCCCGGCGCTCGCGCTTCTTGCTCAGGGCTCTCGTCGACGAGGTGGCCGCGAGCCTGCCGGCGGCGCTCGGCGGCGAGGTGAGGTTCGACAACCGCGTGCCCGACGAGCTTGCGGTGACGGCGGATCGCGATCAGCTGTTCCGCGTCCTGCTCAACCTCGCGCGCAATGCGAGCGAAGCCCTGCAGCGGCGGGGCGGCGGCGAGCGCCGGATCGCCATCGAGGGTCACGCGCGGACACCGGGGAACGAGGTCGTCATCGAGGTGGCCGACACGGGGCCCGGCCTCCCTTCCGACGTGCTGCCCCATCTGTTCGAGCCGTTCACCGGCGCCGGCCGCCAGGGCGGCACCGGGCTTGGGCTCGCCATTGCCCGCGACCTCGTGCGCTCGCACGGCGGCACGATCGATCTCGTGCGCACGGGTAAAGAGGGCGCGGTGTTCCGCATCGCGCTACCGGCGCGCGTCGATCGAATCATCGGCTGTTAACCACCACGGTTAACAGCTCGTCAATCGAGGCCCGCTATTGTGGCGTCGGACCGCGGATGCGGCCTCGGCGATAGGGGGCGATTCCCATGAGCCTGCAGGAGGCGTTAACCACAGGCGAGAGAGCCGTCGCGCTCGAGGGTGCGGGCGTGCGCACGCCCCTCAGCGCCGCGCTCGACGATGCCGCGGCGCGGCTCGATAAAGAACACAGCGTCGACATCCGCTTCAGCGCCCCCGTCTTCGGCCACCGGTATTACGTGTCGGTTCTCGCCGACCCGCCGGTTCGTCGAGCGCGCGGTGCACCCGCTGTGGACCGTGGGCAACTTGTTCTTCATGATGGCGATGACCGGCTCGGCCACCGTGCTCGCCATGCTGGGCGTCCTCGTCGTCAGCGCCATCGTGCGCTTCTAGAGCGCAATTGGATTAAGTGGAAGCACCCCCTCCCCCGACCCCCTCCCGCGAGGAGAGGGGGACGAAATAAGACGCTCCCTCCCCCCTCGCGGGGGAGGGCCGGGGTGGGGGTATCGGCAAATTTGAAGCTCACCCGTGATTCCACTCCGCCACATAACGCTTCTAGCGGCTCAGTCGAGCCGCAGCACCAGGCATTTGAGGTAGGCGGATTCCGGCAGCGCCGGATGCACGGGATGATCGGGCCCGGCGCCGGCCTCGCGCAGGATGCGCCCCGAGCGCCCCGCATCGACCAAGCCTGCCCGCACGGCTTCGACAAGGTCACTCGACGTGACGTTGTGCGAGCAGGAGGCGAGCACGAGATCGCCGCTCGGCGCAACCAAGCGTGCCGCCAGGCGCGCGAGCTTGCGATAGGCTTTGAGGCCCACCGCGAGCTCCTTGCGCGAGCGGACGAAGGAAGGCGGATCGCAGATCACGAGGTCGAAGCTCTCGCGGTTCTTGCCGAGCTCTTCCAGCGCTTCGAACGCCTTCGCCCGCTCGAACCGGCAACGCTCGGCGAGCCCGTTCGCCTGCGCCGCCTGTTGCGCGTGGCCGAGGGCAGGGCCCGAGCTGTCGAAGCCGAGCACGGCCGCGGCGCCCGCGGCTGCGGCGCGCAGCGCGAAGCCTCCGCTGTGGCAATAGGCGTCGAGCACGCGCCGATCCGCGGCGAGGCGCGCAGCGAAGTCGCGATTCTCCCGCTGATCGTAGTACCAGCCCGTTTTCTGGCCGGCCCGAAGATCGGCATAGAACCGCACCCCCTGCTCCTTGAGCTCGACCGGGCTCTCGAGCGACCCGACCGTGACGGGTGCGGCCTCGTTTAGGCCCTCGAGCGCACGCACCGGGGCGTCGCGGCGAAAGACGATCGCGTGCGGGGCCAACACGCGCAACAGAGCGGCCTCGATCAATCCAACCCATTGCTCGGCGCCCGCCGTGTTGATCTGGCAACAGAGCGCATCGCCGTAGCGGTCGATCACGAGGCCGGGCAGGCCGTCCGCTTCGGCGTGGATGAGACGGTAGAACGGCTCGGGATAGAGGCGCGCGCGCAACGCGAGCGCCGACTCGAGGCGGCCGGCGAAGAAGTTTTCATCGATCGCCTCGTCGAGACGACGGCTCAGCACCCGCGCAGCGATCAGCGAGTGGGGATTGAAGCTCGCCAGCGCGAGTGCCTCGCCGCCGGCGTCGATCACGCGCACCAGCGAGCCGGGCGTTAACGCTCGGGCCGCCTCGTCCATGCGGATCTCGTTCGAGTAGAGCCACGGGTGGCCGCGCCTGAGCCGCTTGCCCCCGCCGGCCAGCAGGTGAATCGCCGGGAAGGATTGCGGATCGTCCATCGTGCGAATTTGTCGTGAACCTGCCGGTTAATCCCCGAGCGCGACGCCCGGCTTGCGCGGATCGGCCGCGCCCTCAAGGCCCCAAGGCGTCGCGGCGATGCCGTGCAGCCCGCTGCTGAACGGGATGAGCTCAACCTCGTGGCCCAGGGCTTCGAGGGCGGGCACGAGGCGCTCAAGGGGCGTGCCCGCCTCGAAATAGACCTTGCCCTTGTAGGCCGCGATGTGGGGCAACGCCACTGCGGATTGCAGATCGAGATCCCAGGCCAGCACGCCCAGCAGCGCCTGGGCCACATAGGGGATGATGAACGGCCCGCCCGGCGAGCCCACGGCGAAACGCAAGTTTCCGGCACGGTCGAACACGAAGGTCGGCGCCATGGAAGAGCGCGGCCTCTTGCCCGGCTCGACCCGGTTGGCGATGGGTACACCGTCGCGCTCGGGCTCGAAGGAGAAATCCGTGAGCTGTTGGTTGAGCAGGAAGCCCCGCACCATCAGGCGCGAGCCGAAGTTCTGCTCGATGCTGCTGGTCAGCGCCACAGCGTTGCCGTCCTCGTCGACAACCGAGAGGTGCGTGGTCGAGCCTGGCTCGCGCCATGCCCGCTCCTCGAGCCAATAGCGTTGGATTCCCGGAGGGCGGCCCGGCTCGGCCTCCACGACGCGGGCGGTAAGCTGGATCAAGGCGGCGCGCTCCGCGAGGTAGGCGGAGTTGAGGAGCCCCGCCGCGGGCACCGCGACATAATCGGGATCGGCGAGATAACGGTCGCGATCGGCGAAGGCGAGCCGCATCGCCTCCGCGAACAGATGCGCGGTCTCGGGCGAGAGCGGGAGACGTGCCGGCATGTGGAAGCGCTCGAGCAGGCCCAGCATCTCGAGCACCGCGACGCCGCCCGAGGACGGCGGGCCCATGCTGCAGAGGACGAAGATGCGATACGGCCCGCACACCGGATCGCGGCGCTTGGCCTCGTAGCGGGCGAAGTCCTCGGCCGCCAGCAGCCCCGGGTTCACCGGATCGTTCTGCACCGCCGCCACGATGTCCTGCGCGATCGGGCCTCCATAGAAAGCGTCGGCCCCGCCAATGGCGATGGCGCGCAGGGTGTCGGCATAGGCCTCGTTGACGATGACGGTGCCGGGCGCCTTGGGCTGGCCCGCGGCATCCAGGAAATACGCCGCCGTCGCCGGATAGGTGTCCAACGAGTGTGCCTCGGCGATCTCCCGGGCGAGATAGGGGCTGACGGCAAACCCCTGCTCGGCCAAACGGATGGCGGGCTCGAACAAGGCGCTCCACTCGAGCCGCCCGTGCTCCCTGTGCGCGAGCTCGAGCATGCGCAAGAGTCCTGGCACGCCGACCGCACGCCCGCCGACCATGGCCTCGCGGAACGGCATGGGCTCGCCCGAGGGGGTCAAGAAGAGGTCGGGCCCCACCGCCCGGGGCGCGGTCTCGCGTCCGTCGTAGCTTTCAACCCGGCCGCTGTCGTGGTCGTAGTGGAGAAGAAAGCCGCCGCCGCCGATGCCGCTCGACTGCGGCTCGACCAGGCCGAGCACGAGCTGGGTTGCGATGGCGGCGTCGAGCGCGCTGCCCCCCGCGCGCAGGATCTCGAGGCCCGCCTCGGCCGCCGCGGGGTCGGCCGCCGCGACCATCATGCTCGGGCCCGACCGGCCCTCCTTGCCTGCCGCGCAGGCGGCGAGCGCGGCGGCCGCGAGCAGAGCCGCCGTGAACCGGGCCAGGGCGCGCAGGCGAATGGTCGGGCTTCGCTTGATCATCAGGCGAGGGGCAAAGAGCGGCCGCGCCGCCTCAACGGGGGCGGCCCTTCAAGCGGGGCTCAGCGCAAATAGACCCGCACTTCGTTGCTGTAAACGTCGGCGCTGGTGCTCGAGGAGAGGTCGACCCGATGGGCGGGCAAGCCCATCTCGGTCAACGCCTGCATCACGTCCTGGGCGTTCCGTTTCACGCTGTTGGCGGCGAGCGCCGCCTCGGACGCCGAGCCGAGACTGGACGCTACGGCAACGACGTCGAAGCTTGCCGTGGGACGCCGCTCGAGCGCTTGGGAGACCGCGGTGTAGAGCGCCTGACGGTACTCGACGTCCGGGTTGTCGAAGCGGATCACGACGAGCGCCTCGCGCGCTTCCGGAGGGGCCGCGCCGGCCGCCGCCGCCCCACCGCTCAAGCTCAACGCCGCGCCCTGGTAAGCCCGGTTCAAGAGGCTCTCGCCGTAATACTCGCCGTTCTTGATCGCGACCGAGAGCGTGGTCAGGTTGTAGCGCTCGCTGTTCACGTAGTTGGTGAAGCGGCCGATGGTTTCGGTCACCTCGTTGAGCACACGATCGACCAGCACCACGGTGCGGTTGGTCTCGTCCTCGAGGAGCGCGAGCTGGCGGTGATCCTCGTCGAGTGCCCCCTGCAGCTCGTACGCCGCGCCGATCGACTCGAGCAGGTAAGCGGCCAACGAGGAATCGGCCGCCACCTGATTGCTCAGGGTGTTGAGGGCGGCGATGTCGGCCATCACGCGATCGAGCTCGCTCT
>CAZVZP010000091.1:6624-10453 GCA_964631625.1 uncultured Hyphomicrobiales bacterium | reverse complement strand
GAGATGCCTCGTCAATGCCGGATACGCTTCAACCTAACCGCATCCTGCTCTAGAGCAGCATCCGGTCAGTTGGAATCGCTTTCAGCGATCCAACGACCGGATAAAGCTGCTCTATCGTCTTTAAATCTAGAGCAATTTCATCCACTCAGATTGAACCGTCCGGTTCAATCTGAGTGGATATTGCTCTAGTGGTGCCGACCCGCCGAGTCGCCCTGGCGCGGGCCAGGATCCGCTCGCCGTTCCTGCGGCACTCGGGCGAGGCGAGCTCGACGAAGGCGTCGGTGATCGCCTCGGGCGGGGGCAATTTGTTCGGGTCCTCGCCCGGGAAGGCTTGGGCCCGCAGGCGCGTGCGCACCACGCCCGGATCGACGAGGTTGGCCACCACCTTGGTCTTGTTAAGCTCGGCCGCGTAGGTCCGAACCATCGCCTCGAGCGCGGCCTTGCTCGCCGCGTAAGCGCCCCAGTAGGCGAGCCCGCCCTGGGCCACGCCCGAGGTGACGAAGATCGCGCGGCCCGCATCCGAGCGCCGAAGCAGCGGATCGAAGCTTCGGATCAGGCGCCAGTTGGCGTTGAGGTTGAGGTCGATCACCCGCTGCCACGCCTTCGGATCGTAGTGCCCCATGGGGCTCAAAGGGCCGAGGGTCGCGGCGTTGCCAACCAGGATGTCGAGCTTGCCGAAGCGCTCGAACATGGAAGCGCCGAGCCGGTCGATGGCCTCGCCCTCCAGAAGATCGAGGGGCACAAGCGTGGCGTGCCGGCCGTGTGCGCGCACGCGGTCGTCGGTGGCCTCGAGGCCGCCCGCCGTGCGCGCAACCAAGATCAGATCGGCGCCCTCTTGGGCGTAGCGCTCGGCCACCGCCGCGCCGATGCCGCGCGAGGCGCCGGTAATGAGTGCGAGCCGACCCTCGAGCGCGCCGCTTGCGCGCGGGGCCTGCGCCATCAGCCGCGATCGTCCAGAAGCGAGAGCTGGCTCGGGCTTTTCTCGCCGTCGCAATCGGCGAGCGGGATCGGGTAGTCGCCGGTGAAGCAGGCGTCGCAGAAACGCGGCGCCTCGCGGTTGCGCCCCGGCTCGCCCATGGCCCGGTAGAGGCCGTCGATCGAGACGAACGCCAGGCTGTCCACCCCGATGATGCGCGCCATGGCCTCGACGTCGTGGCGGGCGGCCATGAGCTTCGAGCGCTCGGGCGTATCGACGCCGTAGAAGCAGGAATGGGTCGTGGGCGGGCTGGCGATGCGCATGTGCACCTCGCGCGCGCCGGCATGGCGCACCATGTCGACGATCTTCGTCGAGGTCGTGCCGCGCACGATCGAATCGTCCACGAGCACGACGCGCTTGCCCGAAAGCGTCGAGCGGTTGGCGTTGTGCTTGAGGCGCACGCCCAAGTGGCGGATCTGGTCGCTCGGCTCGATGAAGGTGCGTCCCACGTAGTGGTTGCGGATGATGCCGAGATCGAACGGGAGCCCGGCTTGCGCCGCGTAGCCGATCGCCGCCGGCACGCCCGAATCCGGCACCGGCACGACGAGGTCGGCCTCCACGTGCGTCTCGCGCGCGAGCTCGGCGCCGATGCGCTTCCTCGCCTCGTAGACGCTGGTGCCCTCGACCAGGCTGTCGGGCCGCGCGAAGTAGATGAACTCGAAGACGCAGAAGCGCTGCGGGCGCGGCAGGAAGGGGCGGATGCTGCTCGCGCCCGACCGCTCGATCACGACGAGCTCGCCCGGCTCGATCTCGCGCACGTAGTGGGCGCCGATGATGTCGAGCGCACAGGTCTCGGAGGCGAGGATCGGCGCGCCTTCGAGCTCACCCATGACGAGCGGGCGCACGCCGTAAGGATCGCGCACGCCGATGAGCGTGTCCTTCGTCAGCACCACCAGCGAGTAGGCGCCCTCGACCTGCTTGAGCGCGTCGATCATGCGCTCGACCACCGACTCGTAGCCGCTGCGCGCCATGAGGTGAATGATCGCCTCGGTGTCCGAGGTCGATTGAAAGATGCAGCCGCGCGCGACGAGCTCCTTGCGCAGGCTGTAGGCGTTCGTGAGGTTGCCGTTGTGGGCGATGGCGAGGCCGCCGAAATTGAACTCGGCGAAGAGCGGCTGAACGTTGCGCATGATCGTCTCGCCGCTCGTGGAGTAGCGCACGTGCCCGATCGCGGCCGAACCCTTGAGGTGTGCGATGATGTCGGCGCGGCTGAAGTTGTCGCCGACGAGGCCGAGGCAGCGATGGCTGTGGAACTGGCTGCCGTCGGAGGTCACGATGCCCGCGGCCTCCTGGCCGCGGTGCTGCAGCGCGTGCAAGCCCAGCGCGGTGTGCGCGCTCGATTCCGCATGGCCGAAGATGCCGAAGATACCGCACTCCTCGTGCGGCTTGTCGGCATCGCAGGGGCCCTCGCGCGGCCGGCGCGGCAGAGGCCTTTCGCTCATTCGATGCCCTCGATCACGCCGTCGAGCGCCTTGCGCTCGTCGGCCGGATAGCCGGTTTCCGCGTCCTCCCCGGTCAGGGTGTCGAGGTTCTCCTTCACGCCCGCCGCGGCCTCGCCCTTCTTGCGCGCGCCGGCGGCGAGCGCCGCGCCCTCTTCCTGGAGGGTGGCGGGCACCACCACCCGGATCAGGCCCACGCCGTCCTGGACCAAGGGCATCAGACGCGCCTTTTCCACCCATTCCGGCCGTCCCTCGGGCATGGCCCAGACCAGGAACATGTAGGCGAGGCAGACCACGAGCGCGCCGCGGAACAGCCCGAAGATGAAACCAAGCGAGCGGTCGATCATGCCGAACCGGCTCGACCGCACGCCCTCGGTAATCATATGGGCGATGAGCAGCAGCAGGACCAGGGTGCCGATGAAGATTGCGGCCCCGGTGAGCGCGTCGGCCAAGAGCGGCGGCTCGATCTGATCGCGCACGTAGGTGCGCGCCGGGATGAAGGTGTAGGCGGTGACCAGACCGGCGCCGACCCAGGCGGCAAGGCCGAAGAACTCGCGCACGAAGCCGCGCAAGAAGGCGAACGCCGCAGAGAGCACCAGGAGGAGGACAATGATGATGTCGGCCGGGCTGATCGAGCTCATGACGAAGCGCCTCGCCTCGGGCCCCTACAGGCGCGCTCGCTTGCGCCCTCGAGGCGGAGCCGAAATCGCCCTTCTTCCCGCGGCCGGGGCATTCTGGCCGCGCGCCCGCGGGCTCCGTCAAGGGCCACGTGGCGCTTATTGCTCATGGCCGCCCAATTCCGCCGCCGAGCGTCGGCGAGCCGGACCGAGGAGGGCGATCAGCTCGCTCAGGCGGGCGATCGGCCGCACCCGAAGCGGTGCCCCCTCGGCCTTGCTGCGCGCGGGGATGAGCGCCGAGGTGAAGCCGAGCTTCGCCGCCTCCTTGAGCCGGGCCGTGCACTGCCCCACGGGGCGCACCTCGCCGCCCAGGCCGATCTCGCCGAAGACCACGCTGTCGTCCGGCACGGGCCGCCCGCTCGCCGAGGAAAGCAGCGCCGCGGCGACCGCGAGATCGGCCGCGGGCTCGCCGATGCGCAGGCCCCCGGCCACGTTGAGATAGACGTCGCTGCCCCCGAGCCTGAGCCCGCCCCGCGCGTCGAGCACGGCGAGCACCATGGCAAGCCGCCCGGCATCCCAGCCGACCACGGCGCGGCGCGGGGTGGCGAGCGGCGAGGGTGCGACGAGGGCCTGGATCTCGACCAGCAGGGGCCGCGTGCCCTCGATGCCGGCGAACACGGCGGCGCCCGCGCTCCTCGCGCGCTCGGGCGAGAGGAACAGCGCGGACGGGTTCGGCACCTCCACCAGGCCCTCGCCGGTCATCTCGAAGACGCCGATCTCGTCGGTCGGGCCGAAGC
>CAZVZP010000091.1:0-6614 GCA_964631625.1 uncultured Hyphomicrobiales bacterium | reverse complement strand
CGCAAGATGCGGAACTGATGGCCCCGCTCGCCCTCGAAGTAGAGCACCGTATCGACCATGTGCTCGAGCACCCGGGGGCCGGCGATCAGCCCTTCCTTGGTCACGTGGCCCACGAGAAAGAGCACGGCGCCGCGGCGCTTCACGAAGCGGATCAGCTCGTGCGCCGAGCTGCGCAGCTGGGCCACGGTCCCGGGCGCCGAGTCGAGCTGATCGACGTACATGGTCTGGATCGAATCGATGACGATGATCTCGGGCGCATCCGGCTTGTCGAGGCTGGCCAGAATATTGCGCACATCCGTTGCGGCCGCGAGCCTGACCGGGGCTTGGGCCAACTTGAGGCGTTGGGCGCGCATGCGGATCTGGTCGAGGCCCTCTTCGCCCGAGATGTAGGCGACGCTCAGGCCCTGACGCGCGAGCACGGCGGCCGCCTGGAGCAGCAGCGTCGACTTGCCGATACCGGGATCGCCCGAGATCAGCAACGCGGAGCCGGGCACGAGCCCGTCGCCGAACACGCGGTCGAGCTCCGAGATGCCGGTCCGATAGCGCTCGAGCGCCGGCCCCGCGCCTTCGAGCGGAGCGAACTCGATGGCGCGCCCCTTCTTGCCGCGCAAGGCCTTGGGCGGCGCTCCCTCGGTGCGTTCCTCGACGAGCGTGTTCCAGGCCCCGCAGGCGCCGCAGCGCCCGGCCCAGCGGTTCTGCGCGGCGCCGCAGTCCTGGCAGACGTAAAGGCGCTCGGCCCGGGCCACCTAGGCCTTCGTGCCGGGGTGCGGCGTCATGGGTGGCGCACCTCCATCTTGATCGGTCCCTCGGCGCGGCCGTGGATGAACTGATCGACGTAGGGGTTTCCGCTGCGGTCGATGTCCGCGATCGGTCCGCTCCAGACGATCTTGCCGCCGTGGATCATGGCGACGCGCTCGGCGATCTTGCGCACGCTCGCCATGTCGTGGGTGATCGAGAGCGTCGTGGCGCCGAGCGCCGTGCGCCGCTCGATGACCAGGTTGTTGATGACGTCCGCCATGATCGGATCGAGCCCCGTGGTCGGTTCGTCGAAGAAGATGATCTCGGGGTCGCCCGCGATCGCGCGCGCGAGGGCCACCCGCTTCTGCATGCCGCCCGAGAGCTCGGCCGGATAGAGCCCCGCGACGTCCGGGCCCAGGCCCACGGAGGCGAGCTTCTCGAGCGCGATTTCGCGCGCTTCCTTGCGCCGCATGCCGCGCCCCTGGACGAGGCCGAAGGCCACATTCTCCCACACCGAGAGGCTGTCGAACAGGGCGCTGCCCTGGAACAGCATGCCAAACTTGCGCATGATCCGCTCGCGCTCGTGGGAGCGCAAGTCGGTGATCTCCTGTCCGTCGATGACGATGCGCCCGCCATCGGGGGTGAGCAGGCCCAAGATGCTCTTGATCAGCACGGATTTGCCGGTGCCCGAGCCGCCGATGACGACGAGCGATTCGCCCTCGCGCAGATCGAGGTCGACGCCGTTGAGCACGGGCTTCTCCCCAAAGGACTTGGTCAAGCTCCGGACCTCGATCTTGTTGCGCGGCGCGGTCATTTGGCGAAGAAGGCCTCGGTGATCACGTAGTTGAAGACGAGCACGAGGATAGCCCCGCTGACCACGGCGTTGGTCGTCGCGGTGCCAACCCCTTGCGCGCCGCCGCGCGAGCGGAACCCGTGATAGCAGCCCATAAGCGCGATGAGAAAGCCGAAAACCGCTGCCTTGACGAGGCCCGAGACCACGTCCTCGGCCTCGAGGTACTCGAAGGTGTTCTCGAGGTAACCCTGGGCGTTGAAGCCGAGCTTGTAGACCGAGACGAGGTAGCCGCCCATCACGCCGATGATGTCGGCGATCAAGACGAGCACGGGCAGCATGGTGAAGCCCGCGATCAGGCGCGGCGCGATCAGATACTTGAACGGATTGGTCGAGAGCGTGCGCAGCGCGTCGATCTGCTCGGTCACGCGCATGGTGCCGATCTCGGCCGCGATCGCCGCGCCCACGCGGCCCGCGACCATGAGCCCGGCCATCACGGGGCCGAGCTCGCGGGTCATCGACAAGACCACGACGATCGGGATCGAGCTTTCGGCGGTGAAGCGGGAGAAGCCCGTGTAGCTCTGGAGCGCCAGCACCATCCCGGAGAAGATCGCGGTCAGGCCCACCACGGGCAGCGAGTAATAGCCCATCTCGACCATCTGGCGCGCGATGAGGCGGACGTAGAGCGGGGGTGTGACGCTGTGCGCGATGCTTTGGGCCGCGAACATCACCAGGCGGCCGCTCACCTCGAAGAAGACGAGGACGGAGCGCCCGACGAAGGCGAAGAGGTTGAAGGCCATGGGCCGCGCCGTTCGACCCTAGGCGTCCTTGAGGTAGCGCCGCCGATAGCGCCGGCCGAGGCGCGTCAAGACCTCGTAGCCGATGGTGTCCGCTTCGCCGGCGAGCTCGTCGACGGAGTGAGCGGGTCCGATCAGCGTGATCGTGCCTCCCGGCTGTGCCGCTTCGAGCGGCACCGACGAGACGTCGAAGGTGAGGAGATCCATCGAGACGCGTCCCAGGAGCGGAACCCGTTGACCTGCGAGGACGCCGAAGCCCCGGTTGCTTGCGCTGCGCGGGATTCCGTCCGCATAACCCACCGCAACCGTGGCGATCCGCTGCCCCGGAGCCACCGCGCGCGTGGCACCATAGCCAACCGTCAAAGGCCTGTCAATTTCGCGCAGTTGCAAGATCTTAGCCTCGAGCGAGACGACCGCGCGCATCGGATTGGCGGCGCCGGGCGTTGGGTTCACGCCATAAAGCGCGGCGCCCGGGCGAACGAGATCGAAGTGGTAGTGCGGCCCGAGGAAAATGCCCGAGGAGTTGGCGAGCGAGGCCCTGGGATTCGCCAGCGTCGCCGAGAGGCGTGCGCGAAGCTTGAGGAAGAGCGACAGCTGCTCGCGGTTCAGCGGATGGTCGGCCTCCTCGGCGACGGCCAGATGGCTCATCAGGTAGGCGATGGCAACGCCTCGCGCACGCTCGGGCTCGTCGGCAAGGCGTAGGGCCTCCGGAAGCGTGAGCCCGAGCCGGGTCATGCCGGTGTCGAGGTTGAGAATGGCGGGGCGGGGCAGGCGCGCCTCGATCAGACGGTGCCAGCGGGCGAGCTGGCTCAAGTCGTTGAGGACGGGGCTCAGACCGTGCTCGGCGAAGCCCTGTGCGTCGCCCTCGAGCACGCCGTTGAGCACGGCGACCTCGGCCCGGGGCAAAAGCTGGCGCAGCGCCACGCCTTCCTCCGGCGTTGCGACGAAAAAGACGCGGCAGCCCTCGCGCGCGAGCGCCGGGGCCACCTCGGCCATGCCGAGGCCGTAGGCATCGGCCTTGACCACGGCGGCGCACAGGGCGGGGCGCACGCGGGCGGCGAGGCTCCGGTAGTTGAAACGGATGGCGCCGAGGTCGATGGTGAGGGTGGCGCTCGCCCGCTCAGTAGGGGCCATCGCTCCCGTGGTGCCTATCGAGATCCCCGAACTTGGTCGTGGTGTGCTCGAAGTAGAGCCGCTTGGTGCCGATGGGGCCGTGACGCTGCTTGGCGACGATGATCTCGGCCACGTTGTAGACCGAATCCATGCGGGCCTTCCACTCGGCGTGCTTGTCGCTGTCCTGCGCGGGCTCGCGGCGCCGCAGATAGTACTCCTCGCGGAAGATGAACATGACCACGTCGGCGTCCTGCTCGAGCTGCGGGCGCTTATCGTCGCGCTGCTCGACCGCACGCGAGAGCTGCGAGAGCGCGAGCACGGGAAGGTTCAGCTCCTTGGCGAGCGCCTTCAAGCCTTGCGTCACCTCGGCCACCTCTTGCACGCGGTTGTCCGAGCGCTGCTCGGAGCTCGGGCGGATCAGCTGCAGATAATCGACGACGACGAGACTTAAGCCCTGCTGGCGCTTCAAGCGCCGCGCGCGGGTGCGCAGTTGGCCGATCGAGAGCGCCGGCGTGTCGTCGATGAAGAGGGGCGCCTCTTCGATCCGTCGGCTCGCCTCGACCACCTTGAGGAACTCCTCGCGGCTGAGCTTGCCGCGGCGCAGTCGGTCGGAATCGATGCGCGATTCCTCGGCGAGAATGCGCGTCGCCAGCTGCTCGGCCGACATCTCGAGGGAGAAGAACCCAACCTTGCTGCCGCCGGTAACTTGGCTCTGGCCCAACTCGTCGCGCTCCTCACGGAAGGCCTTGGCGGCACTGAAGGCGATGTTGGTGGCGAGCGCCGTCTTGCCCATCGAGGGGCGGCCCGCGAGGATCACGAGGTCGGAAGGGTGCAGCCCGCCCAGCATCTCGTCGAGGTCGCGGAAGCCCGTGGCGACGCCGGTCAAGCCCGATTCGCGTTTGTACGCCGCCTCCATCAACGTGACCGCGCTCGCCAGCGAGCTCTCGAGGGTGCGGAAGCCGCCCTCGGGCTGGCCTTCCTCGGCCAAGCGGAAGAGCTTCTGCTCGGCACGCTCGATCTGGGCGCCGGCCGGCAGGTCGTAGCGCGAGTCGTAGGCCGTAAGCACCACCTCCTCGCCCAGAGTGATGAGCGAGCGGCGCAGGGCGAGATCGTGCACGACGCGGCCGTAATGGGCGGCGTTGATGATGGTGGTGGCCGAGCCCGTGAGGCGCGCGAGATACGGCGCGCCGCCGATCTCGGCCAGCGCCTCGTCGTGCTCGAAGTAGGTCTTGAGCGTCACCGGATTGGCGATCTGGCCGCGCTCGACGAGCTTCTCGATGACCGCGTAGATGCGCCCGTGCACCGGCTCGTAGAAGTGCTCGGGCCGCAGGAACTCGACCACCTTGGCGAGCGCCTCGTTGTTGATCAGGATGGCGCCCAGGAGCGCCTGCTCGGCCTCGATGTTGTGGGGCAGGCTGCGGCCCGCGCCGGCGGGCCCTTCGATCGGGACGGCGCTCAAGCTCCTCTGTGACGATTCCATGGCGCCTCCCCCGCGAAGGGTGAAAGAGCTAGCACGCCTTGCTTCTGTTGCCTCGCGCTTTTCTCTGCCTTGAGCAATTTCAGCGCGGATTGAAATCATCCACCGCCTGGGGAGAGCGGGGATAATTCATCGCGGCCAACGACTGTTACCCACAAGTGGGAGCGCTAGAGCCGGCCGAGGCGCGCGATTCATGGGACTACTTACCCACGGCTAGGGTCTGCGGCTCTTCTCTCATACCACATTTTGGCTGCGCAGGGTGGGCGGCGATGCCCTGGCCAACTTCCTGTGGATTACGCGAATAGCAGCCGTGGCTCGAGCGGCGCGGGCTTCAGGCCGAGGCGGCCGTCGCCCCCTCGCTCCAGTGGGCGCGCTCCCAATCGAGCATGTAGTCGCGCGTCAAGGGCAATGCGCTCTGATCGCGCACGAGCTGGATCTGGCTCACCATGTGGTCTTGGCGGCGGAACGCCACCTCGGAGCCCGCCAGATAGAACTCCCACAGGCGGCAGAAGCGCTCGTCGTAGATCGCTTTGATCTTGTCTCGATTGGCCCGGAAGTTGCGCGCCCAGTGCTTGAGCGTCTCGGCGTAGTGGAGCCGCAGGATCTCCATGTCGGCGACCTTGAGCCCCGTCTTCTCGATCGCGGCGAACACCTCGGACAGCGCCGGGCAATAGGCGCCCGGGAAGACGTACTTGCGCAGCCAGGGATTGGTCACGCTGGGCCCGTCGAAGCGGGCGATCGTGTGGACGAGGGCGACCCCGTCCTCGGTCAGGAGGTCGCGCAGCTTGGCGAAGAACTCGCGGTAGTGCGTAACGCCCACGTGCTCGAACATGCCGACCGAGACGATGCGGTCGAACTTGTCCTCGATCTCGCGGTAATCCTTGAGCAGGAAGCGGGCGCGATCGGCGAGCCCGAGCTGCTCGGCGCGCGCCTTCGAGACCGACTGCTGGCTGGTCGAGAGCGTGACCCCGGTCACCTCCGCGCCCGCGCTGCGTGCAAGATAGAGGCCGAGGCCGCCCCAGCCCGAGCCGATGTCGAGCACTTTCAGCCCGGGCCGGTCGAGCGCGAGCTTGGAGGCGAGATGCCGCTTCTTCGCGGCCTGCGCCTGCTCGAGCGTGTCGTTGGGGCTCACGAAGTAGGCGCAGGAATACTGCCGATCGGAATCGAGAAAGAGGTCGAAGAGTTCATCCGACAGGTCGTAATGGTGCGCCACGTGCTTGCGCGCTAAGCCTAAGGGGTTGTGCTGCATCACGGGGCGCCACATTCGCCCCGCCCACAGGCACAGGCGCACGATGGGCGTCGGCTCGACCAGGTGCAGGTTGAGCCCCACGAGATCGAGGAACTCGAAGATGGACGTGCCCTCTTCGAGGGTGAGCGTGCCGTTCATGTAGGACTCGCCCGCGCAGAGGCGTGGGTTGAAGAAGAGCTTCCAGTGGAGCTTGGGATCGTGCAGGCGGATGGTGGCGCGCCCGCCCGGCGCGCCCCTGAATTCGTGCAGCTTGCCGTGGGCGTCGATGACCCTGAGCGTGCCCTGCTTCATGAGTCGCGCCAGCAGAGTTCCCGCCAACATCGCCCGTCTCCCGATCGCGGCCGTAGCCCCGCAGCGGGTCAGGTGGCCGCGCCTTCGGCCACGCCCTTGGTTTCGGCGCTTTCGCCGGCGGGCGCGGCCCCTTCCGTGCGCGCAGCGCCCGCGGCCTGC
>CAZVZP010000090.1:0-10501 GCA_964631625.1 uncultured Hyphomicrobiales bacterium | reverse complement strand
CGGCTTGCCGGTGACCGCGCGCATGCTGAGCGCCGCCCCGCCCCGCCCGTCGCCATCGACGCGGGTCAGCACGATGCCGCTCAAGCCCACGCGCTCATCGAAGCCGCGCGCGAGATTGACTGCGTCCTGGCCCGTGAGCGCATCGGCTACGAGCAGGGTTTCCACGGGTTTCACCGCGTCGCGCACGGCCGCCGCCTCGGCCATGAGCGCATCATCGATCTCGAGCCGGCCGGCCGAGTCGAGGATCAGCACGTCGTAGCCTTCGAGCCGTGCCTTCTTAAGGGCGCGCTGTGCGATCCCGACCGGGTCCTGATTCGGCACGAAGGGCAGCGTATCGACCTCGGCCTGGCGGCCCAGCACGGCGAGCTGCTCCTGCGCCGCCGGCCGGCTCACGTCGAGGGAGGCGAGCAAGACTTTCTTTTTATCCCGGTTCTTGAGCCGACGGGCGAGCTTGGCGGCGGTCGTGGTCTTGCCCGAGCCTTGCAGGCCCACCATCAGCACCGGCGCGGGCGGGGCCGCGCGCAAATCGAGATCGGCGGTCTCGCCGCCCAGCGTCTCGATCAGATGATCGTGCACGATCTTGACCACCATCTGGGCGGGCGTGACCGAGCGCAGCACCTCCTGGCCCACCGCCTTCTCGCGCACCGCGGCGATGAACGACTTGACTACGGGGAGCGCGACATCGGCCTCGAGGAGCGCCACGCGCACCTCGCGCAAGGCGGCATCGACGTCGGCCTCGCTCAAAGCGCCCCGCCGCGCCAGGCGCTCGAAGACGCCGGTTAAACGCTGGCTCAGACTCTCGAACATGGGCGCTCCGCTCCCGACCCTTGCCGCGAAAGGCGCGGGCCGCTACTTCTGGCGTGAGCGCCTCGCTCTCTGCGGAAGGGGCCGAATTGTCGCTGGATTGAGGCGGCCGGTCGAGCGCTCCGGCAGCCGCGCGGAGTGTAGGCCGGTGGCCGCCGGAAGTCAACCGAGGGTGCCGCCAAATCGTTGGACGGGCAAGCGAAATTCGCCCTATAAGGCGCACGTGATGAGCGGGATCCGATTCCTCAAGATGCACGGCCTCGGCAACGACTTCGTGGTGCTCGATCAGCGCGCGGGCGGCGAATCCCTTTCTCCCGAGGCGGTGCGCCGGATCGCTGACCGACACCGGGGCGTGGGCTGCGATCAGGTGCTCGAGATCGAGCCCTCGCGCGGCAACGGTGCGGCCGCTTATCTGCGCATCCACAACGCGGACGGCGGCGAGGTCGGCGCCTGCGGCAACGGCACGCGCTGCGTGGCCAAGCTCCTGATGGCCGAGGCCGGGCAGCGGCGCATCGTGATCGAGAGCCGCGCGGCCTTGCTCGCGGCCGAGCTTCGGGAGGGCGGCGCAATCGCGCTAGACATGGGCGAGCCGCGTCACCTTTGGCACGAGATTCCGCTCGCGCGCGCGACGGACACGCTGCACCTGCCGATCGCCGAAGGTCCATTCCGCGATGGCGTCGCGGTCAACATGGGGAATCCTCACGCGGTGTTCTTCGTCGAGGATGCGGAGCGCGCGCCGCTCGAGGTCCTCGGACCCAAGATCGAGCATGATCCGCTCTTTCCCGAGCGCACCAACGTCGGCGCCGCGGAGCTGCGCGCGGACGGGTCGATCCGCTTGCGGGTCTGGGAGCGCGGCGCGGGCCTGACGCTGGCGTGCGGCTCGGGCGCCTGCGCCGCGTTGATTGCCGCTCATCGCCGGGGCCGTGCGGGCCGCAAGGCGCGTGTCGTGCTCGACGGCGGGGCGCTCGAGATCGACTGGCGCGCCGACAACCACGTCGTTATGACCGGGCCCGCCGAAACGAGCTTCACGGGCGAGCTGCCGGAGGAGTTCTTTCGATGAGCGCGGTCAACGCACAAGCCCCTCGGGTCGTCACCTTCGGCTGCCGGCTCAATGCCTACGAGTCCGAGGCGATCCGGGTGCTCGCCGCGCGGGCCGGGCTCGAGGACGCGGTGATCGTCAACACTTGCGCGGTGACCGCGGAGGCCGAGCGTCAGGCGCGCCAGGAGATCCGCAAGCTCAAGCGCGCCCATCCGGGCTTGCGCATCATCGTCACCGGCTGCGCGGCCGAGATCGATCCCGATCGCTACCGGGCGATGCCCGAGGTCGCCCGCGTCCTCGGCAACGCGGAGAAGCTTCGGCCCGAGAGCTATGAGGCCCGCCCCGTGCCGCCGCAGGCCGACGGCGGGAGCGGGCTCCGCGGCGGCGCGAGCCGCCCGATCGAGGGCTTCGAGGGCCGAGCGCGCGCCTTTCTTCAGGCGCAGAACGGCTGCGATCATCGTTGCACCTTCTGCGTGATCCCCTTCGGCCGCGGCGCATCGCGGAGCGTGCCCCTGGGCGCCCTCGTGGCCGAGGCGAAGGGGCTTCTGGCGCGGGGGTTTCGCGAGATCGTGCTCTCGGGCGTCGATCTCACGGCCTACGGTGCCGACCTGCCGGGTCGGCCGAGCCTGGGCGAAGCGGTCAAGCGGCTTCTCGCGAACGTCCGGGGGCTCGAGCGGCTTCGCCTCTCATCGCTCGATCCGGCCGAGATCGATCCGCTGCTCGAGGAGCTGATTGCAAACGAGCCGCGCCTCATGCCGCACGTGCACCTGAGCGTGCAGGCGGGCGACGACATGATCCTCAAGCGCATGAAGCGGCGGCATGGCCGGGACGACGTGCTGCGCCTGTGCGAGCGGTTGCGCGCGCGCCGGCCCGACATCGCCTTCGGCGCCGACCTGATCGCCGGATTTCCGACCGAAACCGAGGCGATGTTCGACAACACGCTGCGGCTCGTCACGGAGGCCGGGCTCTCGTTCCTGCATGTGTTCGCCTACTCGGAGCGGCCGGGCACGCCAGCGGCGCGCATGCCGCAGGTCGCCAAGCCGTTGCGCAAGCAACGCGCGGCGCGCCTGCGCGCGCTCGGCCAAGAGCAGCTCGGACGCTTTCTCGACAGCCGCATCGGCACGCGGGCGCGAGTCCTTGTCGAAGAGGACGAGAGCGGGCGGAGTGAGCACTTCGCTTGCGTTCGACTCGATCGCGTGCTTGCGCCCGGCGCGCTGATCGAGGCCCTGGTCACGGGCCGCGTGCAGACGACGTTGCAGGCCCGGGTCCTCTAGGTGGGCGCGCCGGGCAAGGGTGGCTGGCTCGACCGGCTCAAGGGCGGGCTCGGCCTCTCGGCGGCGAAGCTGGGCCAGGGCCTCGCCGGGATCTTCAGCGGTCGAACGATCGATGCGGCGACGCTCGAGGAGCTCGAGGAACTCCTGATCAGCGCCGATCTCGGGCAGGCGACCGCCGCCGAATTGGTCGAGGCGCTGCGCCGCGCGAAGCCCACCGGCGAGGGCGGGTTGGCCGAGATTGCCGGCCTGCTTGCGCGCGAGATCGCCGGGATCCTCGAGCCGGTCGCCCGGCCGCTCGAGCTCTCGGCCGCTCACCGGCCCTTCGTGATCCTGGTCGCCGGCGTCAACGGCACCGGCAAGACCACCACGATCGGCAAGCTCGCCGCGCGCTTTCGACGCGCCGGCAAGTCGGTCCTGCTGGTCGCGGGCGACACCTTCCGCGCCGCGGCTGTGGAGCAACTCAAGGTCTGGGGCGAGCGCGCGGGCGCCGAGGTCGTCGCTCATGATGGCGCCGGTGGCGATCCAGCGGGGCTCGCCTACGACGCGCTCGAGAAGGCGCGCGCGGCCGGCACGGACGTGGTCTTGATTGACACCGCCGGACGCTTGCAGAACAAGACCGCGCTCATGGACGAGCTCAAGAAGATCGTGCGCGTGCTCAAGAAGCTCGATCCGAGCGCACCCCACGCCTCGCTGCTCGTGCTCGATGCGACCGTGGGGCAGAACGCGCACAGTCAGGTCGAGGCGTTCCGCGAGGCCATTGCCGTGAGCGGCCTCCTCCTCACCAAGCTCGACAGCTCGGCCAAGGGCGGCGTCGCGGTGGCGCTCGCCAAGCGCTTCGGCTTGCCGATTCACGCGGTCGGCGTGGGCGAGGGGATCGACGATCTCGACGCCTTCGAGCCCCAGGCGTTTGCGGCCGCGCTGGTCGGGCTCGAGCCCGCGAGCCGCTGACGCTTAAGCGGCCCGCACCGTATGCTCGGCGCAAATCTGTCCCGAATCGGGCTCGCTCAAGGGCTCGAGCGTCAAGCCGCAGCGGTGCGGTCCGCCCGGTTCATCTGGCGCATCGCCGCGGCGGAAGTGGCGGCAGCTTTGGCACACGCCGAAGCTCTTGTGCCCGCGCCGGCGCTGCACCGCGAGCAAGAGGCCGAGGAGATCGTGGGCCAGGCGCTCGGCCTCGTCGGGCTCGAGTGCCTCGGCGAACTCGTGCAGCGGATCGGCCGCAAGCAGGGTTCGGCCCGCCTCGGTCAATTCGAGGCGCACGATCCGGTGGTCCGCGAGATCGGCGCGGCGTTCGATCAGGGCCTTGTGGGCGAGTGTCAGCAGCGTCTGCGACGTCGTGCCGCGAGTTGCGCCGAGAAAATCGGCAACCGCCGAGGGCTTGCGCGAATAACGGTTGGCGCGCCCGAGAAAGCGGAGCGCGTCCCATTGCGCGGGCACAAGGCCGGCACTCTGACTGAGGCTGCGCGCGGCAAGGCCGAGCCGGTCGATCAGTTCGGCCACGCGGCGTTGGGCTTCGTGAGGCTCCCGCTCGGCCATGATCCGCGCAGCTTAACGGCGACGCTCTCAAGCCTCAATCGGGCAGCCCGAGGCGAACACGGCCACTGCTGCGAGAGCGGCAAGGCCGAGAGCAGCGGAACGGTTCATGAGGAGGCTTCCTCTGAGCGATATAACATCGACTCGATCTCGTAGTCGCACAGCCTCGAGAAGAGGCGCTTTTCCGGGAGAAGATTCGGCTCGCAAAGCACTCGGCCACGAAGCGCCCTCGCCGAGCACGAGCGAAGGCCCCCTGCCGCCTCTGAGCCGTTGCGGCTCGAGGCCGAGACGGTTCAGGCGCCCCGGCCCGCCATGTAGTCGGGGTTTGCGCCCTCGGGGTTCTGCCGCGGCGCGAACGCGGCCACGTCCTTCATCTCGAGCCAGTGGTCAAGCGCCCAGCGCACCGAGGGGAAGGCGAGTTCAGGCCACGGGATCTCGCCCCAGTCGAACAGCCGAGCCTCGAGGCTCTCGTGGCCCGGCGTGATCCCGGGGCTGAGCAGGCGCGCCCGATAGATGAGCTGGACCTGGCCGATGCGCGGGATGCTGTAGAGCGCGAGCAGCGTATCGATGGCGACTTCCGCATGGGCCTCCTCGCGGGCTTCGCGCAGCGCCCCGCTCTCGGCGCTCTCGCCCAGCTCGAGGTAGCCTGCGGGGATGGTCCAGAAGCCGCGCTGCGGCGCGATGGCGCGTCGACACAGCAGTATCTTGCCCTCGTGGCTCGAGACCGTACCCACCACCACCTTCGGGTTGCGATAGAGCACGAAGCCACATTCTGCACACACGAGGCGGGGCCGGTTGTCGCCTTCGGGCACGGCTTCGCGGATCGGTCCGGCAGTCTCGGGATAGCGGGGCATGGGGCGACTATGCGGCCGGCCCGCCGCCCCGTCCATCGCACCGCCCCCCCGGCTGAGCACCGCCGAGCGCGCCCTGAGCCGACGGAAATCTTGGTTACCGAACCTTAAGCCTTTGGGGCGACTGTCCTCTCCGGGCGCCAAAGACCGCACGACCCGTTTGTGCCGGTGAACGGCTGCGGCGGAGAAGAGGGTCGTGGTGGCCCGCAGGTCCGCGGTCCGTTGGCCTGCCGTGGAGGCGAAACCATGGACGCCGCGCGCCGCCCAAACGACCGGCTCGAACGGAAGGACAGGGCGCCATCGTGAGCACGACGCCACCGCTTGCACCCGAGCCGGGCGCTCGCTCGAGCCTCGCGGCGGAGCACGGCGATGGGGCGTGCGTCCAAGACCTCGAAACCAGCGTCGAACGGCTCGAACGGGAGCTGACCGTGGCCAAGGCGGAGCGGGATGACGCGCGCGCCTCGAGCCAGGCCAAGACCCTGCTCATGGCCGAGCTCGGCCACGAGATCCGCAACCCGGTGATGGGCATCATGGGCATCGCCTCGCTCATGCTCGAAATCGAGGGCGATCCGGCGCTCGAGCGCTATGCCAAGGTCGTGCTCGACTCGGCCAATGCGCTGCTCACGCTCGTCAACGCCTCGCTCGATTACCACAAGCTCGAAGCCAACAAGCTCGAGCTCGAATCGATCGATTTCGATCTCAATCACGTCGTGGGCGGGGCCATGGATCTCGTCGCACCCCGGGCGCGCGGCAAGGAGATCGAGATTGCATCGACGCTCCCGCCCACCGTGCCCCGCAGCCTGCGGGGCGATCCGGCGAGGCTGCGCCAGGTCCTGCTCAACCTTCTCAACAACGCGCTCAAGTTCACGGCCAAGGGGCATATCGCGCTCGAGGTCACGCGGGTCTCGGAGGACGCGGACGGCCTCCTTCTGCGCTTCGAGGTGACGGACAGCGGCATCGGCATTCCGCCCGAGGTGAGAGCCAAGCTCTTTACGGAATTCGCGCAAGGCGATCCTTCGATCGCCCGGCGCTACGGCGGCACCGGGCTTGGTCTGGCCATCTGCAAGCGCCTCGTTGCGCTCATGGGCGGCGAAATCGGCGTCGACAGTGCGCCCGGCGCGGGGAGCCGGTTCTGGTTCACCGCTCATTTCGAGCGCCCCCTCGCAGCGCAGTTGCCCGCCGGCAATGCCGAGGAGCTGGTGAGAGGTCTTTCGATCGCGATCCGCGGCGAACGCAGCAACGAGACCGTCGCGCTCAAGGAACTCCTGGAAGGCTTCGGCGCCCGCGTCGTCATGGCCGAGACGCCGGCGCCGGCGTCGACGTTCGGGATAAACGTCGTGATCGTGGACGAATCGGCCGCCGCGCTGATCGACGTCGGGCTCGAGCACGCCGACTTCATCGGCGAGGAGGGGCCGCGCCCCGAGTTCGTGCTGGTGGCGCGTCCCGGCGTGCGCGGCGACGCCGCGCGCGCGCGCGCCGTGGGCTACTCGGCCTATCTCACCAAGCCGCTCAATCCGGCCCTCATGTTCGACTGCTTGGCCGAGCTTGCCCATCGCCGTCGCTGGGCGGCGATGGACCCAACGGGGAGCGCGGAGCACCCGCTCATCACGGCGCACATGCTGATGGAGACCTTCGGGCGCCGCGGCCGGGCGCCCGACGACGATAGCCGCTAGGCCACCGCCCTTCTCAGGCGCAGCCTTTCGCGGCACACTTCGCGCCGCAATCGGGGCTATCCGGCCGATTAGTCGTTGTCCCCGTCGTCGTCCCCGTCATCGTCATCCCCGTCATCGTGATCCCCGTCATCGTCATCCCCGTCATCGTCATCCCCCTCATCGTCATCGTCGCCACCGTCATCGCCCGAGCCACCATCCGACAGCGCCTCGGCGAACGCGGTATCGACCGAGTCGAAGGCGCCCGCGACCCTCTGACCGAGCGTAAAGACGATGCCCGCGATGACCGCGGCGATCAGGGCGAGCAGGACCGCGTATTCGACCGCGGTGACGCCATCCTTCGCCTTGGCGAACGCTCGCAGGATTAGGCTTAGCCTGCTCATCTCGGGTCTCTTACTTCAGTAATCTGCTAATGGTTACCGCTGTCTTTGCTTTAATTCTCGGCGATTAATGCTGACGAGCTGTTAAGGAGAGAAGCAATTTTGCAAATCCTTTCCGACGATGTTCCGGGAAAATATTTCCATCGGTCGATTGCGCGCCCCGACGAGGGTGTCGATCTCGCTTCTCGGCCGGGCGCGTGGCCGGCCAGTTGCGGGCGGCACTTCTTGGACGGCGTGGAGTGTCGGCGCGCAGGCGCAATCGAGCTCGCGATCATCGCCGGCCGGCAGCGCACGCACTCGGCGCGCGCGCTTCGGCGATCCGCCCTTTTCAGGCGCGGCCTTTCGCGGCACACTTCGCGCATGACCACCGACTGCCCGGAAGAGTTCGTCGCCTTCGCCCATGGGCTCGCGGATGCGACGGGCGCGATCCTGAGGCGTTACTTCCGCCGCCCGCTCGACGTCTCGGACAAGCCCGATGCGAGCCCGGTGACCATAGCCGACAAGGAGGCCGAGGAGGCGATCCGCGAACGGATTGCGGCGTGCTACCCGGAGCACGGGGTGATCGGCGAGGAGTTTCCGCCCCATCGGCCCGAGGCCGAGTACCTTTGGGTGGTCGACCCGCTCGATGGCACCAAGTCGTTCGTCACCGGGAAGCCCCTGTTCGCGACGCTCATCGGGCTCGTGCACGGGGAACGGGCGATCCTCGGGCTCATCGACCACCCGGCGCTGGACGAGCGCTGGATCGGCGCCGCCGGTCGGCCGACCGAGTGGAACGGCGCGTCCCAGCGCGTGCGCGCCTGCCCCGAGCTGGGGCGCGCGGTGCTCACGACCACCTCGCCCGATGCCTTCTCGCCCGAGGATTGGTCGGCGTATTTGCGCGTGCACGCCGGCGCACGTTTCGCCGTGTACGGGGGCGACGCCTACGCCTTCGGCCTCTTGGCGAGCGGCTTTCTCGATCTGATCGTCGAGACGGATCACGGGGTCGACGATTTCTTTCCGCTCGTGCCCGTGATCGAGCAGGCGGGCGGCGTCATGACCGACTGGTCGGGCCGGCCGCTCGGCATGCACTCCGACGGGCGCATCATCGCCGCGGGCGACCCCCGGCTGCACGCCCAGGCGCTGGCGCTGCTCGCCGGTGCCCGGGAGCGCTCCGCGTGAGAGGCATCGGCTGCGCCCCGATTCTCCGGTGCGCGTCGTTGTGTGTTTTCTTGGGGGCGATGCCCGCGGCCGCGGCCGAGGGTCTGGCGGGCGAGCATGGCTTATCGCTCTTCGGCGATCTCAAATACGGGCCGGACTTCACCCATTTCGATTACGCCGATCCGGCGGCGCCCAAGGGCGGCATCATCGCGTTCCCCGCGGAGGGCACGTTCGATTCGCTCAATCCGTTCATCCTCAAGGGCGTGCCGGCCCAGGGCCTGAATAGTCTCTACGACACCCTGCTCGAGCGCGCGCTCGACGAGGCGGACGCCGCCTACGGGCTGATCGCCGAGCGGGTAAGGCTGAGTTCCGATCGGCGCCGGGTCACGTTTTACTTGCGAAACGAGGCGCGCTTTCACGACGGCACGCCGATCACGGCCGAGGACGTGGTGGAGTCCTTCGCGCGGCTCAAGACGGAGGGCCACCCGACCTACCGGATTCTCTTCGCCGATGTGGCGGAAGCGACGGCCGACGACGCGCACAGCGTGACCTTCGTCTTGGGAGACACGACCAATCGCAAGCTCCCGCTCATCCTCGGCACCGAGCTTCCGATCCTGCCCAAGGCGTATTTCGCCGATCACGCCTTCGATGCGGCGACGCTCGAGGCGATCCCGGGCAGCGGCCCCTACCGGATCGAGCGCGTCGATGCCGGGCGCACGATCGTCTTCGCCCGCGTGCCCGAATACTGGGCGAAGGATCTTCCGGTCAAGCGCGGACGCCACAACTTCGACACGATTCGCTACGAGTATTTCCGCGACCGCACGATCATGGTCGAGGCGTTGAAAGCCCGCGAGTACGACTTGCACGAGGAGTTCACCGCCAAGACCTGGGCCACGGCCTACGACATTCCCGAGATCGGCGACGGCCGGATGATCAAGGAGGTGCTCCCCGACCACACGCCCTCGGGCGTTCAGGCCTTCTTCATCAATACGCGCCGCGAAAAATTCCGCGATCCGCGCGTGCGGCTGGCGCTCAACTACGCCTTCGACTTCGAGTGGACGAACGCCAATCTGTTCTTCGGGCTCTACGAGCGTATGGGGAGCTACTTCGAGAACTCCGAGCTCGCTGCGCACGAGCCGCCGGGCGCCGCCGAGCTTGCGCTGCTCGAGCCGTTCCGGGCCCGGCTCGCCGAGGCGGTCTTTGCCGACATCTACCGGCCGCCCCGCTGCGATCGGGAGGGTGCGCTGCGTGCCAACCTGCGCGAGGCGGCACGCCTGCTCGAGGAGGCCGGTTGGGTGATGCGCGAGGGCCAGCGCGTGAACGAGGAGACGGGCGAAACGTTGAGCGTCGAGTTCCTCTACGACCTGCGCACCTTCGAGCGGGTGTTCGCGCCCTACGCCAGGAATTTGGAGCGTCTGGGCATCGAGGCGCACTTGCGCTTCGTCGACGTGCCGCAGTATCAGCGCCGGCTCGAGGAGTTCGACTTCGATCTGACGACGCAGCGCTACGTGCAGTTCCTCTCGCCGGGGGTGGAGCTGCGGAGCTACTTCGGCTCTCCGTTCGCCGATCAGCCGGGCAGCTTCAATCTCGCGGGCATCAAGGACCCCGTCGTCGATGCGTTGATCGAGGCGGTGCTCGGCGCCGAGGATCGAGGGAGCCTCGTCGCGGCCGCCCGCGCGCTCGACCGCGTGCTCCTGTGGGGCCACTACATCGTGCCGCAGTGGTTCAAGCCGACTCATCACCTCGTGTACTGGAACAAATTCGGCCGCCCCGCCCGCGCGCCCACCTACGATCTCGGTCTCGACACCTGGTGGGT
>CAZVZP010000089.1:6298-10588 GCA_964631625.1 uncultured Hyphomicrobiales bacterium | reverse complement strand
CCCCAGCGGAAGCCCAAGCTCCCGGCGCGCCGGGAGCTTGGGCTTCCGCTGGGGGCTCGGCCTCGAGCACCGCGCCGGTCACCGGATTGGGCCGGTAGGTGGTGCAGCCCTTGCAGCCCATTTCGTAGGCCTGGAGGTAGAGGTCCTTGAACTCCGCAAACGGCGTCTCCTCGGGGACATTGATGGTCTTCGAGATCGAGCTGTCGATGTATTTCTGCACCGCGGCCTGCATGACCAGGTGATCGCCGGGCTTGAGGCTCTGCGCGTCGACGAAGCAGTCGGGGAGTGGCGCGAGCTCGCCCTTTTCGTGCCGGAACAGGCCGTGCGCGTAGTCCTCGACGCGCTCCGCCTTGCGCGTGCCGTCGGGCATCAAGAGGTTGCGCGTGTGCACGAAGGCGAACACCGGCTCGATGCCGGAGGAGACGTTGTCGGCCAGCAGCGAGATGGTGCCGGTCGGCGCGATCGAGGTGATGAGGCCATTGCGGATGCCCCGTTGCGCGATCGCCTGCCGGATCTCCTCCTCCATCTCGCTGACGGTCTCGCCGGCGAGGTAAGGCCCCTTGTCGAAGAGCGGGAACGCGCCCTTCTCTTCGGCGATCTCCGCGGAGGCGAGGTAGGCGGCGCGGCGCAGGTGCCGCAACCACTCCTCGGCAAGCTTAACCGACTGCGCCGAGCCGTAGCGCGCGCCGCACAGGATGAAGGCATCCGCGAGCCCCGTGACGCCCAGGCCGATGCGCCGCTTGGCGTGCGCCTCCTGCGCCTGCGCGGGCAACGGAAAGCGCGAGACGTCGATCGCGTTATCGAGCATCCGGACCGCGACCGCGACGATCTCCTCGAGTTCGGCGGCGTCGATATGGGCTTTCGGCGTGAAGGGGTTCCGGACGAGCCGCGCGAGATTGACCGAGCCCAAGAGACACGCGCCGTAGGGCGGCAGCGGCTGCTCGCCGCAAGGGTTGGTCGCGTGGATCGTCTCGCAGTAATAGAGGTTGTTGCGGCGGTTGATGCGGTCGATGAAGATCACGCCCGGCTCCGCATAGGCGTAGGTCGAGCGCATGATCCTCTCCCACAGCTCGCGCGCCGGGAGGCTCCGGTAGACGGTGCCGCCGAAGGCGAGCTCCCAGGAGCGGTCCTCCTTGACGGCGGTCATGAAGGCATCGCTCACGAGCACCGAGAGATTGAACATGCGCAGCCGCCCGGGCTCGCGCTTGGCGTCGATGAAGGCCTCGATATCGGGATGGTCGCAGCGCAGGCACGCCATCATGGCGCCGCGCCGGTAGCCCGCGCTCATGATCGTGCGGCACATGGCATCCCACACGTCCATGAACGAGAGCGGGCCCGAGGCGTCGGCGCCGACCCCCTTGACCGGTGCGCCCTTGGGCCGAAGGCTCGAGAAGTCGTAGCCGATGCCCCCGCCCTGCTGCATGGTGAGCGCGGCCTCTTTGAGGTTGTCGAAGATGCCGCCCATATCGTCCGGGATCGCGCTCATGACGAAGCAGTTGAAGAGCGTCACGTTGCGCTCGGCGCCGGCGCCGGCGTAGATGCGGCCTGCGGGCAGGAAGCGGAAGCCTTCGAGCGCCTTGTAGAAGCGCTGCTCCCAGAGCGCGCTCTCGCGCTCGGGCCGGGCGAGCGCGCGCGCGATGCGCCGCCAGCTGTCCTCGATGGTCTTGTCCGCCGGCTCGCCCGCGGGGCCCTTGAGCCGGTACTTCATGTCCCAGATCTGGTGCGCGATGGGGCTTAAGCCGGTCATGGCGATCGCTCGGAAAAATTATTCCGGCCAAGGCGTTAATGAAGCCCGCCACGGCCTTGGCGCTGGCGCCCTTAAAGGCGCGGCATGTCGAGGATGGGGGAGTTTAGGGAGGCTCTTAGGAGCCGTCAACGGAAAATGTTCCTGTTCTGTTTCCTTGAGGGGCCTGGGCCAGATTGCGCCTGAGCGCCTCGGCGAGCTCGGCCCGAACCACTTCCAGCGGGCGTCCGCTCTCCGCGGCGTAGAGCTCTTCCCAGGCCGTTTCCATGGCGCCTTCGAGGCGGGCCATGAAGTCCTTGGCCTTGAGCCCGGCGGGAATAGGCGGCAAGAATTTCAGGCGGATGGTCCCTGGGTATTTGCGATAGGTCTGTTTGGGCCAGTGCATGCCGGAGTTGTGCACGACCGGTACCACCGGGACGTCGAGCGCCGTGTAGAGCGCCGCAACACCCGAGTGATAGGGGATGCGGTTGCCCACTGCGACCCGCGTGCCTTCGGGAAAGATCACGATCGGGCGTTTGGCGGCGACGGCGTTCTGCGCGCGGCGCAGCATGAGTCGCAGCGTGCGCGTCCGCCCCTTTCGGTCGATGAAGATCATGCCCATGCGCTGGGCATAGAGGCCGTAGAGCGGGATGCGCGCGAGCTCCTTCTTGATGACGTAGACCGGATCGGGCACGAGCACGTTGAAGAGATCGGCCTCCCACTCCGATTGGTGCTTGGAGGCGACGATATAGGGCGGCGCGGGCAGGTTCTCGCGCCCCGTGATCGCCATGTCGATGCCGGCCAGACGCCTGAGCAGCATCACGATGCCCGAGACCCAGAGGCGCACGCAGGCGCGCATCATCGGGCGCGGCAGCACGAGCGTCGGGCTCATGGCAAGCCCCATGAAGATCGCCCAGGTGTAGAACGATACCGTGAAGGCGGCGGAGCCGGCGCGGTTGTGGGTCATGCGGGTGCCCCCGGCCTCAAGGGAGCCGTGCGAGCGCACGCAACACGGTCGTGCGCGCGGTCAGCATCACGATGAGCGCGATGGCGAGGGGCAAGGCGAGCACGGCGCCCAGGTGCCAGGGCTCGAGCTCAAGACGCGGCACGAGGGCGGTCGAGATGCCGCTGCCGGCCTCGACCAGGGCGAAACCGGTCGCTACGGCGAGCCCGAGACCGACGGCCGCCCCCTTGAGGGCGAGCGTCAGGGCTTGGCGCTCGAACTGCCGGGCGAGGTACGAATCCTGCGCTCCGATCAGATGGACGATCTCGATCGTCTCGCGGTGCGCGGCCATGCCCATCTGCGTGCTCACCACGACGGTGCCCACGGCCGCGAGCACGACGAGGAGCACGATCGCCGCCGCGACGGCCTCGAGCGAGCGGGCGAGCGCGGCGAGGCGGCCGAGCCAGGCGGCGGGATCGTCGAGGGTGGCGCCCGGGAAGTCCGTGGCGAGCGTCGCGGCGAGAGCGGAGCGGTCGAGACGGGCCTCGGGATCGGTCTCCACG
The DNA here is from genome assembly GCA_964631625.1 of uncultured Hyphomicrobiales bacterium. Classification (GTDB taxonomy): domain Bacteria; phylum Pseudomonadota; class Alphaproteobacteria; order UBA828; family JAPUJA01; genus CAZVZP01. The sequence goes on along the minus strand of CAZVZP010000089.1, from coordinate 7,359 downwards.
TCGATCAGCTGCGGTAGCGGCAGCTCGTCGTAGGGCGCGTTCGCCCCGAGCCAAGGTTCGAGCAGGCCGATCAGGGCCGCGCGCGGCAGGGACTCGGCCCCGCGCACGCCCGGGGTGGCACGCAAGACCTCGACGAGCGCTTCGAGGGACGCGCCCGCCGGGGCCTCGGCCGGGGGCAGGTATTGCACCGTCAGGCGGTCGATGGAGCCTTCCTCCCAGCGCCGCGCGGCGCCATCGAGCGCCAGCGCGAAGGCCAGCGCGAGCACGGCGAGATAGACCATGAACGCCGTGATCCAGGGCAGAAACCGGCTCGAGGCGTCACGGCCGAGGGGCAGCGTCGGGGGCGTTCTGACCATCTCGCAACGTTCAGGAGACGGCGGCGCGCCGCGTGTCGTCGACCGCGAGCGTCCCGTCGGCGAGCCGCAGGATGGAGTGGTTGAAGCGCGCAACGAGATTGCGGTTGTGGGTGGCGATCAGGACGGTGGTGCCGATCCGGTTGAGCGCCTCGAAGAGATACAGGAGCCGCATGCCGAGCGCATCGTCGAGGCTGCCCGTCGGCTCATCCGCGACGAGCAGGCTCGGCCGGTTGATCAGCGCCCGGGCGATCGCGACGCGCTGCTTCTGCCCGCCGGAGAGCGTCGCGGGGCGCGCTTCCAGGTGCTCGCCCAGGCCCACCCAGATGAGCAGCTCGCGCACGTGCGACTGGATTTCCGCGTCGCGCGTGCGGCATACGCGCAAGGGCAGCGCCACGTTTTCGAACGCGCTCAGGTGCGCCAGCAGCGCGAAGTCCTGGAACACGACGCCGATCTTGCGGCGCAGCGCGGGCAGCTCGTTGCGGGGCGTCGTCGCGATATCGCGATCGAACAGGCTGACCATACCGCGCGAGGGGCGCCGGGCGAGATAGAGGAGACTCAAGAGCGAGGACTTGCCCGCGCCGCTCGGGCCCACGAGGAAGTGAAAGCTGCCGGGCTCGAGCGCAAACGTGATGTCGCGCAGCACCTCGGGCCCCAGCCCATAGCGCAGGCCCACGTTTTCGAAGCGGACGACAGCCCCCACGCGAC
>CAZVZP010000089.1:0-6288 GCA_964631625.1 uncultured Hyphomicrobiales bacterium | reverse complement strand
GCGCTTGAATCCGGGTGCGCGGCCGAGCATAAACAGCACGTTCGCCCTTCGTCCAGCGCCCGCCCTCGGCTTGCCTAGAGGAGGGCGAACCCCTATAACATCCCGATAATCTTCCCCCCGGCTTCGGATGATCGTCACCTGCTCGAAGTGCGCGGCGCGCTACATGGTCGATCCGGCGCAGGTCGGAACCACGGGCCGCATGGTGCGCTGCGCCCGATGCAGCCATACCTGGTTCCAGCGCCCGCCGGACGACATGCCCCGGCGCATCGAGACGATGTCCTTACCGGAGATCCTGCGCCCGATCCCGCCCGGCTCCAATCTGCCGGCGCTGCGCGGCCCGCGCCGCTCCGTCAGCAATTTGGGCTGGATCGCGCTGGCGCTCGTCGTGGCGGCCCTCCTCGGCGGCGGCTTGGGGCTGCGCCAGGACATCGTCGCGGCCTGGCCGCCCTCGGCGCGGCTCTACGAGGCCATCGGCCTTGCGCCGCCGGCCGAGGAGCTCGGACTCGATCTCCTCAACGTCCGTTCCAACAGCGTCGAGGAAGGGGGCGTGACCGTGCTTCTCGTCGAGGGCGAGGTGTACAACTCGAGCGCGCGCATCCAGATCGTCCCGCCGATCCGGGTTGCGCTCATGGACAAGCAGCGTCAGGAGATTACGTCCTGGACGGTTGAGGCGGACAAGAGCGAGCTTAAGCCCGAGGAACGGGCAACCTTCTCCGCGCGCATCAGCAGCCCGCCGGCCGGCGCGAGCAGCGTCTCCGTCTCGCTCGACGTGGCTCCCAACGGGTAAACCGCGTTCGCCGGCCATGGCTCGCATCCTGATCGCGGAAGACGACGAGGCCATCCGCGAATTTCTGCGCCGCGGCCTCGCGCTGCGCGGGCACGATGTGGCGGCGGTCGGCGACGGCCTTGCGGCGCTGGAAGCGCTCCGGCAAAAGAGCTTCGATCTCCTCATCACCGACATCGTCATGCCGCTGATGGACGGGCTCGAGCTCTCGCTCGCCGCGGCGCGCGATTACCCGGCGCTGAGGATCATTCTGATGACCGGCTATGCGGCCGAGCGCCAGCGGGCGCACAACCTCGACGCCCTCGTGCACGACGTGGTGAGCAAGCCCTTCAGTCTCGATCAGATGGCGGCCGCGGTCACCAAGGCCCTCGCTCCGCCCACGCGCTGAGGGCGGCGCCGGCTCTCAGTTCGCCTCTTCGGGCGGTTTGATCTTGTGAAACATCGCGTACAACGTGAGGTCGTAGACGATCTTCAGGACTCCCCCCACGATCAAGGGCCAGCCGAAGCTCGAGAGAGTGAGGAGGTAGCCTGCCAGAAGTGGCGCCCCGGCGCTGGCGAGGCTGCGGGGCACCGCCGTCAAGCTCGCGGCCGCCGGACGTTCCGGGGGCGTCACGATCGCCATGACGTAGGACGTCCTCGTGGGCACGTCCATCTGCGACAATAAGCCGCGGATCAGAATCAACAGAACGGCAAGGGAGACCGACGGCGCAAAGGGCAGAAGGATGATGCAAATATTGGCCGGCAGATGCGTGAAGACCATCGTCTTGAGCAAGCCAAAACGCCCGGCGATGCGCACGGCCAGGAGGAACGAGATGGCGCTCGCGAGGTTGGCCCAGAAAAAGATGTTCGCCGTTGTGGCGAGATCGAGATCGAAGCGCTGAAAGAGCCACAGGGCCAGCAGCGACTGGACGAACAGGCCGCCCCCGAATGCATCCAGGCTGAACAGCGCCGCGAGCTTCAACACGATCCCGCGCGATTGTGTCAGCGGCACGGCCGCCTGCGAAGTGGCCGTTCTTGGCTGGGGTGGCAATCGGCGGTAGATGAGCCAGGTCGTCAAGCCGAAGAGCGCATAAAGGACGAACATCCCCTTAAACACGAGGTCTTGATCGGGGCCTTTAGCCGGGACGACGAGATCCGGAAGGCCCGCCGAGAGGGCGCCGATCGCGCCGGCAACGGCGGCGATAAAGCTGTAGCGAGCGAACAGCGCGGTTCGGTGGCGATCTCCAACCGCATGGGAAAGGATGGTCTGCTCGAGCGGCACAAACAGGCTGACGTCGCCGCTCGAGGGATTGAGTGTCCCGACGGCGGCGACGATGAGAAGCGGCCAAAAGTCATCGAGAGAGGCAAATCCCGCACCGGTGAGCGCCATCAGAACGGCGGCGAAGAGCAGGATATGGCGCCGGTCGAAGCGGTGCGCGATGAAGCCCAGGCCCAAGGTCGCCGCGGCCGAGCCGAGGAGAGTGGCCGTGACGATGGCGCCGACGGCCAGCGAATCGAACCCGAGCCGGAGAAGGTAGACCGGCAAGAGGAGACTAACGAAGCCATCGCTGAAGGCCCGCAGTCCGCGCGCTGAAAGAACCAGCGCCGCATCGCCGGTCGCCGTTGGCGGGAGAAGCCGAAGCTTTGGAAGCATCATCCGCGTGGTTGCGATGGAGAAGGGCCTGAGCTCAACGACTTCGGTGGTTCGCTCTGGCCGGGCCGCCTGCTGCGGGTATCACGCTGCGCACCTTTCGCCCGAAACCAGCCTTTATCCCAGGCCGAGACCTGGCCCGCGCACAAAACGGTGCCGGGTCGTGACCCTGGCCCCAAAGACGATCCGATGTTCGCGTCCGTCGTCTTCGCCCGTCCTTGCCTTACCTTGAGCCCGCCGCCTGGGTAACACGCCTGGGATCGCACCTAGAGCAAAATCCGCCGGCGTGGAATCACGCGCGGTTGCCTTGAGCGCGCCGCTGTGCCCCCACCCCAACCCTCCCCCCGCGAGGGGGGAGGGAGCTCTTTGTTTCCCCCTCCCCGTGCGGGAGGGGGATAGGGGGAGGGGGTGCTTCCACTCGATCGAATTCCGCTTTAGCGGGCAAGCCAAGGCGGCAGGCGGAACAGCGAATCCATCTCCGCGGCCGAGGGGCGCACCCGGATGAGCGCCGAGCGCTTGCCGTCGACCAAGAGCTCCGGCACCAGCGGCCGCGCGTTGTAGGTCGAGGCCATCACCGCGCCGTAGGCGCCGGCGGCGCCGAGCGCCAGGAGATCGCCGGGCGCGAGCTCGGGCAGCATGACGTCGCGCGCGAAGGTATCCCCGGATTCGCAGACCGGCCCCACGAGGTCGCAAGGGCTCGTTTGCGCGCCGGCTCTGGGCGCCGCCACGAGAGCCACCGGGTGGCGCGCCTCGTAGAGCGCCGGGCGCAGGAGATCGTTCATCGCCGCATCGAGCACCACGAAGCGCCGGTCCGGGCTCCTCTTCACGTAAAGGACGCGGGCGACGAGCACGCCCGCCGGGCCGATGAGCGCGCGGCCGGGCTCGAGCGCGAGCTCGAGGTCGAGGCCTTCGGTCAGCCGGGCGATGAGGGCGGCGTAGTCGGCGAGGGCGGGCGGACTCTCGCCGTCGTAGCGGATGCCCAGGCCGCCGCCCAGGTCGAGCCGCTGGATCGGCAAGCCCTGGGCGCGCAGGCGCCGGGCCAGCTCGACGAGCCGGCCAAACGCGCGCTCGAAGGGCGAAAGGCTCGTGACCTGCGAGCCGATGTGCACGGCGAGGCCGACGGTCTTGAGCCACGGCGCGTTCTGCACCGCGCGGTAGAGCGTTTCGGTGTCCTCGAGCGCGATGCCGAACTTGTCGTGGCCGCGCCCCGTCGAGATCTTGTCGTGGGTCTCGGCCGCGACATCGGGATTGACGCGAAACGCCACCGGCGCCGCGAGGCGGAGCTCGTCCGCGATCGCCGCGATGGCGCGCAGCTCGGGCTCCGATTCGACGTTGAACTGGGCGATGCCCGAGCTCAACGCCAAGCGGATCTCGCCCTCGCTCTTGCCCACGCCCGAGAAGATCACGCGCTTGGCGGGTATGCCGGCCTCGAGCGCGCGCCGCAGCTCCCCGCCGGAAACCACGTCGGCGCCCGCCTTGAGCCGCGCGTAGAGGCGCAGGATCGAGGGATTGTCGTTGGCCTTAAGCGCGTAGCAGATCGTGGCCTTGAGCGGCGCAACGGCCTGGGCGAAGCTCTGATAGCGCGCGCGGATGCCGCCCGCCGCGTAAGCGTAGAACGGCGTGCCGATCTCGGCGGCGAGGCGCGTGAGCGGCACCGCATCAGCGCACAAGATCTCCGCCTCGCCGAGGCGCCGATAGCCGAAGCCGCCGTCTTCGAAGGCGCGCAGATCGCCCGGGCGTTGCTCCATGGGCCCTCAGTCCCCCCGCCGCTCTTCCTTGGGCGGCGGCGGGCCCTGATAGTCGCTCGGCGGCTCGAGCGGACCCTTGCGCCCGCAGCCCGAAAGCACGGCGCCGGCGATTAGAAGCGCGAGCGCGAGCGCGGCCCAGCGCCTCACAGGAACCTCCGGCGCGCCGCCTTGGCCGCGGCGCGCACGCGCCGTGGCGCCGTGCCGCCCAAGCTCGTGCGGCTCTTAACCGAGCGCGCAACGCCCAGCACCCGGAAGGCCTCGGCCGTGATGCGCGGCTCGATCGCCTGCATGTCGGCGAGGCTTAGGCCCTCGAGGGGAAGCTTTTTCGTCTCCGCGAGCCGCACGATGCGCCCGACGCTGCGATGCGCCTCGCGGAACGGCATTTTCAACTTGCGCACGAGCCAGTCCGCGAGATCGGTCGCCGTGGCGTAGCCCGCGCCCGCGCCTTGGGCGAACGCGCGTTCGTCGACCGTCATGTCGAGGATCATGCCCGCCATGACCTGGGCCGCAAGCGTCGTGGTCTCGAGCGCATCGAACGTCGGTTCCTTGTCCTCCTGCATGTCCTTGGCGTAGCTCAAGGGCAGCCCCTTCATCACCACGAGGAGCGCCACGAGATCGCCGATGGCCCGGCCGCTCTTGCCGCGCACGAGCTCCGCGCCGTCGGCGTTGCGCTTCTGGGGCATGATCGAGCTGCCCGTGGTGAAGGCGTCGGACAGGCGCACGTAGGCGAACTCGGCGCTCGTCCACAGCACGAGCTCCTCCGCGAGCCGCGAGAGATGAAGGGCGGCGAGCACCGCAGCGAACATCGCTTCGAGCGCGAAGTCGCGGTCCGAGACCGCGTCGATCGAATTGGCCATCGGCCGATCGAAGCCGAGTGCGCGCGCGGTAAATTGCCGGTCGATGGGAAACGACGTGCCGGCGAGCGCCGCCGCGCCGAGCGGGCATTCGTTGAGGCGCTTGCGCGCATCGGCGATGCGCCCGCGGTCGCGCCCCAGCATCTCGACGTAGGCCAGGAGGTGATGGCCGAGCGTCACGGGCTGCGCGGGCTGCAGATGGGTGTAGCCCGGCATGACGGTGGCGGTGTGGCGCTCGGCCTTGGCGACGAGCGCCGATTGCAGCTCTTTCAGCGCGCCGTCGAGCCGATCCAGAGCGCTCCGCACCCAGAGGCGGAAGTCGGTGGCGACCTGGTCGTTGCGCGAGCGTGCCGTGTGCAATCGCCCGGCCGCCGGCCCGATGAGAGCGGCGAGGCGCGCCTCGATGTTCATGTGAATGTCCTCGAGCGCGGGCTCGAAACGGAACCGGCCGCGCTCGATTTCCCGCTCGATCCGCTCGAGGCCTTTCAGAATCTTCGCCCCCTCGTTCCGGCCGAGGATGCCCTGCTTGATCAGCATGCGGCAATGGGCGCGCGAGCCCGCGAGGTCCTCGCGGAACAGCCGCTTGTCCACCCCGATCGAGGCGTTGATGCGCTCCATGATGGCGGCCGGTCCTCCCTTGAACCGGCCGGCAACGAGGACGCTCCGCCGGGCGCGGGCAATGCGCCGACGCTTCACCTCACGCGCCATGGCGGCCTCTCAGTAACTCGACTCCGTCGCGCCGGGGCGCCAGCGCCCCCAAAGACCGGGCTATTCTCGCCGGATCGCCGCGCCGATCAACCCGCTCTAAGGGCCGCTCAACGGGTCGGCACCGGCGGGTCCTGGGAGTAGTCGTAAAAGCCGCGGCCGGTCTTGCGGCCGAGCCAGCCGGCCTCGACGTATTTCACAAGGAGCGGGCAGGGCCGGTATTTCGAATCGGCGAGCCCCTCGTAGAGCACCTGCATCACCGCGAGGCAGGTGTCGAGGCCGATGAAGTCGGCGAGCTCGAGCGGCCCCATGCGGTGATGGGCGCCGAGCTTCATCGCCGTGTCGATCGAGCGCACCGTGCCCACGCCCTCGTAAAGCGCGTACACCGCCTCGTTGACCATGGGCAAGAGGATGCGGTTCACGATGAAGGCCGGGAAGTCCTCGGCCGAGGCCGAGGTCTTGCCGAGCTTCTTCACGATCCCTTCGACCGCACGATAGGTATCCTCCGAGGTGGCGATGCCGCGCACGAGCTCGACCAGCTCCATCATCGGCACCGGGTTCATGAAG
>CAZVZP010000088.1:0-10592 GCA_964631625.1 uncultured Hyphomicrobiales bacterium | reverse complement strand
TGTTCGGCGAGAAGAAGGAGGAAGGAGGCTACGCGGGCTTCTTGAAGCTCGCGCGCCGGCGCTTCGACGAGCTCTATGCGCGCTGCGGCGCCGATTATTAGGGCCGCCGGCGCTCCGGCTTAGGCCCGGCCCCGGTGCCGTGGCGCTCCTTCGGAGAGCGTTTGCGATGCCCACTAAAGTCCTGGGGTTGCGGGCAACAATTGACTCGGCTTACGGGCCCCTTTGCGCTAAGCCTACGGCACGAAAAAGGGCGCCCGAAAGGGCTGTGCCCGACGCCTGTTGTAGGGGAGATCCGCCCATGACCACGATGCTCGCGTTCGACCAATGGAAGGCGCGCGCCGAGAGCCTCAAATTCGAGGGCCGGGCCTTCATCGGCGGCCAATACGTGGACGCCCTCTCAGGGAAGACCTTCGATTGCATCAGCCCCCGCTCAGGCCAAGTCATCGCCAAGGTCGCGGCGTGCGATGAGGCGGACGTCGAGCGGGCGGTCAAGGCCGCGCGCGCGGCCTTCGAGAAGGGTCATTGGCGCAAGATGGCGGCCAAGGACCGGAAAACCCGCCTCCTCAAGTTCGCCGACCTGATCGAGAAGCACGCGGAGGAGCTGGCCCTCCTCGAGACCCTCGATATGGGCAAGCCCATCAAGTACAGCCTCTCCTCCGACATTCCGGGCGCGGTCAAGAGCTTACGCTGGTACGGCGAGGCGATCGACAAGATCTACGACGAGGTGGCACCCACCCGCACCGATGCCCTGGCCCTGATCACGCGCGAGCCCATGGGCGTCGTCGCCGCGGTGATGCCTTGGAACTTCCCGCTCTATCTCGCCTACGGCTGGAAGGCGGCGCCCGCGCTCGCGGTCGGCAACAGCTTCATCCTAAAGCCCGCCGAGCAGTCGCCCTTAACCGCGCTGCGCGCGGCCGAGCTCTCGCTCGAGGCCGGGATCCCCGAGGGCGTGTTCAACGTGGTGCCAGGCTTGGGCGAGACCGCGGGGCGGGCGCTCGGGCTCCACATGGACGTCGATTGCATCACGTTTACGGGCTCGAGCGAGATCGGCAAGCTGTTCCTGCAGTACGCCGGGCAGTCGAACATGAAGCGCGTCTCGCTCGAGTGCGGAGGCAAGAGCCCGCACATCGTGCTCGCCGACTGCCCCAACCTCGAGAAGGCGGCGAAGGTCGCGGCCGCCGCGATCTACTTCAACCAGGGCGAGGTGTGCAACGCAGGCTCGCGGCTCATCGTCGAGGAGGGGATCAAGGACTCCCTCATCGAGAAGATCGTGGCCGAGAGCGCGAAGTATCAGCCCGACGACCCCTTGAAGCCCGAGACCGAGATGGGCGCGATCGTGGACGAGAAGCAGATGAACACGATCTTGGGCTACATCGAGAGCGGCCATAAGGAAGGTGCCAAGCTCGTGATCGGCGGTAAGCGCGTGAAGGCCGAGACCGGCGGCTTCTATGTGCCGCCCACCCTGTTCGACAAGGTGGACAACAAAATGAAGATCGCCCGCGAGGAAATCTTCGGACCCGTCCTGTCGGTGATCGGCTGCCAGGGCGCCGAAGACGCGATCCGGATCGCGAACGACACGCCCTATGGCTTGGCCGCCGGCATCTGGACGCGCGACATCACGCTCGCCCACCGGGCGGCCAAGGAGCTGCGCGCCGGCTTCGTCTACATCAACACCTTCGACCAGGGCGACATGTCGGTGCCCTTCGGCGGCTACAAGCAGTCGGGCTTCGGGCGCGACAAGTCGCTCCACGCGCTCGACAAGTACTGCGAGCTCAAGAGCACCTGGATCGAGCTGAGCTAGAGCGCCGCCTCGAGGGCAAGGCCATGGCCACGGAGATCTTCGCCCCCGGGTTCAAGGAGGAGCCCTACTGGTGGGAGGCGGTGCCGCGGCGCAACGAGGCCGAAGAGCCGCTGCCCTCTTCGGCGGACGTGGTGGTCATCGGCTCCGGCTTCGCCGGGCTCAACTGCGCGATCGAGACCGCGCGCGCCGCGCGCTCGACCGTCGTCTTGGAACAGCAGGCCCTGGGATACGGCGCGAGCACGCGGCTCGCCGGTTACATCGGCCGCTTCATGCATTTTTCCTATCAGCGGCTGGAAAAGAAATTCGGCGAAGAGCGCGCCAAGCGCATGTGGAGCGAATCGGGCGATGCCCAGCGTGTCCTCTTGGAGCGCATCGAGCACGAGCAGATGGAGGTGGGGAAACTCTGGCGCGGCCGCTTCACCGGCGCCTGCGCGCCCGCACACTACGAGAACCTCGCGCGCAACGCCGAGTACATCGCCAAGCGCGTGCCCTTCAAGTTCGAGATGTGCCCGAAGTCGGAGCAACGCAGCGAAGTCGGCACCGATTTTTGGCACGGCGGCATGATCTTGATCGAGCACGGCACGCTCCACCCGGGCAAGTACCACCAGGGGCTGATCGATGCGGCGCGGCGCGCGGGCGCGAGCCTTTACGGCCACACGCCGGTCGTGGACGTCCGGCCCGAGCGCAAGGGCTACACGGTGACGACCGCGCGAGGCGCAATCGAGGCGCGCGACGTGGTGATCTGCACGAACGGCTATACGCCCGACGTGTGGTCCGCGGTGCCCTGGGTGCGCCGGCGCATCGTGCCGGTGCCGGCCTATCAGATTTGCACCGCGGAGATGCCGATCGAGCTCATGCGTTCGGTGACGCCCAAGGGCCGCGCCATGCTCGATTCGAAGGAGAACATTTACTGGTGCCGCCCGACTCCCGACGATAAGCGGCTGATCTTCGGGGCACGCACCGGGCGCGACGACGGCGAGATCAAGATCACGGCGCAAAAGCTCTACGGCATCCTGACCGGCGAAGTCTTCCCGCAGCTCAAGGGTGTCACGCTCAGCCACGTCTGGAAGGGCGTCATGGGCTTCTCGTTCGACAAGCTGCCGCATATGGGCCAGACCCACGACGGTGTCTATTTTGCGACCGGCTTCTGCGGCTCCGGGTTGCCGCTCGGGACCTATTTCGGCAAAACCGTGGGCAACCGCCTCTTGGGGCGCAAGGAAGGCGAGAGCGCCTTCTGGAACATCGGCTTTCCGACCTGGCCGTTCTACAACGGCAAGCCCTGGTGGCTGCAGCTTTATGTCGCCTGGATCGATTACCGCGACCGGCGGGGCCTGCAGGGGCACATCACCCGGGGCGGCTAGGGCCGCCGGCGCGCGCGCCTCCCTCGGAACGAGCCGGGCAACGGCCGATTGCGGCCGCAAAGGAGCAGAGCATGGCGACTTATCCCGACTTCGGCTCGCGCTCGGCCAAGCTGTTCGAGCGCGCGCTTCAGGTCATGCCCGGCGGCTCGACCCGGGTGATGACCTTCTTCCCGCCCTATCCGATCTACGCCGCGAAGGCCTCGGGCTACACGGTGACGGACGTCGACGGCAACACCTACCTCGACTTCGTCAACAACTACACGGTGCAGATTCACGGGCATTCCCATCCGGAGATCGTGGCGGCAATCCGGCGCCAGGCGGAGCGCGCCATCTGTTTCACGCTGCCGACCGAGCTCGAGATCGAGCTGGCCGAGCTGTTCGCCCAGCGCACGCCCTCGCTCGAGCGCATGCGCTTCACGAACTCGGGCACCGAGGCGGTGATGAACGCGATCAAGGCCGCGCGCGCCTATACGGGCCGGCCCAAGATCGCGAAATGCGAGGGCGTCTATCACGGCTCCTACGACTACGCCGAGGCGAGCCTCGATTCGGACCCGCAGAACTGGGGCACCGATGCGCCGCGTGCCGTGGGCTTCGCCGCCGGCGCGCCGGCCGGCATGCTGAAAGACACGGTCATCATCCCCTTCAACGACGTCGAGACGAGCCGGCGCATCCTGGAAGCTCATGCGCGGGAGCTTGCGGGCGTCATCGTCGATCTCGTTCCCACCCGCTGCGGCGGCGTGCCCGCGAGCCTCGAGTTCCGAAGGCTCTTGCGCGAGTTCACCCGCGCGCACCGGGCGGTGCTGATCTGCGATGAGGTGGTGACCTACCGCCTCGACTACGGAGGGGCGCAGGCTCTCTACGGCTTCGATCCAGATCTGACGACGCTCGGCAAGATCATCGGCGGCGGCCTGCCGGTGGGCGCGATCGCGGGCAAGGCCGAGTTCATGCAGGTGTTCGATGCGAGCAAGGGCAAGCCGCTGTGCCCGCACTCGGGGACCTTCACCGCCAATCCGCTCACGATGGCGGCCGGTCTCGCCGCCATGCGGCTTCTGGACGAGCCCGCGCTTGCGCGACTGAACGCACTCGGCGCCAAGGCGCGGGCGGCCATGAACGAGGCCTTCACGCTTTCCGGAATGCCGGGCCACGTCACGGGCGAAGGCTCGCTCTTCCTACCCCATTTCTCGAACGAGCCCCTGGGCAATTACCGCAACACTTACCGCGCCCACGCGGATGCCGCGGCGAAGCTCGCCGATGGCTTCTTCCGCCTGATGCTGAGCGAGGGCCTCTATCTTTCGGTCCTGGGCTTATGCTGCCTGTCGACGCCGATGGACGAGGCCGTCATCGACCGGCTCGGCGAGACGGCGCTCAAGTGCTTGAAGAGGCTCAAGGACGAGCCGCTGTCCCGGAGGGCCGCCTCGTGACCCGCTCGAACCTCACCTTGGCCCAGCGCGACGTTCAGCACGTCGTGCACGCCTTCACCAACCTCGCGGGGCTCAAGACGCAGCCGCCGATCCCGATCGTTGCCGGCCGCGGCATCTACATCATCGACGATCAGGGCAAGGAGTACATCGAGGGCTGCGCCGGCATGTGGTGCGCCTCGCTGGGCTTCAGCGAAGGCGCGCTGATCGATGCCGCGATCGAGCAATTCCGCAAGCTCCCCTACTACCACAGCTTCGTGGACAAGACGGTGCCTCCGCTCGCCGAGCTCGCCGAAAAGCTGTGCGCGCTCGCGCCCCCCTCCGTCTCCCATGCCTTCGTGTGCAACTCCGGCTCGGAGGCGAACGACACGCTGATCAAGCTCATCTGGTACTACAACAACGCGAAGGGCCGGCCGAAGAAGAAGAAGATCATCTCGCGCGAGAACGGCTTCCACGGACTGACCGTCGCGGCGTCAAGCCTGACCGGCATCCCCGTCATGCACGCCGATTTCGATCTGCCGCTCCCCGGCTTCCTCAAGACCGACCTGCCCCACCACTACCGGCGCGCCAAGCCCGGCGAGAGCGAGGAGGACTTCGCCACCCGCTTGGCGGAGAGCCTCGATGCGCTGATCCGGCGCGAAGGGGCGGAGACCGTCGCGGCCTTCGTGGCCGAGCCGGTGATGGGGGCCGGGGGCGTCATCGTGCCGCCGCGCGGCTACTTCGCGAAGATCGAGGCCGTGCTCAAGGCGCACGATGTGCTCATGGTGGCGGACGAGGTGATCACCGGCTTCGGCCGCACCGGCACGATGTTCGCTTGCGAGAGCTTCGGCATCCACCCCGACGCCGTGACCGTGGCCAAGGCGCTGTCCTCGGCCTATCAGCCGATCGCGGCCGTGCTCATCTCCGATGCGATCTATCAGGCTCTGGTGGCCGAGAGCGCTAAGCTCGGCTTCTTCGCCCACGGCTTCACGACCGCGGGCCATCCGGTGGCGGCCGCGGTGGCTCTGCGCACGCTCGAACTCATGGAGGAGCGCGACATCGTGGGCCCCGTGCGGCGCGTCTCGCCCGCCTTCGCCGATGGCTTGCGGCGCTTCCTCGACCACCCGCTCGTGGGCGAGGTGCGCGGCGTCGGCCTCATGGGTGCCGTCGAAATCGTGGCCGACAAGGCGAGCAAGGCGCCGTTCCCGCCCGACCTCAAGGTCAAGGAGCGGGTGCGGCTTGCCTGCCAGAAGCGCGGCCTCATCGTGCGCGCCTGCACGGGCGGCGACTCGTTCGCCTTCGCCCCGCCGCTGATCATCACCGAGGCCGAGATCGCCGAGATGTTCCGGCGTTTCCGCGCCGGGCTCGATGAGGTCGCGGGCGAGCTCGAGAGAGCGGGCTAGGATCGACGCCTACCGAAGGCCCTGCCGATCCACCCGAGCCGTGCAGCCAGGGTGACGGCCGCCCGGACGAATAGAACAACGAGGAAAGAGAGGGTCATGGGCGCACCGCAGGTGGGCGCACCGCAGGTGCCGATCGACGTCGATCCGAAGACCGGCGTGTGGACGAGCGACGGGCTGCCCATGATCTATTTGCCCCGGCACTTCTTCGTCAACAACCACCGGGCCGTCGAACAGGCGCTCGGGCGCGAGCGCTACGCCGAGATTCTGTTCCAGGCCGGGCACGAGTCGGCCTACCAGTGGTGCGCCAAGACCGCCCCGCACCGGGGACTGGGGGGCCTCGACGTCTTCCATCTCTACCTGCGGCGGCTGTCGCAGCGGGGCTGGGGCCAGTTCGCCGTGCTCGAGGTCGATGAGGAGGCGGCGCGTGCCCGCATCCGCATCGACCACTCGGTGTTCGTGCTCGAGCCGGGCGCAGACCCCTCTACCGACGGCGCGTGCTACATGTTCGCGGGCTGGCCCGCCGGCGCGCTCGAATGGGCGCGCGAAGAGGGCGGCCAAAGAGGGCGGATTCTAGGCGCCGAGACCGCCTGTCGGGGGAGCGGGGCCGAGCACTGCGTGCTCGAAGCGTGGCCCGCCTGAGGAGGCTCGGGGCGGCGGCTCGGCGCGGCCGGCCGCGTATCGCAATCCAGCTTGCTCTTAGAAAAAAGCTGCGGGAGCCCGTTCGGGGGCTCCCGCAGCCGCAGGTTTGCTTCGTTCAAGAGCGACGGACCGGGACGCGGCGCGGGGGGAGCGCGGAGGGGCGCGTCTCGGTTCCGCCGTCTTAAGCGAAGCAAGGAAAGCACGGGCCTAGAAGCCGGCCTTCTGGGCGATCTGCCCAGGCTGCCAACGCTCGAGCTCGCGCGGGCTATAGCCGCGGAAAATCTCTCTCGGGTCGTAGCCCCGGTTGAGGTCTTGGGGGTTGTAGCCCCGGTTGAGGTCCACGCCGGCCTCGGCGCTGGCGAGCGAGGAACGCTCGGCCTCGGGGGCGTAACCGCGGGAGAAGGCGTCGCCGGCGAGGGAAATCGCGCCAGCCGTGACGGCCATCAAGCTCAAGGGCCCAAACAGGGCGGCAAGGGTACGGATCATGGCAAAACTCCTTTCAATCGGTGCCCGCCGGGGGAAGCGGCGGGCGAGGTTGGGGTCACGTCCCTGGATCGGAGCGGCTCTAGGCCGAGCGCCCAGGTCACGGGGTGAAATATACAGACTAGTCTGTCCTGTCAACCCCCAAATTTGCGGCCAGGACGGTCTCCTGAGCCACTTCACAGAGATTTGAATAACTGCTATAAAATGCGCTGGGTTTGATTTCGACCCTTTAAACGCTTAGGTCTGTTACCTAAATTTTAGGGACTGAAGGGTAGAAAGGTCTGTCCACAACTGACATTAAGAAGCTAGAGCAGCAGAGCAACGCCCATGGCCCAGAGCAAACGCGAAGAACTCATCGAGACCGCGGTCAAGCTCTTCTACCGCGACGGCTTCCACGCCACCGGCATCGACAAGCTCTTGGCCGAGTGCGGCGTGGCCAAGATGACGCTCTACAAGCACTTCCGTTCCAAAGAAGACCTGATTCTTGCCGCGCTGCGCCGGCTCGACGAAATGTCGCGCCTCGAGTTCGAGCGCGAGACCGAGCGCCGCGCCCAGACCCCGGTTGGCCGGCTGCTGGCGATGTTCGACGTCTTGGGCGGGTTCATCGAGCGGCCCGAGTTCAACGGCTGCTACTTCATCAACGCCTCGGCCGAATACAGCCACCCCGACCACCCGATTCAGCGGCTCTGCGCCGAGAACAAGCGTTTGACCACGCGCTACATCGAGGGCCTGTGCACCGCCGCCGGCGCGCCCGATCCGGCCGGGCTCGCGCGCAAGCTCAACCTGCTCATGGAGGGCGCGATCGTGACCGCCCATGTGGCACGCGATCCCAACGCGGTCGCAGACGCCAAGGAGGCCGGGCGCTCGCTCATCGAGAAGGCGACCGGAACGAGCGCCGCCCACGCGGCTTAAGACGAAGGCCGCCGCTCAGGCCGGGGCACGCCGCAGCGCTCGAAGCCTTTGAGGGGCACGCCGCTCGAGATAGCCATCGACGAGCTCGATCAGGCGCTCGCGCCCGAAACTCGGCTCATGGCCCGCATGCACGACGCGCACCGGCAGCGCGCGCAGCCGCTCCGTCGTGCGGATGTAGCTTGCCACGTCGGCGCCTGGAATCTCGTCCAAGAGCGGGCCGTCGTAGAGCGCATCGCCCGCGAACAGAATCCCCGATCCGTGCTCCCACAGGGCGGCGCTGCCCGGCGAATGGCCGGGCAGGTGCAAGACCTCGAAGACCCGGTCGCCGAGCTCCACCACGTCGCCCTCCTCGACCAGCCGCGTGGCCTCGCAGGCCGGCGTGCGATAGCGGCGGGCATCGAACCCCGCGTAGGGCAGCGCCGTGATGAGGGCGCCCGAGATCGGATAGCCGATCTCGGCGAGTTGGCGGCGCACGCTCTCGGGAAAGCCGTCGGCGTGGAGCGCGATCCACGACTCGGGGCGCGGCAGAATGTGCGCCTCGAGCCGGTGAATGATCCGCGTCTCGAACTCGCCCAGGCTGCCCACGTGATCCATGTGGCTGTGGGTCGCGAAGGCGAGCACGGGTTTCTCGAACAGATCGCGCGCGGCCGCCTTCAGGCTCACGAGGCCAAGGCCCGAGTCCACGAGCAGATCGCGCTCGCGCCCTCGCACATGCCAGATGTTGCAGCGCACGAGCGGGTCGGCGTAGGGCTCAGTGAGCAGCGTGATGTCATCGTCGATCTTCCGTCGTTCGAACCAGCGTTCGGCGATCCGCTCGGGCATGGGCTAATCTCCTCATCAAGCCGATTTCTGGCGGAGTGGACTCACGCAAGATGGCCTTGAGCCTCCCGGCGCGCCCCCAACCCTTCCCCGCAAGGGGGAAGGGGGCAGTCATCGAGAGCGCATGGGCGACGTCCTCCCCACCCCAACCCTTCCCCGCAAGCGGGGAGAGGGCTGCTTTCCTTAATCCCCCTCCCTTTGCGGGAGGGAGATAGGGGGAAGGGGCCGTTTCCACTCTAGCGGAATACACTTTAGCGTCCGCCGGCGCGCACGGCCGCCACCGCCTCGATCTCGACCCGCATGTCGTCGATGGCGAGGAAGGGCAGCGGCGTCTCCGTCGTCACCGGCCCCGGGGCGCCAAAGAACTGCTGGCGCACGGCGAGGTTGCGGACGAGCCCCGCCTCTCCGCTGTCATCGCCGTGGTAGCCGTTGATCTTCACGATGTCATCGAGCCCGAGCCCAAGGGCGTGGAGCACGCGCGAAAGGTAACCCATGGCGATGTGGGTCTGCGCAATGCCGTCGTGCTTGGCGAGCGTCTGGCTCTTGGCATCGAGCGGCACCTGGCCGCCCACGAACACGAGGTCGCGGCACTTGAGCCCGTGCTTATAGGGGAGATGGAAAGACCAGTCCCAGCTTCCTTCCGGCCACACGTGCTGGCGCGGGATCGGCCGGCCGTCCTCCGCCACCATCGCCCACACCCACATCGCAATCGCCAGGCCCTCCCGGTCGAAGCGGGGGACCGGGATGCCGGTCGCGCAGGGCCCGGGCTCCTCGAAGTAGCGGGCGCGCACGCGCGCCGCGACCTCCCAATCCTTCGTCGTGCCGGTGCCGCGGTAGAAGATGTTGAAGCGCACCGCATCCTTGAGCGTCGCCCCGAGCTCGGCAAGCACGGCCGCCAGGTTCTCCATCACGATTTCGGACTGGCGCACGATGTCGTCCGGCCCGATCACCTGGCCCGTGCCATCGAGCGCCATCTGGCCGCTGACGAAGATCATCTCGCCCGAGCGCACGCCCTGCGCGAAGCCGCCGCCTTCGGGCCACCGCCAGTGGCCGGCGGGCGCGGCGCTGCGGCGTGCCCGCACCGCGCCGCCTTCGCTTCTCATCGCGATCCCTTCGATCAGCACACGCAGGCCGGGCAGAGACAGATAGGGCACGGGGATCGCGCTCACCGTGGGCATCGGCTCCTCGCCCAGCGCGCGGCGCAGATGGCGCAGCATCGCCCCCTCGGGGGCACCCGGCTCGGGGGCACCGGGCTCGGGCACGTAGAAGGCAACGAGATTGACGAGATCCGACAGCCCGGCACCGAGATCCTCGAGCACCGCCCCGAGCGCGCGCACGCTCGCCCCGCTCTGCGCCGCAAGATCGCCGGCGTGGCGCACCCGCCCTTCGGCGTCGAGATCGCCCTGGCCGCCCACGAAGATCAAAGGCCCCGCGCGCACGCCCTGGCTGTAGCGTGCGGCGATGGGCCAGCGCCCATGACCCTTTGGGAAGCTCGTGCGACCCATGGCTCCTCCCCCCGACGACGGCGGCGCATCTCCGCTCGATCGCCCGCCTTGCGCGCGCCACCTCTTGGCCGGCGCGCGCGAACCGGCCCAGTGTGGCACCGTGGGCGCGGCGCCGCCAGGAATGCCATCACGCTCTGTTGAAGAGATGTCATTGGACCGAGAGGCGCCGAATGCGAAGAATGCGGAAGGCAAATGCTTCGGGGGACCTGCTGCGGCACGCGGATGAGCAGAACGCGGCGGCATGCCGCCTAAGACATTCAACGCCTCAACAT
>CAZVZP010000087.1:3273-10915 GCA_964631625.1 uncultured Hyphomicrobiales bacterium | reverse complement strand
CTACGCCGTGCATTCGGAGGTCGGCGACACCTGCGTGGGCGCCAAGATCAACGGCCGGCTCGCGCCCGTGTGGACCGAGCTGCAGAACGGCGATCAGGTCGAGATCATCCGCTCCAAGGTGGCGGCGCCCTCGCCCACCTGGGAGAAGTTCGTGGTCACGGGCAAGGCGCGCACGCGGTTGCGCCGCTTCGTGCGGAGCCAGGAACGCAGCGAGTACATCAGCCTCGGCCGCAGCATCGCCGAGAAGGTGTTCCGCGAAGCGGAGCACGATTTCAGCGAAAAGCTGCTCGAGGACTCGCTCGGCAAGTTCAAGCTCAGGTCGCGGGACGAGCTCTATCTCAAGCTGGGCGAGGGGCGCCTCCCGGGGCGGCAGCTCATCGATACGATCTTTCCCTATGCGCGGCTGCGCGAGGTCGTGGGCAACGTGCTGCCGCTCGTGCGCCGGCGCACGAAGAAGGAGCACGACTCGGGCGCCGTGCCGATCAAGGGGCTGATCCCCGGCATGGCGGTCCATTTCGCCGAGTGCTGCCATCCGTTGCCCGGAGACCGCATCGTCGGCATCCTGACGACGGGCAAGGGCGTCACGATCCACACGATCGACTGCGAAACCCTCGAGAGCTTCCAGGACGTGCCCGAAAACTGGCTCGATGTCTCCTGGCAGCAGACGTCCGAGGCGCCCGGCGCCTTCGTCGGTCGGCTGCACGTCACGCTCGCGAACGAGCCGGGCAGCCTGGGCAAGGTCTCGACCGTAATCGGCCGCCACCTCGGCAACATCAGCAATCTCAAGATCACGAACCGCTCGCCCGATTTCTTCGAGATGGTGCTCGACGTCGAGGTCGAGGACGTCAAGCACCTGACCAACATCGTGGCCGCGCTGCGCGCCGTGCCGGCGATCTCCTCGGTCGAGCGCGCCCGCGGCTAGAGCATATTCCGCTCAAGTGGAAACGGCCTCCTCCCTCTTGCGAGGGAGGGCTGGGGTGGGGTCCACAGCGGGCTCAAGACAATCTGGCGTGTTTTCACGCCGCCCGAAAGCGCTCGAGAGCACTCGGGCGTATCCGGCCAAGCCCTTGAGTCATTGGACTCTTGCGGAAAATTCCCCCTATAGTGGCGGCCGGCATCGACGGGGGCGCCGGCCGCGGTAGCGCGGCGATCGAGGCGGGCCCGCGGGAGCCGTCGGAGTGAGGCCACATGTTCAGGCGACGCACGCGCAGGACGCTTGCTCGACGCACTGTCGAGTTCGTCTGGCCCCGCATGGGCTGGCGCCGCGCGTGGTCCTATTGGGGCTACCGACTCAAGCGGCTGCCCGGCACGCCCTATTCGATCGCCTGCGGCTTCGCCGGCGCCGCGGTCTCCTTCACCCCCTTCATCGGCTTCCACTTCATTCTGGGCGGGGTGATCGCCTGGCTCATACGCGGCAACGTGCTGGCGGCCGCGCTCGGCACCGTGGTCGGCAATCCCTGGACCTTCCCCTTCATCTGGGCCGGCATCTATTGGCTGGGCCGGCACATCCTGGGCCAGGAGGCGGTCAGCGAGTTGCCCGAGCGGCTCACCATGGAGTACATCTTCCGCGAGCCGGTGACCGTGCTCTTGCCGATGTCGGTCGGAGGTGCGCCGGCGGCGGTGTTCGTCTGGCTGCTGTGCTTCCTGCCCCTGCGCCAGGTCATCGCGAATTACCAGCGGCACCGCCAGCAGCTCCGGCTGCACAAGCGGCAATCGCTCGGCGCCGAGGCACCGTTCAGCGGCCGCTCGCTCTTGGCCCCCGGCGAGCCGCCCATCCTGGGCGAGACAAGCCGCTCGCCGCTCGCCGCCGACGCGCCGCTCGATATTCCGGACCCCGATGCGCCCGGCGAAGCCGCTGAAGGCGAGACATGGAGCGCGCGAGGATGAGCGAACGATTGCGGCTGGGCATCAACGTCGATCACGTGGCAACGCTGCGCAACGCGCGCGGGGGCGCCCATCCCGATCCGGTGCGCGCGGCCAAGATCGCCAAGGCCGCGGGCGCCGACAGCATCGTCTGCCACCTGCGCGAAGACCGCCGGCACATCCGCGACGCGGATCTGCCACGGCTGCTCTCCGACGGCGGTTTGCCGGTCAACCTCGAGATGGCGGCGACCCCGGAGATGCACGCCATCGCCCTTGCCCACGCTCCCTTCGCCGTGTGTCTCGTGCCCGAGCGGCGCCAGGAGATCACCACGGAAGGGGGGCTCGATGTCATCGCCCAACGCGCCCACCTCGCCGACTATGTGGGCCCGCTGACGCGCGCGGGCTGCCGAGTCTCCCTCTTCATCGACCCCGAGCCGCGTCAGCTCGAGGCGGCCAAGGCGTTGGGCGCACCCGCGGTCGAGCTTCATACCGGCGCCTACTGCGAGGCCCCGCCCGGGCCTCGGCGGTCGGCCGAGTTGGCCCGCCTCGAGCGCGCGGCAAAGCGGGCGAGCGAGCTCGGCGTCGAGTGCCACGCGGGCCACGGGCTCACCTACGACACGGTGGGCGCGGTCGCCCGCATCCCCGAGATCGTCGAGCTCAACATCGGCCATTACCTCGTGGGCGAAGCCGTGTTCGTGGGCTTCGAGGCGAGCATCCGCCGCATGCGCGCCCTCATGGATGCGGCGCGCTCCGCGCCGGATCGCGGCTCAAACGGTGGGCGATGATCATCGGCCTCGGCAGCGATATCACGGACATTCGACGTATCGACCGCGCGCTCGAGCGCTTCGGCGAGCGCTTCACGCAGCGCGTTTTCACCGGCACCGAGCGCGGCCGCTCGGACCGGCGTGGCGATCGCGCGGCGAGCTACGCCCGGCGCTTCGCCGCCAAGGAGGCGTGCGCCAAGGCCCTCGGCACGGGCATCCGCGCGGGCGTGTTCTGGCGCGACATCGGCGTGGTCAACCTGGCCTCGGGCAAGCCGACCTGCGAGCTCAGCGGTGGCGCGGCGCGTCGGCTTGCGGCCATCACCCCGAGCGGCATGACCGCCCAGATCGACCTCACGATGACGGACGATCCGCCGCTCGCCCAGGCCATCGTCATCATCTCCGCCCTTCGCTCGCTCGCGCCATAGGAACCCCCGATGGCCGAGGCTAAGCGCAGGCGCGGGGGGTGGTGGGAGACCCTCAAGACCATCCTCTACGCGGTCGCGGTCGCCGTCCTCGTGCGCACCTTCGCTTACGAGCCGTTCAACATCCCCTCGAGCTCGATGGTGCCGACGCTGCTCGAGGGCGATTACCTCTTCGTCGCGAAATTCAGCTACGGCTACAGCCGCTACTCCTTTCCCTTCAGCTTTCCGCCGTTCGAGGGGCGGATCTTCGGCGGCGAACCCGAGCGGGGCGACGTCGCGGTGTTCCGTTTGCCGGCCGACGATAAGACCGATTACATCAAGCGCATCGTCGGGTTGCCCGGCGATCGCATTCAGGTCAAGGGCGGCGTGCTCCATATCAACGACGAGCCGGTGGCGCGCGAGCGCGTGGACGACTTTGTCGAGACCGACTACTTCGGCCGCGAACGCCGCGTTCCGCAGTACGAGGAGACTCTGCCGAGCGGGCGCCGCTACCGCGTGCTCGATCGCGATCCCCACGGCCTCTTGGACGACACGGGCGTCTATGTGGTCCCGGAAGGCCACTACTTCGCCATGGGCGACAACCGCGACAACTCGGTGGACAGCCGCGTGTCGGCCGAGCAGCTCGGGGTGGGATTCGTGCCGGCGCAGAATCTCATC
The DNA here is from genome assembly GCA_964631625.1 of uncultured Hyphomicrobiales bacterium. Taxonomy (GTDB): domain Bacteria; phylum Pseudomonadota; class Alphaproteobacteria; order UBA828; family JAPUJA01; genus CAZVZP01. The sequence continues at coordinate 7,209 of CAZVZP010000087.1, read as the reverse complement.
GGCCGCGCCGACATTCTGTTCTACTCGACGAGCGGGGGCGCCCGGCCGTGGGAGTTCTGGAAGTGGCTCGGCGCCACGCGCTTCGAGCGCATGTTCAAGACCGTGGGGCCGTGAGCGCACCGGATCCGAGCGAGCTCGCCGAGGTGCTCGGGTACCGCTTTGCCCGCCCCGATCGTCTGCTCGAGGCGCTGACCCATCCGAGCGTCGCCGGCGAAGGAGGCGCTTACGAAAGATTGGAATTCCTGGGCGACCGCGTGCTCGCCCTCGTCGTTGCCGACCTGCTCTTCCAGGCCTTCCCGGAGGAGGCCGAAGGCGCGCTCGCGAAGCGCCATGCCGATCTCGTGCGCGGCGACACGCTGGCCCGCGTCGCGCGCCGGATCGGTCTTGGGCGCCACCTGCGTCTCGCGTCCGCCGAGCGGGCCGCCGGCGGGGCCGAGCGCTCGGGCGGGCTTGCGGACGCCCTCGAAGCGGTGATCGGCGCGCTCTATTACGACGGTGGCTTCGAGGCGGCGGCCAGCTTCGTGCGGCGCGAATGGGAGCCGCTCGCCCGGGGTGCGGCGACGCCGCCCCAGGACGCCAAGACCGCGCTTCAGGAGCTGACCCAGGCCCGGCTCGGTGCGCTGCCCTCCTATCGGCTGCTGTCGCGGGAGGGGCCGGCTCACGCCCCGCGCTTCGTCGTCGAGGCCGGCGCCGCGGGGCTCGCGGCCCAAGGCACCGGCGCGAGCAAGCGGGCGGCGGAGCAGGCCGCGGCCGAGGCCCTGCTTGCCAAGCTCGGCGCCCGCTCGCCGTGATCGGGGAGAGGGTGTGATGGCGGAAGGCGCACACGCCCCGGCGCCGAGGCGCTGCGGCATGGTGGCCATCCTGGGTGCGCCGAATGCGGGCAAGTCGACCCTGATCAACCGGCTCGTCGGTGTCAAAGTCGCGATCGTGACGCCGAAGGCGCAGACGACGCGCACGCGCACCCTCGCCATCCGCTGCGTGGGGTCGGCACAACTCGTGCTCATCGACACGCCCGGAATCTTCGCGCCCAAGCGGCGGCTCGAGCGGGCGATGGTGCAGGCCGCCTGGGCCGGCGCCCAGGAGGCCGACGTGGTGCTCCTCATCGTCGATGCTCGCCGCGGCATCGACGATAAGACCGAGCGCATCGCAAGGGCCCTCGCGGCACGGCCCGGGCGGCGGGTGGCCGCCCTCAACAAGATCGACACGATCGAGCGCGCCCGCCTGCTGCCGCTCGCCGAGCGGCTCGCGGCGCTCTGCCCCTTCGAGCGCATCTTCATGATCTCGGCGCTGACCGGGGACGGGGTGGACGAGCTCGAGCGCTCGGTGGCCGCGATGCTGCCCGAGGGGCCGTGGCTCTATCCCGAGGATCAGCTCAGCGATATCTCCGAGCGCTTGTTTGCCGCGGAGGTCACCCGCGAGCAGCTGTTCCTCCAGCTGCGCGAGGAGCTCCCGTACGCCCTGGCCGTCGAAACCGACGAATGGCGCGAGCTTGCGGACGGATCGGTGCGCATCGCGCAGACCATCTACGCGCTGCGCGATGCGCACAAGCCGATCGTTCTGGGCAAGGGGGGACGGCGCATCAAGGCGATCGGGGAGCGGGCACGGGCCGAGCTCGAACGTCTGCTCGACCGGCGCGTCCACCTGGCGCTCCACGTCAAAGTGCGCACGGGGTGGATCGACGACCCCGCGCGCTATCGCGCGCTTGGTCTCGCTTTTCCGAAGGAGACGGAAGCCTAGGCGCGGCGGGCGTGCGGGTGCGGCCGATCCCCTTGCGTGAAGAACTGCGCGGTGTCGTTCAAGGCGCGCGTAGTGAGCCGTGCGGCATCCCCGCCCTCCTTGAGCGCGGCGCGGATGGCGAGACCGTGCAGCTCGAGCAGCTCGAAGACCCGCGTATCGAGGCGATAGCTCTGGCGGATTTCGGCCGCCATCCGCTCCATCGAGGCGGCGAGGTCCGGCAGATGGACCGCGTTGGTGAATACCGCGTAGACCGAGATCTGGGCGAGCAGACCGTCGAGCTCGTCCGCTGACTCCGGCCGCACGGGGTTGGCGGGATAAAGCAGGGCGTGCTTCTTCATGTCGCTGGCCAGATGGCTGAGCCGCTTCGCCAACTGGTGGATGCGCTGCTGCGCCAGCCGTCGCTCGGTGCCCCGGATCGCCTCGGGCATGGCCGCGGCGCTTTCGTCGCCCGTGGCCTTGTAACGCAGGCTGTTCGGCACGGGCGTCGTGCCCGCCTCCGCGAGCCCGAAGACCTGCCGGCTGGAGGGTCGCCGATCGGGCCCGACATAGGTTGCCGTGACGACGAACTCCTTGCGGTTTTCGATCATGTTGACGATGCGATCGCGCAGCATGCCGATCGAGAGCGGCATGGTGATGATGTCGTCCGCGCCCGCGACGATCGCCTCGTTCACCGTGAGGTGGTTGGCGTTCCAGGTCAGCGTCAGGATGACGACATACGGGTTTTGAGCGATTCGGGCGCGTCGAATGTCGCGGATCAGCTCGCACACCGGATCGCGCTCGTAGTCGAGCGCCAACACGATGAGATCGGGCGTCTGCTCGCCCAGCGCCGCGCGCAGACGGTCGAGCGTTTCGAAGTCGTGAAAATTGACCAGGCCCACGCTCAGCATCAGGTCCCGCAGGGTGCGGCGCAGCCCCGGCTGCGGCGCGAGCGCGATGACGCTGACTTCCGCGAGATTGAGTTCCTGCATGGCGCGATTTGTCCGGTTGGCCCTCCCGGCGTCACCCCCCTCGCTCGTGCCGCCAAGCCTCTCGAAATTCGGCGAAACCGGTTAATAAATGTTTAGAATATGAGACGGTCCCGGGCCGTTCGGAGGCTGGGAGCCGGGGGAACTACGCCCGAGGCCATGGATTGGACCGATAGCGGCATCGTCTTGGCGGCGAAAAGGCACGGCGAGAGCTCGCTCGTCGTGGCCCTGCTCACCCGCGAGCACGGCCTCTACCGGGGGCTGGTGCGGGGCGGCGCCGGGCGGCGGGCCCGAGGCCACTACGAGCCCGGCAACGAGGTGTGGGCCACCTGGCGCGCTCGCCTGCCGGAGCATCTGGGCAGCTATGTGTGCGAGCTGGTGCGCGCCCGGGCGGGCGGAGTGCTCGACGAGCCCCTGCGCCTGGCCGGGCTCAATTCGGCGTGCGCGCTGCTGCAGGGGGCGTTGGCCGAGCGGTTGCCCTTTGCCGGGCTGTTCGAGGACGTGCAGACCCTGCTCGAGCGCATCGTCGCCGAGGAGGCCTGGCCCGCCCATTACGTCGCCTGGGAGGCCCGGCTCCTGGGCCGCCTCGGTTTCGGACTCGATCTCACGGCTTGTGCGCTCACCGGGGACCGCGAGGATCTGGCGTTCGTCTCGCCCCGCACCGGGCGCGCGGTGGCGCGCGCGGCCGCCGGGCCGTATCGGGCGAAGCTCCTGCCCTTGCCGTCGTTCCTGCTTGCGCGGCTCAAGGAGGACGAGGCCACGGCGCGCATCCCGGCGCGCGAGCTGATCGATGGCCTGACGCTCACCGGCGCGCTCCTCAAGCGCCACGTCTTCGCACCAGCCGACCGCGCGCTGCCGGCGGCACGCGAACGACTCCTCGAGCGCCTCGCTCGATTGGACTCGATGCAATGTGCTATATAGCGGCGCCATGACGGCCGCCGCCCGGCGCAAGGATCCCTCGACTGTCGAATTCGCCGATGCGCTCAGCGAGCGCTATCTCGCCTACGCGCTCTCGACCATCACCGCGCGCTCGCTGCCTGACGTGCGCGACGGCTTGAAGCCGGTGCACCGCCGGCTGCTCTACGCCATGCGCGTGCTCAAGCTCGATCCACGCTCCGGCTTCAAGAAGTGCGCCCGCGTCGTGGGCGACGTCATCGGCAAGTATCACCCGCATGGCGAGCAAGCGGTCTACGACGCGCTCGTGCGTTTGGCGCAGCAGTTCGCCGTGCGCTAT
>CAZVZP010000087.1:0-3263 GCA_964631625.1 uncultured Hyphomicrobiales bacterium | reverse complement strand
CAGGGCAACTTCGGCAACATCGACGGCGACAACCCAGCGGCCATGCGCTACACCGAGGCGCGGCTCACCGAGGTCGCGCTGGCGCTTCTCGAGGGCATCGATGAGAACGCGGTCGATTTCCGCGCCACCTACGACGGCAGTGAGACCGAGCCCGTGGTGCTGCCCGCGGCCTTTCCCAATCTGCTTGCCAACGGCGCCTCCGGTATCGCCGTCGGCATGGCGACGAACATTCCGCCCCACAACCTCGACGAGCTCGCGGCGGCGCTCCAGCATCTGATCAAGCAGCGCTCGGCGAGCGTCGCCGACCTCCTGCGCTACATCAAAGGCCCCGATTTCCCGACCGGCGGCGTGCTCGCCGAGGAGCCGAGCGCCGTGCACGAGGCCTACGCGAGCGGCCGGGGGAACTTGCGCCTTCGCGCCCGCTGGACGGTCGAGAAGCTCGCCCACGGGCAATACCAGATCGTCGTGACCGAGATCCCCTACCAGGTCGCCAAGGGGCGGTTGATCGAACGCATGGCCGAGCTCATGGCCGAGCGCAAGCTGCCGCAGCTCGCCGACGTGCGCGACGAATCGGCGGAGGATGTGCGCCTCGTGCTCGAACCCAAGAGCCGGGCCATCGATCCCGAGGCCCTGATGGGGAGCCTGTTCCGGGCGACCGACCTCGAGGTGCGCATCGGCCTCAACATGACCGTGCTCGATGCCACGAACACGCCGCGCGTGATGAACCTCAAGGAGGTGCTCCACGCCTTCCTCGATCACCGCAAGGAGGTGCTGGTCCGGCGCACGCGGCACCGCCTGGAGGCGATCGCGCTTCGGCTCGAGGTTCTTGCGGGCTACCTGATCGCCTACCGCAACCTCGATGCGATAATCCGGATCATCCGCGAGGCGGACGAGCCCAAGCCCGTGCTGAGCAAACGCTTCACGCTCAGCGAGGCCCAGGCCGAGGCCATTCTCAACATGCGGCTTCGACAATTGCGCCGGCTCGAGGAGAAGTCGATCCGCGCCGAGCACGGGGCGCTCGTCAAGGAGCAGGGGGAGCTCAAGGCGCTCGTGGGCAGCGAGGCGCGCCAGTGGAGCACGCTCGGCAACGAGATCGCCGCGATGCGCAAACGCTTCGGCGCCGACACCCCGCTCGGCCGCCGGCGTACCGAGATCGGCGGCGCGCCCAAAGCCGAGGGGGTGCCGCTCGACGCCTTCGTCGAGCGCGAGCCCATCACCGTCCTGGGCTCGGCCAAAGGCTGGATTCGGGTGCTCAAGGGCCACGTCGGCCCCGAGGCCGACGTCAAATACAAGGAAGGCGACGAGGAGCGCTTCCGCGTCGCGGCCCACACCACCGACAAGCTGCTGCTGCTCGGCACCAACGGGCGTTTCTACACGCTCTTCTGCGATCGCCTGTCGGGGGGCCGCGGTTTCGGCGAGCCCATCCGCCTGATGATCGATCTGCCGAACGATCAGGACCTCGCGGCGCTCCTCGTGCATCGCGACGGCCTGAAGCTCTTGGTCGCCTCGAGCGATGGGCGCGGCTTCCTCGTCGGGGCCGAGCAGGTCGTGGCCGCGACCCGCGTGGGCAAGCAGGTGCTCAATCTCGGCGCAGGCGCGGTGGCGCGCATCGCGACTGGCGCCTCGGGCGATCACGTCGCGGTCGTGGGCGAGAACCGGAAGCTGCTGGTCTTTCCGCTCGCCGAGCTGCCCGAACTCGCCCGGGGCCGCGGCGTAATCCTGCAGCGCTACCACGACGGCGGGCTGTCCGACGCCGCCGTCTTTCCGCTGGCCGAAGGCTTGCGCTGGAAGAGTGGCTCCAGGAGCCGGGTCGAGACGGCGCTTGGCCCCTGGCTCGGCCGACGGGGACAGTCCGGACGCGTCGCGCCCAGCGGATTCCCGCGCCGCAACCGATTCGCGTAACCCACCCAAGGCTGGTCAAAGCGCCCGGCCTCGGCTAGACGAAGGGCCCGGCCGGTCGCCCCACGGTGCCGGCCTGCGGGGAGGGCTGCAAGCTGCTCGATCGCATCGCCCTGTTCGTGCGCCTGGCAGACGGCTTGAACGCCCGGGTCGGCCGGGCCGTCGCCTGGCTCACGCTCCTCATGGTCGCCATCGTGTTCGTGGGCGTGGCGCTGCGCTACGGCTTCGCGCTCGGTTGGATCGCCATGCAGGAGTCCTACGTGTGGCTGCACGGCATCGTGTTCATGCTGGGTGCGGGCTACACCCTGCTGCACGACGAGCATGTCCGGGTCGACATCGTTTATCGCGACGCGACTCCCCGATTCAAGGCCTGGGCCGATCTCCTCGGCGTGCTCTTCCTGCTCTTGCCCATGGTGGCCGTCGTTGCCTGGGTGGGCCTGCCCTACGTTGCCGATTCCTGGGCGCGGCTCGAGGCCTCGGGCAAGGCCGGGGGCCTCCCGGGCGTGTTTCTTCTGAAGAGCGTGCTGCTCGCCTTCTGCGCCCTGATCGCGCTTCAGGGCTTGGCGCTCGCCGGGCGCAGTCTGCTGGCGCTCGCCGGGCGCCCGTTGGCCCCGGCGGATGCGGGCGCGCGCGAGGAAGAGCGCTTGTGATGGCCGGCGAGGTCTTGAGCCTCGTGATGTTCGCCGCGTTGTGCGCGGTTCTCATGGGCGGTTTCCCCGTCGCCTTCTCGTTGGGCGGCGTCGCCGTGGCCTTCGCGCTTCTGGGCTCGGCGCTCGATGCCTTCGATCTGCGCCTCTTGGGCAGCCTCGCCTCGCGCTACTTCGGCATCATGACGAACGAAGTTTTGGTCGCCGTGCCGCTCTTCATCTTCATGGGCGTCATGCTCGCACGCTCGAAGCTGGCCGAGAGCCTGTTGCGCAGCATGGGCCTCCTGTTCGGTTCCTTGCGCGGCGGGCTCGGCATTTCCGTGGTGCTGGTCGGCGCGCTTTTGGCCGCCTCGACCGGGATCGTCGGCGCCACCGTCGTCACCATGGGGCTCTTGAGCCTGCCCACCATGCTGCGAGCGGGCTACGACCCCAAGCTCGCGGCCGGCACCATCTGCGCTTCCGGCACACTCGGCCAGATCATTCCGCCTTCGGTCGTGCTCATCCTCCTGGGCGACGTGCTGCAGGGCGCGAACATGCAGGCCGAGCTTGCGAAGGGCAACTTCGCGCCCGAGCCGCTCTCGGTGGTCGATCTGTTCGCGGGCGCGTTCCTCCCCGGGCTCGTGCTGGCGGGCCTTTATGTCGTATGGCAGGTCGTCGTGGCCTTCGCGCGCCCCGCCGCGGCGCCGGCACTGCGGCGCGCCGCGGGCGAGGCGCTGG
>CAZVZP010000086.1:3397-11057 GCA_964631625.1 uncultured Hyphomicrobiales bacterium | reverse complement strand
GCAGCGCGACCTCGAAGGGATAGCCGCCGACCCAATCGACGACGTCGTGCCAGGGCGACATGCCGCGCACGTTGTGATAGTTGCGCCAGGCTACACCTAGCCGGCCCTGCAGGAGCTCGACGACGAAGGTCGGGCCCCACAGGCGCAGGATCGCGGGACCGAGCACGAGAAAACGCAAGGCCTTGGGCAGGCGGTTGTAGGTGCGCTTGAGCTTGAGCCAGCGCCGGCTCGCGGCGCCCTCATCGTTGTAGATCGCGATGAACAGGAGCCCGCCCGGCGCCACGAGCCGGGCGGCTTCGGCAAGTGCGGCGCGCAGGTTCCCGGTGTGGTGCAGCACGCCCCAGGCATAGACGACGTCGAAGCGTCCGAGCGAAGACAGGAACTGCGCATCGAGAATCGAGCCCGGCTCGACGATCCAGTCCGCGTCGTTCTCGAAATAGCGGCGCTTGAGCTCCGCCGTGCAGGCGACGGACTGGGGATCGAAGTCGAAGGAGCGCACGCGCGCCCCCAAGCGCCGCGCCGCGAGCGAGAACAAGCCGCTGCCCGAGCCGATGTCGAGGAAGCTCTTGCCCGCGAGGCTCGTGGGCCTAAGCATCTCGGTGAGCGAGCGTTCCGCTTCTCCGATGCGCGCCTCGCTCAAGCGCGTAAGGAAGCGCTGCCAATTGGCGCCGAAGCCGAAACGAAGCGCCCGCCCCGCGTTTTCGACCCTCACGGGCTTGCGCGCCGCGTGCTTCGAAGCGTCGTTCAGCACCACGTCCCAACGCGCCATCACCCGATCGACCGCGAACCGCTCCGTGACCTCCCGTGCGCGCGCGCCCAGACGCGCCCGCAGCTCGGGCGAGACCATCAGGCGCTCGAGCGCGCTCGCCAAGGCCTCTTCGTCGCCGTTCGGGACGAGGAGCCCGTCGATCTCGTGACGGACGATCTCGCGCGGCCCGCTCGGGCAATCGGTTGCGATCACGGGGAGCCCCACCGCCATCGCTTCGCACAGCGCGTTGGGAAAGCCCTCGAAGCGCGAGGCGAGCACGAAGATCTCGGCCTCTTCGGGCACGCCCTGCCCCGCGGCGGCAGCGCCCGGCAAAAGGACCCGAGAGCCGAGCCCGAGCGAATCGCGCAGCGCTTCGAGCCGGGCCCGCTCCGATCCCTCGCCATAAATCGCGAGCGTCCATTCCGCCTGGCGCTGGGCGATGCGGGCAAAGGCCGAGATCAGGAGATCGAAGCGCTTCTCCTCCGACAAGCGGCCGAGCGAGGCCACGATCGGACGGGCGGAGCGTGCGCCCCTCGCGCTGCCCGTGCGCGGAGCAACCGAAGGCACCGGATTGGGGATGATGACGACGCGATCTTCGAGCGTGCCCATGAAGTAGTGGGCGGCGCCGTGGCTCTGCACGACGATGCCCCGGCTCAGGCGATAGGTTAGGCGCCGCAGCGTCCGCCACAGCGGCCCGATCGGCGCGTGGGCCGGGTCCGTGCGCTCGGCCACGATCACCGGCAAGCCCAAGCCGAAGGCCGAGAGCAGCGCGATCACGTTGGTGCGGTCGACGAAGGAAAGCACGAGATCGGGCCTGAGAGCGCGCAGCGTGCGCCGAAGCGCGCCGATGCGGCGCAGGTTCCCGAGAATCGCCTCAAGAGCATTGGCCGAGGGCTTCAACGCCGCCAAGGCCGTCCGCCGCACGCGGGGATCGATCGGATAAAACGGGACTCGCTCCGGCTGCTCGAAGCTTAAGAGTGCCACCTCCCGCCCCCGCTCGGCCCAATGATTGGCGAGGAGCGCCGCGATCTTCTCCGCCCCGCCCATGCCGAGCGTCGCCGTGATCAACGCTACGTGCATGGCGTCGCTAGGCCCAGGCGTAGCCATAGCGCCGCGCGAGCCGTCCGGCCAAGAGCCAGAACAAGCCGCGGCGCGCCAGCGGCATCTCGCGCCGCCAGCTCTCGTCGAGCGCCAGGCGAACGGGCCCTTCGAGGCGCACGCGGTTTCCGGCGATCACGTGTCCGGCATCGAGCACCGCGCCGCGCTCGAGCCGATCGCCGAGCGCGGACAGATCGAGATCCAGAAGCGTGCCGATGCCCACCAGCATGGCACGCGGCGTTTGCACGAAATCTTCGTAGCGCAGGCGGAGCGAAGGGGCGCCGCTCTCGCGCAGCACATCTTCGCAGGCGCGATTGATACTGAGCCAGCTGCGACTCGACCAAAGGGTCGAGATCGGTGCCATGTCGGTCGGAATTCCGGCCGCCACGTCCTTGCGGTAGGCCTTGGCCAGCGACCAGGCGACGGCGCGGCCGTCGCGCACCAGATGAACGAAACGCACATCGAGCCCCCTGATGAGCGCGAGCGCATAGGCCCGCGGCGGGTACTTGGACGAATCGACGATGATGCGCCGTCCGCTTATATCCGCGATCGCCTCGTATAGGGCGCGCGTCCCGTCCGCAAAGCTGCGAAAGGCCTCCGAAGGCGCGTGGGCCTCGCGCCGCAGATGCGCCGGCACGGGATGAAAGCGCCGAGGCCGCGTGAAGCGCTCCTGCAAAGCGAGGTAGCCGGCGACGTCGTCGCGGCCGAGCCGAGCGTTCCAGGCACGCCGGACCTCGCTCCAGAACGCGCAGCGATCGCCGGGTGAGCCGCAGGCGCACAGCTCGCCCTTCGACCAACCCGCCCCCGGCAGATTCTCGAGCTCGCCCACCGCGAGCATCTCGGGATGGTTGCCCAGCGCGATGTCGAGCACGGTCGAGCCGCTGCGCGCCATGCCGAGCAGGTAGACGATGCGAACGGCGTCATCAGCCATGGACCGCCGTCTTGCGAAGGGATGATGCCGCCTCTTGTGGCGCGACCGCCGCAGGATCGGCCGGCGAATGAGTGGCGAGCATCGACTCGATGATCTGCGCTATCGCTTTCCCAACCGCTTGCGCATCGTAGCGCGCGCGCACTTGCGGATCGCCCCAGGGATGGGCCGGCGGCTCCGAGCGCAGCGTGTGGACCCATTCGCGCAGCGCGCTCGCGATGGCCGGCGGATCGTTGGACGCGGCGACGCGCCCGCCCAGGCTCTCGATCGCCTCGGCGGCCGCGCCGGGCGGCGTGACGCCGAAGATCGGCCGTCCCGCGCCGATATAATCGATGAGCTTGCTCGGCAGGAACACGCTTCGCGTTGCCGGCGCATCGATCACGAGCAGGAGATCGGCGCCTTTCATGAGCGCGAGAGACTCCGCATAGGACACCGGCGGACGGAGCGTAACGAGGCCCTTTGGCAACGCGGAGAGCTCCGGCAGCCCGGCGGCCACCTCCGTGCCGCGGCCCACGAGCTCGACCGAGAGGTCGGCAAGAAGCCGCGGCTCCCGCTCGCCGATCAGCGCCAGCGCACGAAAGAAAGAGCGCGGCAACCGCTCGCCGTAGAAATTGCCGAGATAGCGCAGCGTGAACCGGCCGTCGGTGGGCTCGGGCTTAGGATAGAGCGCGGGGTCGAACGCGTGGGGCACGACATGCGCCTTGGCACCCCAGGCCGGCGGATATTTCGCCATGACGAGCTCGACCGTTTCGCGCGAGGTGAAGACCAGGGCATCCGCGCCCCCGATCACGCGCCGCTCCAGGCGGCGGTTGAGGAAGCGCGACAGCGGATTTTCGGGCCGGAACGGGTTGTCCGCCCAGGGGTCGCTGAAATGGGCGAGCCAGGGAAGGTTTGGGCGTTCTTTCTTCAACGCGAGTCCCGCGAGGTGATCCGACATGGGCTCGCCGAACGTGAGGAGCGCATCGCACGGCCGCAGCAACGCTCGCTCGGCGATCACCCTCGCCGCCCGGGAGGCCCAGCGCCGGTAGGGATCGGGCACCCGGAGCCGGTTCTGCATCCCGCGCTCGAGCCGCGCAAGAACGCCGCGATCCTCGGGATAGGGCACACGGGTAAGGCCGATCAGCCGCGCCTCGATGCCGGGCGCGATGCTCCGATCTTCGCGCCAGGCCTCGGCGCAGCAGACCACATGAATCCGGTGATCAAGATGGCTCGCGAGCCGCGCGATCTGGATCGCGCGTGCGGTGTGGTGCGGCGGAAAGCTCCGGGTCAGGAACAGAAGCGTCAGCGCCATGCGGAAAGCCACTCCGCGAGCACGATCAGGACCCACACCTTGTGCGCGGCCGGTGCCTCGCCGGCCCGCGCCCGATCGAGCGCGGCGCGAATCGGCGCCTGCTCGAAATAGGGCTCGAGCGGATTGCCCGCGGCCAGCACACGCTCCTCGGCGTACGCGGAGAGCTCGTCCTTGAGCCAGTCGTACACCGGGATTGGAAAGCCCCGTTTGGGGCGCTCGAGGATGCGCCGAGGCAAGCGCCTCTCGGCGAAGCCGCGCAAGATGCGCTTGGAGCGGTAGCCCGCGGCCGCATCGCCCACCTTCCACTGGAGCGGAAGCCGCGCGGCCCATTCGACCAGACGGTGATCGAGAAACGGCACGCGCAGCTCGAGGGAGGCCGCCATGCTCATGCGGTCGGCCTTGGCCAAGAGATCCTCGACGAGCCAGGACACCGAGTAGGCCTGCTGGAGCCGATCGAGCGGATGGCGCGAGGTGCTTTCGTCGTACCAGGAGGCGATCAAGCGCCGCGTGTCGCCATCTTCCGCGTCGGCGCCACGGCGCCAGAGGGAGGCCTTCTCGGCCTCGCTCCAGCAGTTGCTGATGTAGCTTCCCTGATCGCGCAAGAAATCAGACCAGCCGGAGCGCCCGAGACGCCGCAGGGCCTCGCCGCGCGCGCCCGGCCAGAGCGAGCCGATGAGCTTGAGCGCCGGCTTCGGCACGATGCGCTCGATCCTCTCGAGCCGCGCCAGGCCGTGCGCCAGCCGCTCGAGCCCGTAGCCCGCCAGCATCTCGTCCGCGCCCTCGCCGGAGAGCACGACCTTGACCTCCGTGCGCGCCAGCGCCGCCAGGTAATAAAGCGGGATGGCCGTGAGATCGGCGAGCGGCTCATCCGCGTAGCGCACGAAGCGCGGCAAGAAATCGAGGAACCCTTGCCGGTCCACCTCGACCTCGTGATGGATGGAGTCGATGTGCCGCGCCACGTCGCGGGCGTCGTCGAGCTCGCTGAACGATGGGGCGTCGCGGAACGCGACCGAGAAGGTATGGAATCGGCGATGCCCGAGCTCGACCGCCGCCGCGCCGACGGCGCTCGAATCGATGCCCCCGCTCAAGAGCAGGCCCACCGGCACGTCGGCCGCGAGCAGGCGTTTCTCCACCGCGCCGAGCAGCAAAGACTCGAACTCGGCGGGGTAATCCCGCTCCGGCTCGGGTTCTTCAGAGCGGAAATCGAACCGCCAATAGCGGGACAGCGAGAGCGTCCGCTCGGCGAGCCGGTAGGACAGGCGATGGCCCGGCGGCAGCTTGTAGACGCCGCGCCAGATGGTCTCGGGGCCCGGCACGTAGCGCAGAGTCAGATAGTGATGCAGCGCGGCGCGGTTGAGCGCGGGGCGCGCCGGAAGCGCGGCGAGAATCGCCTTAAGCTCGCTCGCGAAATAGAAGCGATCGCCGAGCGCGGCGTAGTAGAGCGGCTTGATGCCCATGCGGTCGCGCACGAGGTGGAGCGTGCGCGCCTCGGCATCATAGAGCGCGAAGGCGAACATCCCCTCGAGCCGCTGCACCCCATCCAGGCCCTCCTGAGCCATCACTCGCAGGAGCACCTCGGTATCGGACTTCGTGCGAAAGCGCTCACCGCAGGCTTCGAGCTCGGCCTTGAGCGCCCGGTAATTGTAGATGGCGCCGTTGAAGACGATGCCCAGCCCTTGGCCCTCGGCCGCCCCGGACCACATCGGCTGATGCCCGCCCGCAAGATCGATGATGCTCAAGCGGCGCATGGCGATCGCGATGCCGTCTGCAGCCCAGAGGCCGTGATCGTCCGGCCCGCGATGCACGAGCGTCTCGTTCATGGCACGCCCGAGCGCCTCGGCCTCGGTGCGTTGGAAGGGGCCGGTCACGCCGGCAATCCCGCACATCGGTTCAGCGCTTACGGCCCGAGGCCCACAGGCTCCAGCCGAAGCGGCGCGCCCAGGGCTTCTTGATGAACGCCGGCAAGCTTGAGCCCAGGCCGGGCAGCAGGAACTTGAAGATCATGTCGAGGTCGGTGCCGAGCACACGGAATTCGAGGTCTTGCACGAACGGCGCGAGCAGGCGGCGTAGCTCCCGCTTCGTCACCGGCCAGGTGTGCGGATTGCCCTCCTCGCGCCGCGCATCGCCGTAGCGGCTCGCGAGCGCGAGCGCATTCACGAACCGGCTCTCGTAGTGCAGGAAGCCCTCGACATAGCGCGTCATGTAGAGATGCATGAAGGAGCGGCGGTGATAAAGCATGAGGCCGAAGCCCCCGCCGCTCTTCAGCACGCGCATCATCTCGACCAAGGAGCGGTCGAGCTCGGGCGCGTGATGGAGCACGCCCCAGCTGTAGGCGTAGTCGAAACGTCCGCCGGCGAACGGAAGGTGGATGGCGTCGGCCTCGCGGATATCGCCGGTCAAGCCGAACAGCTCGAAGCGGCGCCGGGTCGAGGCCACGGCCGTGGCGTTGAGGTCGACCGCGGTGAGGCGGGCGCCGACTTGCGCCCAATTCATCGCCATGGTGCCCAGACCGCAGCCAATCTCCAGGACTTCTGCGTCTTTGCCGTAAAGCTCGTAGGGGAACAGCCGGCCGAACGGGCGCTTGTCGTGCAGCGGCGCGTTCCAGCGATAGAACTCCTGATCGAGACGCTCGAAAAAGCTCCGGGTGCCCCGCGCATACTCGCCGTCATCGAACGCGGCCGCGCCGTGCGCGGCCCCATAGGTCATCGGGTTTCGCTCCCACCAGTCGCGCACTGCTTCGCGTTCCCTCATCGCCGGCCCCGGAGTCCGTCGACGGTCAGCAGAAGAGGCGTGAGCACGACGAAGAAAGGAACGAACGCGAGCTCGATAAGCATCGTTCGTTCGAGAAACTGGCGCAGCGCGAGTGCGCGGCGGGTTGCCCGATCGAGCGCGAAATCACGGCCCCGGCCGTTGAGCACCCGAGGCGCGCGCGCCGGGCCGGGGCGGGCGCCAACCACGGCTTCGAGGCCAGCGAATCCTTGCCCGATCGCATCGGGATAGAGCAGCACGACGCTTGCGCCCTCGACGAGGCGCGCCGGCCAATCGGCCTCCCGATCGGCGCAGACGAAGACACCGTCCGGATAGCGCTCGGCGAACAGGCGGCGCATATAGGCCTCATCGCGCGGGTTGGCCTTGTACCAGACGGCACGCGCGAGACGGCTCGAGGGGCCCCGCGCACTCGCATCGGGCGCCTCCCAGCGGCGGAACAGGCCCATGACCGGCGTCATCGCGGGAAGCGGCCGATGATGTCCGAGTAGGTCGCGGGCTCGGCCACATCGCGCCAGCGGGCCAGCGTCTCGAAGAAGGCCGCACTGTCGCGGATGTGGCTCGGATCGGCGTAGAAATTGATGAAGCCCGCGCCCGCCTCGGCGAACCGCGCCGCGAGCGCCCGGCCTTCCGCGGCAAAATCCTCGGCCCCCGAGGCACGCTCGGGCGCGGCGAAGTGGCTCCAGCTGTCGAAGATGAGGAGCGGCGAGGACGCGCCTCCGCAGACGGGTATTTCCGGCACGCCGAAGTGCTCGAACAGAGGGCCATAGCGAAACCCATAGAGCGGCACCGTCGAGGTCGAGAAGCGGTAGCCGAGCTCGCGCAGCAC
>CAZVZP010000086.1:0-3387 GCA_964631625.1 uncultured Hyphomicrobiales bacterium | reverse complement strand
CCCGGTGCAGGAAGCGCAGCTGGCTCGGCTTCTGGTAGGTGCCGAAATGGGGCGTGCGGAAGCCGGTCGGCGCCGCGCCGAGCGTCTCTCTCAAGCATGCATCGCCCTGCCGGATGTCCTCGCGCACGGTCTCGGGCGCAAGCTCGTCATAAAAGAAGCAGCTCCGATAGCGCCCTCGCTCGACGTCGAAATAGGTGTGCTCGCGGTAGCCGTGATTGAGGAACTCCGCGCCGCTCTCAAAAAGGCGCCGATAGACGCTCGCGCCCCGCTTCAAAAGCTCGCCCGGCACCGCGTAGGCCGGATGGATGCCGAGTTCAAGAACCCGCGCATGGACGTCCTCGACGGCCGCGATGTCCTCGTCCGTGTCGCAGTCGAAGGAGAGGATGAGATAGACGCGGTCGAGCCCGGCCTTGCGCGCGAGCCGGCCGTAGCGCGCGAAGAGCGCGGTGGGCGAACGACGCGCCCAGAGCGTGTGGCGCAGCCCCATCGGATCGCGAGCGAGCGCGCCGATCTTGGCCGCGAGCCGCGTCATCGTGCGGACTCCGGGCGGGCGCGTCGTCGCGCCGCCTCCTCGCGGCTTAAGGCCGCACCCCGCACCACCGCTTCGAGATGCGCGACGATGCGCTCGGCCGTATGGCCGTCCCAGAGCTCGGGGCGGGTTCCCTTGGGCCAAGCTCCCTGCTCGATCGCATCGAGCGAGGGGAGAAGCGCTTCGGGCTCGATGAGCCGGTTGGTCCCTCGGCTGACCGTGATCGGCCGCTCGGTCGTGGCGCGCAGGGTGAGGCACGGGACACCGAGGTACGTCGTCTCCTCCTGGATCCCCCCCGAATCCGTGATCACCAGGCGCGCGCCGCACACAAGGCTCATGAAGCGGATGTAGTTCAACGGCTCGGTCAGGCGCACGCCCGCGCGCGCCAGCTCCGCTTCGAGCCCGCTCGCTTGGAGCCGCGCCTTGGTGCGCGGGTGGACAGGAAAAACGAGAGGGAGGCGCGCGCACCCCTCGCACAAGAGGCCGACGAGCCGGGCGAGCCGCTCGCCGTCGTCGACGTTGCTCGGCCGGTGCAGCGTCAACACGCCATAGCTCCCGGGCTCAAGGCCGAAGGATGCGGCCGCGCGGGCGGACTCGATCTTCGCCTTAAGCATCTCGTAGGAATCGATCATGATGTTGCCGACGCGCTCGATGCGCGCCTCGGGCACGCCCTCGCGGCGCAGATTCTGATCCGCGTCCTCGGAGGGCGTCCACAGAAGATCGGCGAGCGCGTCGGTGACCACGCGGTTGATCTCCTCGGGCATGGTCCGGTCGAAGCTGCGCAGGCCCGCCTCGAGGTGGGCCACGGGAAGACAAAGCTTCTTCGCCACGATCGTGCACGCGAGCGTCGAGTTCACATCGCCCACGACGATCACCCAGTCGGGCGGCGCCTCAAGGCACACCCGCTCGTACGCCACCATCACGCCCGCGGTCTGCTCCGCGTGGCTGCCGCTGCCGACGCCCAGATGAATGTCGGGCTCCGGCAACTCGAGCTCGCGCAGGAACGCGCCCGACATGTTGCTGTCGTAGTGCTGCCCGGTGTGGACGAGCACCGGCGCGCACCAGTCCGTCTGCTTGAGCGCATGGTAGAGCGGCGCCACCTTCATGAAATTGGGCCGCGCCGCGGCGATCAGATGAACGCGCGCGCGGCTCACTCGGCCTGCTCCATCACCGCCCGGTAGATGTCGACGTAGCGACGCTCGGCAATTTCCGGCGCCCAGGCTTGCCGCGCGCGCGCGGTCCGTCCGAGGCGTTCGCGTAGAGTGGGATCGGCGAGAAGCCGTTCGATGCCGGCGCGATAGCCCTTCTCGCTGTTCTCGACCAGGAGGCAGATCGCCTCGTCGAGCTCAGGCGGGACGTGGCCGTGCGCCCGGTTCGCGATCACCGGCAGCCCGGTCAGCCAAGCCTCGAGGAGGGTCTTCGGAATGCCCCGGTAATCGTTGTGCACGGCGAATAGGTCGTAGTCGGCAAGGCGCCGGCACAACTCGTCGTTGGGCATGGAGGGGATGAAAGAGATGCGTCCGCCCGCCCCGGTTTCCTGCGCGATTCGGCGCAGGTGTTCGTGCAGCGGCCCGTCGCCGATCAACGTGAGACGAACGCCCGCGAGCGCGGCTACGGCCTCGATCAAATGCTCTGGGTTCTTGCCGGGAATCTCGCGTCCGACCGAGACGATCTCGACGGGATCGTGGAGACGGTAATCGGGCTTGCTCCGAAGCGCCGTGGGGTTGAGCACGTTGTAGGCCACCTCGATGCGCCGTGCGCCGATCCGTTCGAGATAGGGAACGAGCGAGCGATAGACCGGCAGCACCCGGTCGGCTTCGCGCAACCCGATCCGCGAGGCCGAGCGCAATGCGTGGGCCTGAAGCCGCGCCTTCAAGGGTTTGCCGAGCAACTGGGTGGGATCGGTGTGCAGGCTGACGACATAGGGAACAGACAACGCCCGCTTGATACGGCTGCCGAGGAAGCCCGGAAGCCCGTGACCGTGGCAGCGGATAAGCTGCGGCCGGATGGCGTGCGCAAGGGCCACGGCGCGCTCGGCCCAACCCCGAATGAGCCACGGCTGCCAGCCCAGGCTCATGACGAACATGCGGCGGAAGGGTGCGAGATTGTGCAGCACGAGTCGCGCGCGCCCGACCATCGGCTGCACCGCCGCCGGGTCGGGCGCATCGTCGTTGAGCAAGAGGAGATGCACCTCGTCGAACAGCTCGCCCGGGTTGTAGTAGCGCTCGGTCACCTCGCCCTTGGCCACGAGCTCGGTGAGCCGATCGGGAACGATGACCAGCAAACGCCCGGGCGCCCTCTGCTCGGACCCGACCCTCACGGCGAGCTCTTCAGAGCGGATAGCCATAGCGGGCGAGGTCCTGGCCGGTCCGGCGCTGAGTGCGCGCGTTGCTCGCGGCGTAGAACGCCGCCAGCAGACGGCGCTCATCGCCGGTGAAAAGATCGCGGCTGTCGGCCGCCCGCTCGATCAGATGCCGCACGGGCCGTCCGAACGATCGAGCGAGCGTCTGCAACGGCGGAGCGACCGCGAGCGCGTCGCGCAGCCGAGCCAGGCGCACGGCTCCGCTCCTCGGCCCCTCGTTGCGCGGGGCCGCCGCGGAGTCGTAGGCGACGTAGTCGACTCCCAAAAAATCGCAGAGCCGATGCAGCGTTTCGACCTGGCGGTCGCGCAAGCTCTCGAGCAGCATCACGTGCACGCGCTCGGCTCCGAAAAGATTCTGGTAGGCTTCGATCACCCCGTCGTAACGCCCGCCGTCGAGCACGAGCCGCCCTTCGGGCGTCCTCGCGAAGTCGCACCAGCGCCGTTGGCCCCGCGGAAGCCGGTCGTAAAACACGCGGTAATGGGTGCGCAGCCAATC
>CAZVZP010000085.1:1579-11176 GCA_964631625.1 uncultured Hyphomicrobiales bacterium | reverse complement strand
AGATGGCCTATTTCGAGTGCCTGCACGAGGTCAAGCTGATCGTCGACCTGATCTACGAGGGCGGCATCGCCAACATGCGCTACTCGATCTCCAACACCGCGGAGTACGGCGATTACACCCGCGGCCCCCGTGTGATCGACGAGCGCACGCGCTCGACCATGAGGCAAATCCTCTCGGAGATCCAGGCGGGGCGCTTCGCCACCGAGTGGGTGCTTGAAAACAAGGCGGGCCAGCCCAACTTCAAGGCCATGCGCCGGCGCGCCGCGGCGCACCCCATCGAGGACGTGGGCACCAAGCTCCGGGCCATGATGCCCTGGATCGAGAAGAACCGCCTGGTGGACAAGAGCAGGAACTAGTGGTCTCGTTTCAACACATGAGTCCCCGATGACCCTGATCCTTCGAGACGCTCGGCTCGCGCTCGCCCTCAGGATGAGGGCCGATTTTGGGCCTCACCCTGAGGAGGCCCGAAGGGCCGTCTCGAAGGGTGAGGTCAGTCGCGGGTACCAAGTGTTCGGTTCGCACCACTAGGGCTTGACCAACCCCCGCGTCTCCGACCGCCGGCGGGCGCCGGGGGGCGCAGAGGGGCGGGGCTCGCTCGGCCTTTCTGCGCGCGTGCCTTCGGATGCGGGCAGGGCGCGTAAAGGTGTTGCGAAGCGGGCGGGGAAAAGCGTATTTGTTAAAGGCGTTACAGGCCCGCCATTAATTGCTTATTAAGGTTAACCAGCTAACAGCTAGGGCTCAAAGGACTGAAGACGGTGTCGCGGGCGTCTTATCCGGTGCCGCGGGGCAGGCTCTCCCCGCCACGGCATGACATCAAGGCCACGGCCTCGGGCCGCGTCGCGCTGGAGAGGATGATCGCGCGCGGGCTGCGACTTAGGCGCCCCCGAGCGGAGTAACCCGGTTCGTCCGGGCGACCGTTCGGGGATCGATCGTCCGAGAGGACAGCAGCGCCTGAAGACACACCGGAGTAACGGCCATGGCCAGCAGCCCCGAAGCGACTCGCATCATCATCTTCGACACCACCTTGCGCGACGGCGAGCAGTCGCCGGGCGCCTCCATGAACATCGAGGAGAAGCGCCGCATCGCCGAGATGCTCGAGCGCCTGGGCGTCGATGTCATCGAGGCCGGCTTTCCCATCGCGTCCAACGGCGATTTCGAGGCCGTGCGCACGATTGCCAAGCAGGTGAGCGGGTCCGTCGTGTGCGGCCTCGCCCGCTCGGCGCGGAAGGACATCGACCGCGCCGCCGAGGCGCTCAAGCCCGCGCGGCGCGCCCGCATCCACACCTTCATCTCGACCAGCCCCTTGCACATGAAGTTCAAGCTGCGCATGGAGCCCGAGGAGGTCGTGGCCGCGATCAAGGACAGCGTGGCCTACGCCCGGCGCTTCACGGATGATGTCGAGTGGAGCTGCGAGGACGGCTCGCGCACCGAGCGCGACTTCCTGTGCCGTGTGGTGGAGACGGCGATCACGGCGGGCGCGCGCACGATCAACATCCCCGACACGGTGGGCTACGCGCTGCCCGACGAGTTCGCCGGCCTCGTCCGCATGCTGTTCGAGCGCGTGCCCAACATCGATCGGGCCGTGATCTCGGTGCATTGTCACAACGATCTGGGCTTGGCCGTGGCCAACTCGCTCGCCGCGGTCAAGGTGGGCGCGCGCCAGATCGAGTGCACGGTCAACGGCTTGGGCGAGCGCGCCGGCAACGCCGCGCTGGAGGAGATTGTCATGGCGCTCAAGACGCGCCCCGACCTCCTGCCCTATACCACGGGCGTACGCAGCGAGCTGATCACCAAGGCTTCGCGCCTCGTCTCGGCCACCACCGGCTTCCCCGTGCAGCCCAACAAGGCGATCGTGGGCGCCAACGCCTTCGCCCACGAATCGGGCATCCATCAGGACGGCGTGCTCAAGCACGCGGGGACCTACGAGATCATGACGCCCGAATCGGTCGGCCTCATCAGCTCGAAGCTGGTCATGGGCAAGCACTCGGGGCGCCATGCCTTTCGCCAGAAGCTGGCCGAGCTCGGCTACGAGGACTTGGGCGACAACGCGCTCGAGGACGCGTTCCAGCGCTTCAAGGACCTGGCCGACAAGAAGAAGGATCTCTACGACGAGGATCTGATCGCCATTGTGGACGAGCAGCTGGGGCGCGCCTCCGAGCGCGTCAAGTTCGCCAGCTTGCGCGTCGTGTGCGGCTCCGAAGGGCCGCAGCGCGCCGATCTCAGGTTGATCGTCGATGGCGAGGAGAAGACGGCGACCGCGACCGGGGATGGGCCCGTCGATGCGACGTTCAAGGCCGTTCGCGCGATTTTCCCGCACGACGGCCGGCTCCAGCTCTTTCAGGTCCACGCGGTGACCGAGGGCACCGACGCCCAGGCGACCGTGACCGTGCGGCTCGAGGAAAACGGGCGGACGGTCAACGGCCAGGGCGCGGATACGGACACGCTCGTCGCGTCCGCGCGGGCCTATGTGAACGCGCTCAACAAGCTCTTGGTCAAACGCGAGAAGACGGCGCCGGCCGCGCTCACCGGCTAGGCCGGCGCGCAGCGGGACGAACGGGGCGGACCAACAAGGCTCGGCGGATCGGGATCGAGGCAATCGATGTTCTCAAAACTCCTGGGCTTCATGTCGGCCGATATGGCGATCGATCTCGGCACGGCCAACACCCTCGTCTATGTCAAGGGCCAGGGCATCGTGCTGAATGAGCCCTCGGTCGTCGCCATCGTCACCATCAAGGGCAAGAAGCAGGTGCTCGCCGTCGGCGAGGAGGCGAAGCTGATGTTGGGACGCACGCCCGGCAACATCGATGCGATCCGGCCTCTGCGGGAGGGCGTGATCGCCGACTTCGAGATCGCCGAGGAGATGATCAAGCACTTCATTCGCAAGGTGCACCACCGGCGCAGCTTCGCGAGCCCGCAGATCATCGTCTGCGTGCCCTCGGGCTCGACCCCGGTCGAACGGCGCGCCATCCAGGAATCGGCCGAGAGCGCTGGCGCCCGGCGGGTCTTTCTCATCGAGGAGCCGATGGCGGCGGCGATCGGCGCGGGGCTGCCGGTGACGGAACCCACCGGCTCGATGGTGGTGGACGTCGGCGGCGGCACGACCGAGGTGGCCGTGCTCTCGCTCGGCGGCATCGTCTACTCGCGCTCGGTGCGCACGGGCGGCGACAAGATGGACGAGGCGATTATCGCCTACATCCGCCGCAACCAGAACCTCCTGATCGGCGAGTCGAGCGCCGAACGGATCAAGAAGGAGATCGGTGTGGCTTGCCCGCCGGCCGACAGCAACGGCGCCATGATCGAGATCAAGGGGCGGGATCTCATGAACGGCGTGCCCCGCGAGATCCTGATCACCGAGCGCCAGATCGCCGAGGCGCTGGCCGAGCCCGTGGGCGCGATCGTTGAGGTCGTCAAGGTGGCGCTCGAGCACACCGCGCCGGAGCTCGCCGCCGACATCGTCGATAAGGGCATCGTTCTCACGGGCGGAGGGGCGCTCTTGGGCAACCTCGATTACGTGCTGCGGCACGCCACGGGGCTGCCGGTCTCGATCGCCGAGGACCCGCTGACCTGCGTCGTCCTGGGCACGGGCCGCTGCCTCGAAGAGATGAAGACGCTCAAGAACGTGCTTCAGGAGACCTACTGAGGCGGAGCGCCCCCGGCGGCGGGGCGGCAGGCCTCGGGGCGCGCCGGGCTGGAGTTGACAGTTGAGACCCTACGGCCGTCGAGTTGCGCGCATGGCGACGCCGCTGAAGCTCATCGTTCAGCGGTTTGCCGTCGTGCTCCTCGTCGGCGCCGCGCTCACGATCCTCGTGCTCGATCGCGCCGAGCCGAGGTTGACCGCGCGCCTGCGGGTGGGCGCGACCGATCTCGCCGCGCCGATTCTCGACTTCGCCGCGCGCCCGGCCGCCTCGATTGCGGAGCTCAGCGGGCGCATCGAGACCTTCTTCGCCGTGTACGAGGAGAATCGGTCGCTGCGCGCGGAGAACGCGCGGCTCGAGGAGTGGCAGACCGCGGCGCTCGCCTTGCGCCATGAGAACGAACGGCTGCGCGCCCTGCTCCATGCGGTGCCCGATGCGCCCGCGACGTCGGTTTCGGCGCGCGTCATCGGCGATGTGGGCGGCGCCTTCGTGCGCACCCTCCTGATCAACGCAGGCCGGCGCGACGGTGTCGCGCCGGGCCAGGCGGTCTTGAGCGGCGCGGGGCTCGTCGGGCAGGTGATCGAGGCCGGCACGCGCAGCGCGCGTGTGCTGCTGCTCACCGATCTCAATTCGCGCGTGCCCGTGAGCGTCGAAGAAAGCCGCGAGCAGGCCGTCGCCTCCGGCGACAACACGGATCGCTTGCGGCTCCTCTACCTCGACGCCGACGCCGAGCTTGAGCGCGGTGCGCGCCTCGTGACCTCCGGCCGCGGCGGCATCTTTCCGCCCGGCGTGCCGGTCGGAATCGTGGTCGAGGCCGGCCCGGAAGGCGTGCTCGTCGCCCCCTTCGCTGATTGGCACACCCTCGAGTTCGTCAACGTCATCGATTACCAGGAGGCGGACGAGGCGCCGATCGGCCGGCGCGGAGGGCTGTCCGGAGCGGCGCCGTGAGAACCGGTTGGACGCGCCAGCTCGACCAGTCGTTGCGGGGGCTCCTGCCTTTTCTCGTGGGCCTCCTCCTGCTGTTCGTCATGATGGCACCCTGGCGCCTGCCGGGCATCGGCCCGATCATGCCGCAACTCCTCCTCATCGCCGTGTTCTATTGGTCGATCTACCGGCCCGACAAACTGCCCTACACCGCGAGCTTCGTGCTCGGCTTGACCCAGGATCTCTTGAGCGGGAATCCCGCGGGCCTGAGCGCCCTGGTGCTGCTCGCGGTGCAGGTGGTGGTGCTGAACCAGCGGCGTTTCTTCGTCGGCAAGTCGTTTCTCGTCGCCTGGTGGGGCTTCTCGCTGATGGCCGCGGCTGCGGCGCTCCTCTCGTGGCTTGCGGGCTCGGCCTTCTACGGTGCGCTCCTGCCCCCGGCGCCGCTCGCCGTGCAATCTGTCTTGACGATTCTCTTCTATCCGCCGGTGAGCTGGCTGCTTGCGCGGGTCCAGGCGCTGATGGGCGCGCCCGCTTAAGGCCATGTCGCGCACCGATCCCGTCCGCAGCAGGCACTTAACGCGGCGCACGCTCGTGCTGGGCGGGCTTAACCTGGGCCTCGCCGGCGTGCTCGCGGGCCGCCTCTATCATCTCCAGGTGATCGAGTCCGACCGCTACCAGACGCTGGCCGAGGACAATCGCATCAATTACCAGTTGTTGGCGCCGACGCGCGGCCGCATCCTCGATCGCTTCGGCGTCCTGCTCGCGCTGAACCGGGAGACCTATCGCGTGGTGCTGATCCCGGAGCAGACGCCGAGCGTTGCCGGGACGCTCGATGCGCTGGGTGAACTCCTGCGCGTCGATCCCGGCGAGCGCGAGCGCGTGCTGCGCGAGGCCGAGCGCTCGACGGCGTTCCTGCCCATCACGGTGCGCGAGGATTTGACCTGGACCGAGGTGTCGCGCGTCGAGGTGCATGCGCCGACGCTTCCCGGCGTCATGATCGACATGGGTCAGAGCCGCTTCTATCCCTACGGCCCGCGCGCCGCCCATCTCTTGGGTTATGTCGCGGCCGTGGCGGAGGGGGAGGTATCGGACGATCCGTTGCTGTCGCTGCCGGGCTTCCGGATCGGCAAGAACGGGGTCGAGAAGGCCTACGACGAGACGTTGCGCGGCGCGGCGGGCTCGCGCGAGGTCGAGGTCAACGCCTATGGGCGCATCATCCGCGAGCTGGCGCGTCGCGAGGGCCGGCCCGGCGATGATTACGTGCTCTCGATCGACGTGGCTCTGCAGGAGTTCGTGACCGCGCGCCTCGGGTCCGAGAGCGGCGCCGCCGTGGTGCTCGACGTGCACACGGGCGATGTCCTGGCGCTCGCCTCGACGCCGGGCTTCGATCCCAACGCATTCAACTTCGGCATCGGCACCGAGGTGTGGCGCGAGCTCACGGCCAATCCGCGGGCGCCCCTCATCAACAAGGCCACGGCGGGCCAGTATCCGCCCGGCTCGACCTTCAAGCTGATGGTGGCGTTGGCCGCGCTCGAAGGCGGCCACATCTCGCCCGGCCACTCCGTGTATTGCCCCGGCTTCTATCAGCTCGGCAACGGGCGCTACCACTGCTGGCGCAAGGGCGGGCACGGGCGCCTCGGTCTGATCGAGGCGATCGCGCAGAGCTGCGACGTGTTCTTCTACGACGTGGCCCGGCGCACGGGCCTCGAGGACATCGCGGCGATGGCCCGCCGCTTCGGCTTCGGCGCTCCCACGGGGATCGAAATTCCGGGCGAGCGCTCGGGCCTCGTGCCGAGCAACGAATGGAAGCTCGCCCAGCACGGCGAGCCCTGGCAGAAGGGCGAAACGCTCGTCATCGGCATCGGGCAGGGCTATCTGCTCTCGACTCCCTTGCAGCTCGCCGTGATGGCGGCGCGCATCGCCAACGGCGGCATCGCGGTCGTGCCGCGCCTCATCAAGGGCGTGGTGCGCGGCGGCGCCTTCGAATCCGTGCCTCAGGTCGCCGCCGGGCCGCTCGGGCTCAAGCCCGCCTCGCTCGCGCTTGTGGCCCAGGGCATGACCGAGGTCGTCAACTCGCCGCGCGGGACGGCCTACCAGTCCCGCATCGTGGAGCAAGGCTTGAGCATGGCGGGCAAGACCGGGAGTTCTCAGGTGCGCCGCATTTCGAAGGCGGAACGGCTCGCCGGCGTGATCAAGAACGAGGACTTGCCCTGGGAGCAGCGCGATCACGCCATGTTCGTCGCCTTCGCGCCGGTGGACGCGCCGCGCTACGCCTGCGCCGTGCTCGTCGAGCACGGCGGCTCGGGCGCCCGCATCGCGGCCCCGATCGCCCGCGACCTGTTGCGGCAAACCCAGATTCGCGATCCCGCCCGCCGTCCGCTGGCGCCCTTCGGGCTCGGCGAGGAGGTCTAGGGCCATGGCGCTGCTCACGACTTGGCGCGCGGGATCCGAGCGACGCAGCGTGTTCGTTCGGCTGGCGCGCATCAACTGGCTCTTCGTGCTGCTGGCGACCCTGATCGCCGCGATCGGCTTTGCGCTGCTCTATTCGGCGGCGAACGGCAGCCTCGAGCCGTGGGCGCTACGCCAGATGGCGCGCTTCGGCGGGGGCTTCCTTCTGATGCTCGCGATCGCCGTGGTCGATATCCGCTTCTGGCTGCGTTGGGCTTACGTCATCTATTGCGGCGCGCTCGCGCTCTTGGCCTTCGTCGAGTTCGCGGGCGTGACCGGCATGGGCGCGACGCGCTGGCTCGACGTCGGGCTCCTGCAATTGCAGCCCTCGGAGATGATGAAGATCGCCCTCGTGCTGGCGCTCGCCCGCTACTTGCACGGCTCGACCTCCGAGCAGATCGTGCGCTGGCGCACGTTCGCGGTGCCCGGGCTGCTCACGTTGCTCCCCGCCGGTCTGGTGCTCGCTCAGCCCGATCTTGGCACCGGGATCATTGTCGTGCTGATTGCGGCGACGGTGCTCTTCCTCGCCGGGGCGCGGCTGTGGAAGCTTGGCGTGCTCGCCGGCCTGGGCTTAAGCGCCGTGCCGCTCGCCTGGCAGTTCCTTAAAGGTTACCAGCAGAAGCGCATCCTGACCTTCCTCGACCCCGAGCAGGATCCCTTGGGCGCGGGCTACCACATCCTGCAGTCGAAGATCGCGCTGGGCTCGGGCGGGGTGTGGGGCAAGGGGTTCCTGCAGGGCAGCCAGAGCCAGCTCAACTTCCTGCCCGAGAAGCAGACCGATTTCATCTTCACCATGCTGGCCGAGGAGTTCGGCCTCATGGGCGCGCTCCTGCTCCTCCTGCTCTATGTCGGGCTCGTCGCGCTCGGACTCGGGATCGCTCTCTCCTCGGCGAGCCTGTTCGGCCGCCTGGTCGCGCTCGGGATCATGACCATGTTCTTCCTCTACGTGTTCATCAACATCGCCATGGTCATGGGCCTCGTTCCGGTGGTGGGCGTGCCCCTGCCGCTCGTTTCCTACGGCGGCAGCGCGCTGATCGCGCTGCTCGCGGGCTTCGGGTTCGTGCTCAACGCCGGTGTTCATCGCGACGTTGCGCTGCCGCGCACGGCCTCGGCCTTCCGATAGCCGGGCCAGGGCCCCCACGCGGCTTAGGCCCAGGTTTCGCGGCCGCGTGCCGGGCGGAGCCGCCTCAGGCGGCGCGGCGAGGGGCGGGAGGGGTTGCGCGATTGGATTGGCACGCCTCGCGCCAGCCGCTCGGCCCCCGGTTGGCAAAGCCCGCGCTCTTTGGTATACCGCCCCTTTCGTTCCCCAAAAGGGCGCATAGCTCAGTCGGTAGAGCAGCTGACTCTCGAAATTGGGAGCCCTCGACGGAAACTGCGAGGTGACAAGGCGTCAAATTCGGGAAACCCGTCCGGTTCGGCCGACGGCAATCCCGAGCCAAGTCCCGGAGACCCGGGAAAGGTGTAGAGACCAGACGGCGCCCGCCTAAGTCCCGGCAACAGGATATGGCGATGGGATGGTCCGGGCCACAAACCCGAAAGGGGCGGCGAAAGCCGTGGTGGTGGAGTAATCAGCGGGTCCGAGGTTCGAGTCCTCGTGCGCCCACCACTTATTCGCGGCTTCGTGCCGGTCCAAGTCTTGCGGCGCTCGAACCGGCGCATTTCCGCCGATTTGGTATGGACGATGAGTGCGCGGAGACGACATCAGCGGCGATCCCTCCGCCAGTGTGCCCGAAAGTCTCTGTCGGCCGATTGGGGGTCCCGACTTTCAGGTCGCTCAGGGTAATTCGAGCTCCGGGAAGGAGGGCTCAGACGGCGAAACCCAGCAGGCGGCGCTGGCGTTCCCATTCCATGGGCAATGCGCCGAAGCGCCGAAGGCGCCGGGCTGTCAACTCGATGGGCTGGCGGCCAGTGAGGATGTCTTCGATGATGTCCGGGGCCAGGAATGCGAGCTGGATATCGTGGCCGACGTCGCTCGGATCGATCCCTTCGCGGCAAGCGATCTCGCGGACAGACTGGATTTCTCCTCGGGTCAGCTGATCGAACCAGCGGTGCGCCCGGGCAAGTAGGCTAACCAGGTACCGATCGGGAGTCGGGGCCTGCTCCTGTTTTGCCCGCATGACCAATTTTGCCTCGACACCCCGGCGCCTCAGCAGAATCGGGATTGTCAGCTCAATCAGTCTGTCGGGATGAACATCGCTATCGGGGTGGTGGTTGGCGACCAAGGTGTTCAGTTCCGAACGCCTGAGCTCGATGCGGATTGATTCGGTGTGAAGTGTAACGCGGTAAAGCAGGAGGTGCAGTAGCTCGCGACGGCGCTCCGGTGGCCCGTCCTTCAGTTCATCTGCAGCTGCCGACGCATGATCCAAGATGGAACGCAAGTGCATCGGTGCCATGCTGGCTAGTTGCAGCACGTCAACGAGGCGGAACTCGTCTCTTAAAAAGTCAGTGACTGTTTGCACGACCGCGCCTTCGAGCTCGTTTGCCGGCAGGCGCCAGCCGTCCTTGACCGAGCCGGTACGTTGCATCAGCCGCTTGGAGATGTAGTACCGATAACGGCGGCCTTTCTTGTTGGCGTGGGTCGGGCAGAGCC
>CAZVZP010000085.1:0-1569 GCA_964631625.1 uncultured Hyphomicrobiales bacterium | reverse complement strand
CGTCAAAGACTAAGCCTGTAAGAAGACTCGGCGCTTTGGCATTGGTCGCCGAGCGCCTCGCCGCGGTGTTGTCAGCTAGCCGGCGCTGCACGGCATCGAATGTCTCCCGGTCGATAATGCTTTCATGCTGGCCAGGATAGGAAATCCTCTTGTGGGCGATCACTCCGATGTAGACCGGATTGGCGAGCAGGTGGTAGAGCTGCCCACGAAGCTCCTCGAGCCGGCCCTCGCGCAGGCTGTTGACCCCGGGGTAATCCCAGACGTTGGTGCGGTAGCGGCCGTGCTCGCCGAGCCCGAAATTGTTGAGGTGGGGTGCGGTCCCGCTCTTGAACACGAGCACGAGCTCGTGCTTGGAACGGTAGAACGAGCCCATCCCGCCGTTGTCCTTGTTCCAGACGCAGAGATTCTTGAGCTCCGAGTAGACCAAGCGCCCGGCGCTCAGCACCTCATAGAGGTGCCGCCAGTCCATGCACACGAAGTGGATCGAGCCGTCGGCGCTATGGCGGGCGAGCTGCTCGAAGCTCGCCTTGAGGAAGGCGGTGAACTCGGCCTCGCTCATCTCGCCGGAGGCCATGATGAACTCGGCGTGCTTGATCGCGCCCGATCCGCACACGTGGCCGTCGATCGGCACGTTGTAGGGCGGGTCGATGAAGACCATCTGGGCCTTCTCGTTCCCCAAGAGGCGGGCGAAGGAGACATCCTTGGTGGCATCGGCGCAGAGCAGGCGATGCGGGCCGAGGAGCCACAGGTCGCCCTCGACGTTCACCGGCGGCGCCTCCGGGTCCTCGTCGGGCAGGGCGTCGGCCGCGGGGTCGTCCTCGGCCGGAGCGAAGCCCTGGATCAGGAGGTCGATCTCGGGCGTCTCGAAGCCGGTGATGGTGGCGTCGAAGTCGAGGTCGAGCGCGCTCAGGTATTGCAGCTCGAGGGCGAGCAGCTCGCGATCCCACCCGGCCAGCTCGGCCAAGCGATTGTCCGCGATCACGTAGGCCCGCTTCTGGGCCTCGGTCAGGTGCTCGAGCCGGATCGTGGGCACGGTCTTAAGGCCCAGGAGCTTGGCCGCCTCGATGCGGCCGTGGCCCGCGATGATGCGGTCCCCGGCGTCGATCAGAATCGGGTTGGTGAAGCCGAAATGCCGGATGCTCCCCGCGATCTGGCGGATCTGTTTGGGCGAGTGGGTGCGCGGGTTGCCCGAATGAGCCTTGAGCTCGCCGATCGCCCGGTAGACCACCGCGAGGTCACGCATGGAGTGGCCTCCGCGAGATCCGGGCGTGGGGCGTTGATGAGCGAGCAGGCCGCGAATGTCTCGAATGCCCGGTGCACTCCAGCTCTAACACCGCAGGCGCGAGCTGTTCGGGGCTATCGCACAATAGGGTCCAGATGGAGTCGGGATCGCGTGCAGCGCTGTCCGCCCCCAAGGAGGCGGCGCGGCCGGCTCCGCGCATCACTGAAACCTGTATCGAAAATCCGTCCAAGCGAACGCTCCCTAATCACGGGGGAGCCTCGCTTCGGACAACAAAAAAGCGCGACTCCCGATGGCTCTTTGTTTCTGGCCTGCCACTGGCAGAAACA
>CAZVZP010000084.1:0-11241 GCA_964631625.1 uncultured Hyphomicrobiales bacterium | reverse complement strand
CAAGCGGGGCTTGACCGCGGGCCTCGCCTTCCACGTCGGCTCCCAGTGCCTCAATCCGGCGGCGTTCAGCATCTCGCTCGAGGTCGCCCGCCGGGTGCTCTCGGCCGGAGGCATCGAGATCCGCTACCTCGACGTGGGCGGCGGCTTCCCGGCCGCCTACGCCGGGGTGAACGCGCCGCCGCTCGAGGCCTATTTCGAGGCCATCGGCAAGGGGCTGGCGCGCCTCGATCTGCCTGAGGATTGCACCGTGCTGTGCGAGCCGGGCCGCGCGCTCGTGGCCGATGCGGTGTCGCTGGTGGCGCAGATCCAGCTGCGCAAGGACAAGCGTCTCTACATCAACGACGGCATCTACCAGAGCTTCAGCGAGACCGTCTCCGGCAACTTCCGCATGCCGGCGCGGCTCCTCAGGCTCGAGGGGCAACCCTTCGAGAGCGAGACCGACTACACGATCTTTGGCCCCACCTGCGATTCGCTCGACGTGCTCACGGTGGCGTACCCGCTGCCGGAGGACGCGCGCGAGGGCGACTGGATCGAGTTCGGCCGCATGGGGGCCTATACGAGCGCGGTCGGCTCGCACTTCAACGGCTTTTCCGTCGACACCTTCGTCGAGCTCGACGACGCGAGCTGGCCGTAAGAGCCGGTCCCTTAAGCCGCCCTCAGCGCCGCTTGAGCGCGCGCGCCACCTCGAGCGCCGCGTAGGTGAGGATCGCGTCCGCCCCGGCGCGCTTCAAGCACAGGAGGGCCTCGAGCATCGCGCCCTCCGCGTCCAGCCACTTGCGCTCGCCTGCCGCCTTGATCATGGCGTACTCGCCGCTCACCTGGTAGGCGAAGGTGGGGACGGCGAAGCGCTCCTTGACGCGCCGGATGATGTCGAGATAGGGCAGCCCCGGCTTGACCATCACCATGTCGGCGCCCTCGGCCAGATCGAGCTCCACTTCGCGCAAGGCCTCGTCCGAATTGGCGGCGTCCATCTGGTAGGTGCGCTTGTCGCCCTGGCCCAGGTGGGCCGAGGAGCCCACGGCGTCGCGGAACGGCCCGTAGAAGTTCGAGGCGTATTTCGCGGCGTACGAGAGGATGCGCACGTGCGCTAGGCCCCGCGCGTCGAGCGCCTCGCGGATCGCACCGATGCGCCCGTCCATCATGTCGGACGGCGCGATCACGTCGCAGCCCGCCTCGGCCTGCACGAGCGCCTGGCGCACGAGCACCTCGACGGTCTCGTCGTTCATCACGTCTTCGTCCTTCAAGAGCCCATCGTGCTTGAGCAGTCCGTCGTGCCCGTGTGTCGTGTAGGGGTCGAGCGCCACGTCGCAGATCACGCCGATCCCGGAGACGCGGCGCTTGATCGCACGCACGGCGCGGCACACGAGGTTGTTGGGGTTGGTGGCCTCGCGCCCGTCCGGGGTCTTGAGCTCGCGCGGGGTGGCCGGAAACACGGCCATCGCCGGGATGCCGAGCGCCTTGGCCTCCTCCGCCTTGTCCACGAGCTCGACGATGGGCAGGCGAAAGACGCCGGGCATCGAGGGCACCGGCTCGACGCCCAACTCGCCTTCGTGCACGAACGCGGGCCAGATCAGGTCGTCGGCCGACAACCGATGCTCCGCCACGAGCCGGCGCGACCAGTCCTCGCGCCGGTTGCGCCGCAGCCGCGTCCTTGGGAAACGACCGGGAAAGCCGACCGATGAGCTCACGGCGATCTGCTCGAGCCTCCTTAGACCTTCTTCAACGCCTGGTCGAGATCGGCCAGGATGTCGTCGATGTACTCGAGGCCAACGGAGAGGCGGACGTAACTTAAGCTCACCCCCGTCGCGAGTTGCTCCTCGGGCGTGAGCTGCGAGTGCGTCGTGCTCGCCGGGTGGATCGCCAGGCTCCGCGCGTCGCCGATGTTGGCCAGGTGATAGAACATCTTGAGCGCGTTGATGAAGCGTTTTCCCGCTTCGATCCCGCCCTTGAGCTCCATGCCGACGAGCGCGCCGTAGCCGCCCTTGAGGTGCTTATCCGCCCGCTCGCGGTATTTGCCGCGCATCAGGCCAGGGAAGATCACGCGCTCGATCTTCGGATGTTTGCTCAAGTATTTGGCCACCGCGGCCGCGTTCTGGCAGTGGCGCTCCATGCGCAAGGGGAGCGTCTCGAGCCCCTGCAGGAACAGGAAGGCGTTGAACGGGCTCATGGCCTGGCCACAATCGCGCAGCAGCGTGGTGCGCGCCTTGATGATGTAGGCGATGGGCCCCAAGGACTTGACCGCCTCGACCCACACCGCGCCATGGTAGCTGGGATCGGGCTCATTCAGGAGGGGAAAGCGTTCCTTGTGCTTCTCCCAGGGGAAGTTGCCGCCGTCGACGATGATGCCGCCGATCGAGGTGCCGTGGCCGCCCGCATACTTCGTGAGCGAGGTGGCGAGGATCGCCGCGCCGTGCTCGATCGGCTTGCACAGGGCTACGGCCGCGGTGTTGTCGACGATGAGCGGGACCCCGATCTTGCGCCCGAGCTTCGCCACCTCGGCGACGGGAAAGACATGGAGCTTGGGGTTGGGCAGGGTCTCGGCGTACCAGCAGCGGGTCTTTTCATCCGAGGCGCGCACGAAGGCCTCGGGGTCGGCCGGATCGACGAAGCGAACCTCGAGTCCCATCTGGCGCAACGAATTGTTGAACAGGTTCCAGGTGCCGCCGTAGAGGTCGGTCGAGGAGACGAAGTTGTCGCCCGCCTGCGCGATGTTCTGGACCGCCATCATGGAGGCCGCCTGGCCCGAAGAGACCGCGAGCGCGGCGACGCCGCCCTCGAGCGCGGCGATGCGCGCCTCCAGAACGGCGCAAGTCGGGTTCATGATGCGCGTGTAGATGTTGCCGAGCTCCTTGAGCGCGAACAGGTTCGCGGCGTGCTCCGTGCTCTTGAACTGGTAGGACGTCGTCTGATAGATCGGCACCGCGACCGCTTGCGTCGCCGGGTCGAAGCGATGGCCCGCGTGCAGGCAAATGGTCTCGGCGTGCTTGCTCTCAACGGTCATGAATCTGCTCTCCTATGGCCGGGACGCACGAGGCGCGGGGATAACCTCTCCTCGGGCCGCGGACGTCGAGGCCACGACCGTATTCGTGGAGGAAGGGGCGATCCTAGACGGGGCGCCGTGATCGCACAACCGCGCTCGATCAGGCGGCGCTCGGCACCGGGCTCCGGCTCGGCTCGGTCCGCGGCGGGCGCGAGAGCTGGAGCCCCCGGATCTTCACTTCGATCATGAGCAGGCGCCGTTCGAGGCTCCGGTCGGTGACGGGCTCGACGCCGTGGAACGAGTTGTCGGTCTTGAGAAACGCGAGCGCCGAGTTGGCCCGGTAGGGTGCGAGGCCGACGCGCTGGAACGAGGCGAAGGGATGATGGGGGCCGCCGGGGCAGCGGAAGGCGGGATCATTGGGCGTATAGAGCGCGGTGCCGAGCTCGGGATGCCGGTCGTTGTCGGGCAGATAGACGAGGACGCTCAAGAGCCGGTGGCGGGCGTCGGTGTGGGGCCCCAGGGCGTAGTTCACGGTGTCGCGCACGAGCATGGCGTCGGTTGCGACCTCGATGCCGGCGACCTTGCCCTCGAACTGCGCCTCCATCTCGAAGCGTGCCGTGATGTAGGGGCGGAACTTGCGGATCAGGGCAAGCAGCAGGGCCGGGCCCGCGGCAAGCTGGGCCAGCGCGCCGAAGAAGGGCCGGTCGCCCTCGGCGATGCGCCCGAGGCCCCGCGCGTCGAGCGGCAGCGAGAAGCGTTCCTTGTAGGCGCCCTTCGTCACCTTGCCGCTGTCCGCATGGCAGATGAACGATTCTCTGGACGGCAACCGGCACAAGAGCTCGCGGTAGTAGTCGGGCGGAAACAGGCCCTCGACGTAGAGGTGCGGGAAGGGTTCGCCGTTCAGCCCGGCGCGGCTGAGCGCATCGAGCACGAACGGTTCGAGGGATGCGGACATCGTCGGGGCCTCCGGCCTTGGGCTCCGTCGATCGTCCACGCGGGCGCTTAACCGGCGGTTAACCAGCGCCCTTGCCGTCGTGGCGAAGCCGGGTAAAAGGGAGCGATGGATTTCGAACTGACACCCGAGCAGCAGGCCATCACCGGGCTCGCCCGCGATTTCGCCGACGGGGAGATGGCGCCCCAGGCCGCGGCCTGGGACCGCGACTGCACCTTCCCGGTCGAGACCTTGCGCCGGGCGGGTGCGCTCGGCTTCGCCGGCATCTATATCGGCGAGGACGTGGGCGGGGCGGGCTTGGGCCGGCTCGATGCGGCCTTGATCATGGAGGCGCTCGCGCGCGCCTGCCCCTCGACCGCGGCCTATATCTCGATCCACAACATGGCGGCGTGGATGATCGACCGCTTCGCCGATGCCGCGCTGCGCCAGCGCCTCTTGCCCAAGCTCGCGCGCTTCGAGCACTTCGCGAGCTACTGCCTGACCGAGCCGGGCGCGGGCTCGGACGCCGCCGCGCTCAAGACCCGTGCGATGCGCGACGGCCCGTCCTATGTCGTCAACGGCACCAAGGCGTTCATCTCGGGCGCCGGCATCTCCGATGTGTATGTCACCATGGTGCGCACCGGCCTCGAGGGCGCGCACGGCATCACCTGCCTTGCGATCGAGAAGAGTTCGCCCGGCCTCGCCTTCGGTAAAGCGGAAAAGAAGCTCGGCTGGCACAGTCAGCCGACCGCCATGGTGATCTTCGAGAACTGCCGGGTTCCCGTTGCCAACCGCGTGGGCCCGGAGGGCGAGGGCTTCAAGATCGCCATGCAGGGCCTGGACGGGGGGCGCATCAATATCGCGGCCTGCTCGCTCGGGGCCGCTGCCGCCTGCCTCGAGGCGGCCACGCGCTATCTCAACGAGCGCACGCAATTCGGCCGCAAGTTGGCCGAGTTCCAGGCGCTTCAGTTCCGCTTGGCCGACATGGCGACCGAGCTCGAGGCGGCGCGCCTCATGGTGCATCGCGCCGCGGTCAAGCTCGATCAAGGGGCTCCGGATGCGACGCTCGCCTGCGCTATGGCCAAGCGCTTCGCCACCGACATGGGCTTCGCGGTGTGCGATGCCGCGCTCCAGCTCCACGGCGGCTATGGCTACCTGCAGGACTTCGCGATCGAGCGCTTCTTACGCGACGTGCGCGTGCACCAGATTCTCGAGGGCACGAACGAGATCATGCGTCTCATCATCGCGCGGCGCCTGTTGAGCGGAGAGGCTTGAGATGGCGACGGACGAAGTCCTGTTCGAGGCACGGGGCGGCCTCGGCACGGTCACGCTCAATCGCCCCGCCGCGCTCAACGCGCTCACCACCGCCATGGCGATCGCCATGAACGAAAGGCTTAAGGCCTGGGCGCGCGATCCCGCGATCAAGGCCGTGCTCGTGCGCGGCGCGGCGCGCGAGGACGGCAAGGTGCCGTTCTGCGCGGGCGGCGACATCCGCGCGCTCTACGACGGTCGGCGCGATCCGGAGCACCGCGCGGGCCGCGCCTTTTACTGGCACGAATACCGGCTCGACCGGCGCGTGTTTGATTATCCCAAGCCCTACCTCGCGTTCATCGACGGCGTCGTCATGGGCGGCGGCGTCGGCATCTCGGTGCACGGCTCGCACCGCATCTTCACGGAGAACGCCCTCTTCGCCATGCCCGAGACCGGCATCGGCCTGTTTCCCGATGTCGGGGGCAGCTACTTCCTGCCCCGGCTTCCGGGACGAACCGGGTTCTACTTGGGCTTGACCGGCGAGCGGCTGCGGGCGGCCGATGCGCTTCATCTCGGTGTCGCCACGCAGCACGTGCCGGCGGCGGGGCTCGATGCGCTCGAGCGGGCGCTGATCGAGGCCTGCCGGGCCAAGGATGCGGACGGGGCGATCGAGCGGGCGCTTGCGGAACGTCGCGCCGATCCCGGCGCACCCCCGATCGCCGCACGCATGACGGCGATCGCGAGGGCCTTCTCGGGCTCCTCGGTCGAGGCGATCTGCGCTGCGCTCGACGCGGGGTCAAGCGAGTGGGAGCGCGCGCTTGGCCAAATGCTCAATGCAAAATCGCCGACCAGCCTTAAGGTCGCCTTCCGGCAGATGCAGAAGGGCGCGCAGCTTTCGTTCGATGAGTGCATGCGGCTCGAATACCGGATTGCGCTCCGCGTTCTCGAAGGGTGCGATTTTTATGAGGGCATCCGCGCCATCATCATCGACAAGGACGGCAAGCCGCGCTGGAACCCGGCGCGGCTCGAAGAGGTGAGCAAGGCGGCGGTCAACGCTTATTTCGCGCCCCTGTCGGGCGGCGAGCTGAGCTTCGAGGATTAAGCGCCACCCGCGCGCGACCCAGGGAGGACTGACCCTCATGGCGACGATCGGTTTCATCGGCCTCGGCAACATGGGCGGGCCCATGGCCGCCAATCTCGTGAAGGCCGGGCACGAGGTCACGGCCTTCGACCTGAGCGCAGCGGCGCTTGCGGCGGCTGCCGAGAAGGGAGCGTCCAGGGCGAAGAGTGCTCAAGGCGCGGCCTCCGGCGCCGACGCCGTAATCACCATGCTGCCCTCGGGCAAGGAGGTGCGTGCGCTCTACCTTGGCGCCCAGGGTTTGATCGGGGCGAGCCGTGCGGACGCGCTCCTCATCGATTGCTCGACCATCGATGTGGCGACGGCGCGCGCGGTGGCGCAGGCCGCCGGTGCAGAGGGGCGCGAGATGGTCGATGCGCCGGTCTCGGGTGGCGTTGCCGGCGCCGCGGCGGCCACGCTCACGTTCATGGTGGGCGGCACCGACCCGGCGTTCGCCCGCGCCCAGCCGATCTTGGCCGCGATGGGCAAGGCGGTGATCCACGCCGGCGGTCCGGGTACCGGCCAGGCCGCGAAGATCTGCAACAACATGATCCTCGGCGTCTCGATGATCGTGGTCTCGGAGGCCTTCACTCTCGCGCGCCGTTTGGGCCTCTCGGACGAGAAGCTGTTCGAGATCGCGTCCAAGTCCTCCGGCCAATGCTGGTCCCTGACCAGCTATTGTCCCGTGCCCGGACCGGTGCCCGCTTCGCCCGCGAACCGCGACTATCGTCCGGGCTTCGCGGCGCAGATGATGCTCAAGGACTTGAAGCTCGCGCAGGAGGCGGCGCAAGCTTCGGGCGCCTTAACCCCGCTCGGCGCCAAGGCCGCGGAGCTCTATGAGCGGTTTTGCGAGGAAGGCCACGGCGGCCTCGATTTCTCAGGGATAATCAGGATGATCGAGGCGGGTGGGCGAGGCGCTTAGCGCCGCTTTCGTTCCGCGCGGCGCGGGCGTATCCTTCATTTATCGTCAAACGCTCCGGATAGGCGGAGGGCTGCCATGAGGCCCGGCAAGGAAATCGTGCTCACCACCTGCCCGCGCGATTGCTACGACTCGTGCGGCATCGCGGTCGTCAAGCGGGATGGGCAAATCCGCAAGGTCCTGGGCGATCCGAACCATCCGGTCGCGCGCGGCGCGCTGTGCGGCAAATGCGCACTCGCCTACAACGGCGTCCACCGCGACCCGAACGCCCGCCTCCAGCATCCGCTCAAGCGCACGGGGCCAAAGGGCGAGGGCCGCTTTGCGCGCGTCTCCTGGGACGAGGCGCTCCGCGAGATCGCCGAAAGGCTGCGCGCGATCGAACAGGTGAAAGGCGCCGAGCGCATCGTGCACGCCCACTACACCGGCACCTGTTCGATGATCGCGGGCACCTTTCCCTTGCGTTTCTTCAACCGCCTGGGCGCGCTGGAAGTGGAGCCCGATTCGGTGTGCAACATGGCCGGCCAAGTGGCGCTCGACTACACGATGGGCACGGCGGTCGAGGGCTTCGACCCGGAGAGCGCGAAGGATGCCCAATCGATCGTGGTCTGGGGCGCCAACCCCTCGGCCTCGGCGCCGCACGCCCACAAGCATTGGCTGCCCGAGGCCAAGGCCAAGAAAATCGTGATCGACCCGGTGCGCCATCCGACGGCCGCCGCGGCCGATCTCCACCTGCAACCCTTCCCCGGCAGCGACGCGGCACTGGCCTTCGCGCTCGTGCACGTGCTCAAGCGCGAGGGGCGCATCGACCGGCGGTTCGTGCGCGATCACGTCGTCGGCTGGGACGAAATCGAGCCCTTGGTCGAGCCTTGCACGCCCGAGTGGGCCGAGAAGACGACCGGCGTGCCGGCCTCCCAGATCGTCGAGGCGGCGCGCCTCTACGGCGCCGGACCCTCGCTCCTCTGGCTCGGCCAGGGCCTGCAGCGTCAGCCCATGGGCGGCAACGTGTTCCGCGCCTGCGCCATGCTGCCCGCGGTCACGGGCAATTTCGGCAAGCCCGGCGGCGGCCTCTATTATCTGAACGGCCCCGCCATGCGCGGTATGGACGCGGGCTTTCTCGAAGGCGCGCATTTGCGCAAGGGCCCGCGCCGCGCCTTCAGCCAGATGGAGCTCGCGGAGCGGCTGGAAGATCCGAACCGAATCGCGGCATTTCTTTGCTGGAACATCAACCCCGCGGCCTCGAGCCCCGAGCAGCGGCGGCTGAGGAAGGCGCTGTCGCGCGAGGACCTGTTCACGGTCGTGCTCGACCTGTTCCAGACCGATACCGCGGACCATGCCGACATCGTGCTTCCGGCCGCAAACTTCCTCGAGTTCGACGATCTCGTGAAGTCGTATTTCCACCTCACGGTCGGGGCCCAGGTCAAGGCCCAGGAGCCGATGGGCGAGGCGCTGCCCAACCAGGAGATTTTCCGGCGCCTTGCCGCCAAGATGGGCTTCAACGAGCCCGAGCTCTACGAGAGCGACGAGTCGATGATCGAGCGGCTGCTCTCGGGCACCGCATTCAAGGGCGGGTTCGCCGAGCTCAAGAAGATCGGCACGGCGCGGCTGTTCGATCGACCCCGCATCGCCTTTGCCGATCTCAAGTTTCCCACGCCGTCCGGCAAGATCGAGCTGGCGAGCGCGCGTGCGGAGAAAGACGGCCTCCCGCGCCTGCCCCAGCCGCACGTCGATCCCCGGCCCGCGGGCGGACGCTTCCGCCTGCTTTCGCCCGCCTCCCCCTGGCTCATGAACGACAGCTACGGCAACGATGCCAAGATCCGAGCGAAGCTCGGGCCCGCGAACGTCGCGATCCATCCCAAGGACGCGGCGCGGTTCAAGCTCAAGGAGGGCGACCGGGTCAGGCTCGAGAACGAGCAGGGCGCGTTGCTCTTCACCCTTCGCGTGTCCGACGAGATTCCCGAAGGCACCGCGTTCTCGCCCAAGGGACGCTGGCCTAAACTCGACGAGCAAGGCTTCAACATCAATGCGTTGACGCCGAGCCGCAAGAGCGATATGGGCGAGAGCACGACGGTCCACGCGACCGAGGTCGCGATCACGAAGGCCGCGTAATGGGCGCCCGCCGATCGGCGGGCGAGGGGGAGAAGCGATGGCTGTGTTCAGCAAGGATGCGCTGGCCGGCAAGGCCGCGCTCATCACCGGCGCGACGAGTGGCATCGGCGCCGAGACCGCGCGCCACTTCGCGCGCGCGGGCGCCAAGGTCATGCTCTCGGGACGCAACGCCGAGCGCGGCAGGCGCGTCTTGGACGAGATCGTGAACGACGGCGGCACGGCGGCCTTCGAGGCCGGCGACGTAACGTCCTCGAGCTTCTGCAACCGGCTGGTGGAGAGGACGGTCGAGCGCTTCGGCAAGCTCGACATCCTGTTCAACAACGCCGGCATCGCCGAGATCGGCAAGATCGACACGCTGTCGGACGAGGATTGGCTGCGGGTCATGCGGACCAACCTCAACGGCCCCTTCTATATGGCGCGCGCCGCCGTCAAAGAGATGAAGAAGCAAGGGGCGGGCGGCTCGATCGTCAACATGTCCTCCGAGTGCGGTTTCATCGGCTACGAGAACATGGCCGCCTACTCGGCCACCAAGGGCGGCATGCTCTTGTTCACGAAGGCGCTCGCGCTCGAGCTCGCGCCGGACAAGATCCGGGTCAACGCGATTTGCCCGGGCGACATCCTGACGGACATGACCTTCACCGCCTGGAAGACCCTGAACGTGAGCAAGGAGGAGGTCATCGCCAACTTGAATCAACACATCCCGTTGGGCCGCTTGGGCCAGGTCTCCGACATCGCTCAAGCCGTTCTGTTCATGTCGTCGGATGCCGCAGGCTTCATGACCGGGGCCGGAGTCTCGGTCGACGGCGGCACCACGGCCCGCTAAGGAGAGCGCCCATGCCCGACCTGTTCGCCAAGGACGCCTTCGCCGGCAAGGTCGCGCTCGTGACCGGCTCAACCGCCGGCATCGGCCGCCAGACCGCGATCCGCTTCGCCCGTCACGGCGCAAGCGTGATGCTCACGGGGCGCAACGAGAAGCGCGGCCAAGAGGTGCTTTCCGCGATCGAGAAGGCCGGCGGCAAGGCCGCCTTCCTCGCGGGCGACATCGCGAGCTCCAAGTTCTGCGACGCGCTCGTGGCCGAGACGGTTCGGCGCTTCGGCCGGCTCGACATCCTGTTCAACAATGCCGGGCTCGCGCTCGTGGGCAAGATCGAGGCCGTGTCGGATGCCGACTGGGACCGCATCATGGACGTCAACCTGAACGCCGTGTTCTACATGGCGCGCGCCGCCGTCAAGCAAATGAAGAAGCAGGGCTCTGGCGCGATCGTGAACAACGCCTCGGTCTCAGGGCTGATCGGTGCGCCCGACACCTCGGCCTATTCCGCGACCAAGGGCGCCGTGATCCTCTTGACCAGGGTGCTCGCCATGGATCACGTCAAGGACAACATCCGTGTCAATGCGGTTTGCCCGGGCGACATCGACACCGAGATGCAGGATGCGTTTTACGGGCCCGTGCTCAAGCTCCCGCCCAAGGAGCTCCGCAAGGAGGTCGCGACCTTCACGCCGATGGGCCGGCTGGGTTCGCCCGATGAGATCGCCTGCGCGGTGCTCTACCTTGCCTCGGACGCCGCCTCCTTCGTCACCGGCGAGCCCCTCGTGGTCGACGGCGGCTACGTCGCGCGGTGACGCCGAGGCGACCACTACCCCGTGAACGCCTGAATCCCCGTCTGGGCGCGGCCCAAGATCAGCGCGTGGATGTCGTGCGTGCCCTCGTAGGTGTTGACCGACTCGAGATTGAGCATGTGGCGGATGACGTGGTACTCGTCCGCGATGCCGTTGCCCCCGTGCATGTCGCGCGAAAGCCTCGCGATCTCGAGCGCCTTGCCCGCCGAGTTGCGCTTGATAAGCGAGATCATCTCGGGCGCGGCTTTGCCCTCGTCCATGAGCCGCCCGACCCTAAGCGCGCCCTGCAAGCCCAGGGCGATCTCGGTCTGCATGTC
>CAZVZP010000083.1:5987-11338 GCA_964631625.1 uncultured Hyphomicrobiales bacterium | reverse complement strand
CCTACCAGGGCGCGGCGACCGGGGTCGGCGGCATCTTGCGCGACGTTTTTACCATGGGGGCGCAGCCCATCGCCAACGTGAACGCGCTTCGCTTCGGCAGCCCCGATCATCCGAAGACCCGCCACCTCGTCGCTGGCGTCGTGGCCGGCATCGGCGGCTACGGCAACTGCATCGGCGTGCCGACGGTCGCAGGCGAATGCACCTTCCATCCCTCCTACAACGGCAACATCCTGGTCAACGCCATGACGGTCGGCCTGCTCGAGCGCGCGCGCATCTTCCGCTCGGTGGCCGAGGGAGTGGGCAACCTCGTGGTCTATGTCGGCTCCAAGACCGGACGCGACGGCATCCACGGCGCGACCATGGCCTCGGCCGCGTTCGACGACGATTCGGAGGCCAAACGCCCGACCGTGCAAGTGGGCGACCCGTTCACCGAGAAATTGCTGCTCGAAGCCTGCCTCGAGCTCATGGCGACCGACGCCATCGTTGCGATCCAGGACATGGGCGCGGCCGGCCTCACCTCCTCCTCCTTCGAGATGGCCTCCAAGGGCGGGCTCGGCATCGAGATGATCTTGGATCGCGTGCCCACCCGCGAGCCGGACATGACCCCTTACGAGATCATGCTCTCCGAGAGCCAGGAGCGCATGCTCATGGTGATCCGGCCCGAGCGCGAGCAAGCGGCGCGCCGGATCTTCGAGAAGTGGGAGCTCGACTTCGCCGTCATAGGCCGGCTTACCGACACGGGGCACATGGTGCTTCGCACGGGCGGCGAGACGGTGGGGGAACTCCCCATCGCGCCGCTCGTCGCGAACGCGCCGGTTTACGAGCGAGCGCGCGCCGAGCGGGCGAAGCGCGCGCCGCTCGATCCCGCAAGCGTGCCCTTGCGGCTCCAGCCCGCCGATGCGCTTCTCAAGCTGATCGGCTGTCCCGATCTGTGCTCGCGGCGCTGGATCTGGGAGCAATACGACCACATGGTCATGGCCGACACGGTGGCGCGGCCGGGCGGCGACGCGGCCATCGTACGCGTCCACGGCACGAACAAGGGCGTGGCGCTGACCTGCGACTGCACGCCCCGCTACTGCCGCGCCGACCCCTATCTCGGCGGGGCGCAGGCGGTCGCCGAGACCTGGCGCAATCTGACCGCGGTGGGCGCACGCCCGCTCGCGATTACCGATTGCCTCAACTTCGGCAATCCCGAGAGGCCCGACGTGATGGCCGAGTTCGTGGGCGCCATCGAAGGCATGCGCGCGGCCTGCCTCGCTCTCGACTTTCCAGTCGTCTCCGGCAACGTCTCCTTCTACAACGAGACCAACGAGGAGAGCATCCAGCCGGCGCCCGAGATCGGCGGCGTCGGGCTCATCGCCGACATCAATCGGTGCGTCGGCATCGCCTTTGCCGCGGCGGACGAGACCATCGTCCTGATCGGCGAGACCAAGGGGCATCTCGGCTCATCGCTCTACTTGCGCGAGATCGAGGGGCGCGAGGACGGCGCGCCGCCGCCCTTGGACCTCGCCGCCGAGCGGCGCAACGGCGACTTCGTGCGCGCGCTCCTCGAGGCGCGCCGGGTGAGCGCGTGCCATGACCTCTCCGACGGTGGGGTTTTCGTCGGTGTGGCAGAGATGGCGCTGGCCGCGGCGGCCTCGGGCCGCATCCTCGGCGCGCGCCTTATTATGCCGCAGCCCGAGGGCCTCCCCCTCCATGCCTGGCTGTTCGGCGAGGACCAGGGCCGCTATCTGCTGACGGTTGCGCCGGACGAGTTGACGCGCGTGCTCGAGGACGCCCGCAAGGCCGGCGTGCCGGCCCGCCCGCTCGGCGAGACCGGCGGTGCCGCGTTGACACTTCAAGGCGGCGATGCCATATCGATAGCACGGCTTGCGGAAGCCCACGAAGCCTGGTTTCCGCGCTACATGGGCTGATTCCGAAGGCGCGATTGCGAAGTGGGGTTAAGTGCGTCCATGGCGATGGATGCCGGAGAAATCGAGCGGCTGATCCATGCCGCCCTGCCCGATGCGAAGGTGACGATCGAGGACTTGCGCGGCGATGGCGATCATTACGCCGCGCGCGTTATCTCCGCGGCCTTCAAAGGCAAGACGCGCGTGCAGCAGCACCAGATGGTGTACGACGCGCTGAAAGGCCGCATGGGGGGCACGCTGCACGCGCTCGCGTTGCAGACGGCGGTGCCGGAGGACGCGTAGGCGGACAGCTTTCACAATTTGAATTTGAACAAGGATCAAACGATGGCAACGAGCGAATCCCCGGCTCTCGAAAAGATTCGGCGCGAGGTTTCGGGCAGCGACGTCGTCCTCTTCATGAAGGGCACGCCGGTGTTCCCCCAATGCGGCTTTTCGGCCCGCGTCATCCAGGCGCTGTCGCACATGGGCGTCAAGTTCAAGGGCATCGACGTGCTGCAGGACCCCGAGCTGCGCCAGGGCGTCAAGGAGTTCAGCAACTGGCCGACGATCCCGCAGCTTTACGTCAAGGGCGAGTTCGTGGGCGGCTGCGACATCGTGATGGAGATGTTCCAGTCGGGCGAGCTCAAGGCACTCTTCGACTCGAAGCGGGTCGCCACCGCCGCGTAGGCCGGAGCGAGGCGCGCCGAGACCGAACCGATCGGCAACGCGGTCCGGCGCACCGGTTGCGTTCGTCAAAAAGGGCTGCTCTCAAGGCAGCCCTTTCCCGACTCTCTTGCGTGCTGGACTAGTGGGAGGAGTAGAACTCGACCACCAGCTTGGGCTCGACCTGGACCGGATACGGCACGTCCGAGAGCTGCGGCGGGCGGACGAATTTGCCGCGCATGGCTTGGTGATCGACCTCGACGTACTCGGGCACGTCGCGCTCGCGCGATTGTACGGCCTCGAGCACGAGCGCCATCTCCTTGGCCTTGTTCGAGAGTTCGATCATGTCGCCATCCTTGACCTCGAAGCTCGGGATGGTGACGCGCCGGCCGTTGACCCGCACGTGGCCGTGATTGACGATCTGGCGCGCGGCGAACACCGTGGGCACGAACTTCATGCGATAGACCACCGCGTCGAGCCGGCGCTCCAAGAGACCGATCAGGTTTTCGCCGGTGTCGCCCTTGCGCCGCGCCGCCTCCTCGTAGATGCGGCGGAACTGGCGCTCGGTGATGTTGCCGTAATACCCTTTGAGCTTCTGTTTGGCCCGCAGCTGCACGCCGAAGTTCGAGCTCTTGCGCCGGCGCTGGCCGTGTAGCCCCGGCCCATACTCGCGCTTGTTCGTCGGGCTCTTGGGGCGCCCCCAAAGGTTGACGCCGAGGCGCCGGCAAATCTTGTATTTGGACTCGAGCCGTTTGGTCATACGCGCCGTCAATATCCTCGCCCGGCGGGCAGCGCCGAAGGCCCGCGGCTAATACACCGCGCACCCCGTTCTGTCAAACCCGGAGGAGCCGCCCCTTGCCGCCCCGCATGGTCGCGGCGCCACCGGCAAGGGGCCGCAGCGGCGCTTTTCGACCGACTGCCCTGCGAGACCCTAATCGTCTGATCGAACACGATAACTTGTCGGAACACGGCGAGCGGCGTGAAAAACCCAGTGCGCGCTCAACCGCCGTTCTCCGCCGCGCCCGCGCGGCGCTTCGGCCGGCGCAGACGCTCGATCACGCCGTAGAGCGTCCTGAGCT
Source organism: uncultured Hyphomicrobiales bacterium (assembly GCA_964631625.1). GTDB lineage: Bacteria > Pseudomonadota > Alphaproteobacteria > UBA828 > JAPUJA01 > CAZVZP01. Next base: position 7,707 of record CAZVZP010000083.1, on the reverse strand, counting down.
CCTGCTCGGAAGGCGCGCCGCGGGCGAAATAGGTGCGCAGGTTGCGCAACATCACGGGGCGCATCTTCGGACTGGCAAAGAAGCCGGCCTCGTCCAGAGCCTGGGTGAGACGGCGCATGAAGCCGTCGAATTCGCCCTTCGTCGCGGGCCGGGCGTGGGGCCGCAGCGCCGGTTTGCCGCGGGAAGCGCCGCCGGATTCGGCGCGAAACCACTCGTAGGCGATAAGCAACACCGCCTGAGCCACGTTGAGCGAGGAGAACTCGGGATTGAGCGGAATGCTCACGATGGCATCGGCGAGCGCCGTTGCTTCGTTGTCGAGACCGGTGCGCTCGGGTCCGAAGAGGAATCCCGAGCGGCCGCCTCGGCGCTCGGCCTCGCGCGCGGCACGCGCCGCCCGCGCCCCGTCGATGACGGGCTTGGCCATATCGCGCGGGCGCGCCGTGGTGGCATAGACGGTTTCGAGATCGGCGATGGCCTCGGCGACGCTTCCATAAGTGCGCACCTGGGCGATGACCTCGTCGGCGCCGGCGGCCGCATTGAGCGCCTTGACGTTCGGCCAGCCCGCCTTGGGCGCAACCAGGCGCAGGTCGATGAGCCCGAAGTTGAGCATGGCCCGCGCCGCCGTGCCGATGTTCTCGCCCAGCTGGGTGCCCACGAGGATGATGGCGGGGCCGCGGAACGGATGGGGGCGCAGGTCGTCCCTTGCGGCCATCGAGCTTACGCTTGCGCCGCGCTCGCCCGCAAGAGCCGGTAGGTGATGCCGTCGTGGAGCGCGTCGTAGGAGGCGTCGATCACGTTGCGCGACACCCCGACCGTCGACCAGGTGGTGCCGTGCTCATCCGCGCATTCGATGATGACGCGGATGCGCGCGCCGGTGCCTTCCTGCGGGCTTAAGATACGCACCTTGTAGTCCGTGAGGCGCATGCCCCGGAGCGCGGGGTAGGCCGGCTCGAGCGCCTTGCGCAGCGCAAGGTCGAGCGCATTCACCGGTCCTGAACCTTCGGCGACCGTCATCGTGCGCTCTTTCCCCACCGCGACCTTGACGGTTGCCTCCGAGAGCATCACGAGCTCGCCCTTGGCGTTCCAGCGCCGTTCATCGAGCACCCGGAAGCTTTCGAGCTCGAAGTAATCGGGCACCATGCCGAGTGCGCGGCGCGCCAGGAGTTCGAAGCTCGCCTCGGCCCCGTCGTAGGTGTAGCCCTCGAACTCGCGCTGCTTGACCTCCTCGAGGAGTCGCCCGAGCCGCTCGGGGTCGTATTCTTCGCCCAAGCCCAAGTCCTGCAACTCGGCCATCAGGTTGGCGCGCCCCGCCTGATCGGAGACCACGATGTGGCGGCGGTTGCCGACCCAGGCCGGATCGATGTGTTCGTAGGCGCGGGTATCCTTGGCGATTGCCGAGGCGTGCAGGCCGCCCTTGTGCGCGAACGCGGACTCGCCGACGTAAGGAGCGCTGCGGTCGGGCACCCGGTTCAGCACCTCATCGACCAGGCGCGAGACGTGAGTGAGCCGCGCCATCTGCTCGCGCGTGATGCCGAGCTCGTAGCCGAGCTTGAACGAAAGCGTCGGGATCAGCGTGACGAGATTGGCGTTGCCGCAACGCTCGCCCAGGCCGTTGAACGTGCCCTGCACCTGGCGCGCGCCCGCCCGCACCGCGGCCAAGCTGTTGGCCACCGCGTTGCCGGTGTCGTCGTGGCAATGGATGCCGAGATGGCGGCCCGGG
>CAZVZP010000083.1:3001-5977 GCA_964631625.1 uncultured Hyphomicrobiales bacterium | reverse complement strand
CTGCGGCAGATTGCCCCCGTTGGTGTCGCAGAGCACGACCCAGCGGGCGCCCGCATCTCTCGCCGCTTGCGCGCAAGCGAGCGCGTAGCCCTTATCCTCCTTGAAGCCGTCGAAGAAATGCTCGGCGTCGAACAGGACCTCGAGCCCGACGGCAGCGGCCTCGGCGACCGTGTCGGTGATCATGCGCAAGTTCTCCTCGCGCGAGACTTGGAGCACCGCATCGACCTGGAAGGTCCAGGCCTTGCCGACCACGCACACCGCCTTGGCGCCGCTCGCGATCACGCCGCGCAGGCCCGAATCGTTGCCCGCGCTGCGGCCCGAGCGCCGGGTCATGCCGAAGGCCACGAGCGTCGCGCTCTTGAGCTTGGGCGGCGCGGCGAAGAAGGCGTCGTCGGTCGGATTGGCGCCGGGCCAGCCGCCCTCGATGTAATCGAGGCCGAACCTGTCGAAGGTCTCGGCGAGCACGCGCTTGTCGGTCACGCTGAAATCGACGCCGCGCGTCTGCGCGCCGTCCCTCAGCGTGCTGTCGTAGAGATAGATGCGCTTATCCGAGGGAGCGCTCACTTCTCCAGCTCCCATTTTGTTGTGCCATCGACCTCATCGAGCACTATCACGCCGTACCGATCGTGTAGTTCTCGGCGAAATCGATCGGCTTCTGCGAAGTCCCTTTGCTGACGTGCTGTCGTCCGTGCTGTGACCAGTACCTCTATGGCAGATACGTCCAGTTCATTTTTTGTTTTTCTCGGTTGCCAACGGAACCACGCTACAGGATCGATTTTGAGGAGTCCAAGCACCTCACCACTCGCTAAAATAGAACTCTTAAGTTCCCTTTTTCGCTCGATTGTTCTCGCCTCGCCCAATTGATCAACAAGTAGCCGAAGCTGTCGCAAAGCTTCCACGGTATTAAGATCATCCAGGAGTGCTTTCAGAACACCGTGCGGCAACTCCTCGGCTTGCTCGGCATCGACAGCGGCATCGCGAAGAACACGGTAGATACGGTTCATGATCTTCTTAGCACCCTCCTCGCCGGCGTGCGTCCAGTCGGCCGGTTTGCGGTAATGGCTACCTAACATATTGAACCGAATCACCTCGCCCGGCAGCCGATTTAGCGCCTCGCGGATCGTGATGAAGTTGCCAAGCGACTTCGACATCTTCTCGCCTTCGACGGTCAAGAAGCCGTTGTGCACCCAATAACGCACGAAGGGCGCGCGGTGCGCGCATTCGCTCTGGGCGATCTCGTTCTCGTGGTGGGGAAAGACGAGGTCCGCGCCGCCGCCGTGGATGTCGAAGGTCGTGCCCAGAATGTGCTGGCTCATGGCCGAGCACTCGAGGTGCCAGCCGGGGCGGCCGCGCCCCCACGGGCTCTCCCAGCCCGGCAGATCGGGCGTCGAAGGCTTCCAGAGCACGAAGTCGAGCGGGTCCTTCTTGTAGGGCGCCACCTCGACGCGCGCGCCCTCGATCATCTCGTCACGGCTTTGGCGCGAGAGCTTGCCGTAATCGTTCTTCCTGCGCACCTCGAAGAGGACATGGCCGTCCGCCGCATAGGCGCAACCGTTCGCCAACAGCTTCTCGACGAGCGCGATCATCTGCGGAATATGCTCGGTCGCGCGCGGCTCGAAGCCGGGCTTGAGCGTGTTCAACTCCGCGATGTCGTCGTGGAAGTACTGCGTCGTTGTGCGCGTGAGCTCGCCGATGGGAACGCCCCGCTCCTTGGCCGCCGCGTTGATCTTGTCGTCCACGTCGGTGATGTTGCGCACGTAGGTGACGCGCGGGTAGAGGCGCTTCAGCAGCCGATAGAGCACGTCGAAGACGATCACGGGCCGCGCGTTGCCGATGTGCGCGCGGTCGTAGACCGTGGGCCCGCACACATACATGCGCACGTGCTGGGGATCGAGCGGCTCGAACGGCTCTTCGCGCCCCGTGAGCGTGTTGTAGAGTTTCAGGGTCACGGCGAAAGGCGCGCGTTTCAAGCGGTTTGGCCGCATAGCCGGGCGGCGGCCCGGGCGCGGCCGATGAGGGGTAACAGATTCTTCAGTTCGGGTCCATGTTCCTCGGCCGTGAGCGCGAGCCGGACCGGCCGATAGAGCGCCGCGCCTCTCCGACTACTCGCCTCCTTCAGCGCCTCGGTCCATCGGCTCCAGGTCGTCTCGTCCCACGGTTCCTCCGGCAGAAGCCGGGCCGCGCTTTCGAGGTAGGCCGCATCCTCGATACGAGGGGTCAAGGGCGTGCGGCAAATGCGCCACCACACGGCGGCTTCGGCGACGGTCGAAAGATTGGGCTTAACCGTGAGCCAGAATACCTCGCTGGCCTCATCGAGCCCGAGTGCCATAAGCCGCGCGCGCACCTCGGCAAAGGACAGCCCGCTCACGACCCGCGCGTTCAGCCGCTTAAGCTCGGCGCGATCGAAGCGGGGCGTGGCGCGCGAGACCTTGGCCAGTTCGAACTCGGCCGCGAGCCGATCGAGGTCTGTACGCGGTTCGACCGCATCCATCGTGCCGAGCTTGGCGAGCAGCGAGGCGAGCGCCATCGGCTCGATGCCGTTCGCGCGCAATTCCTCAAGACTCAAGCTGCCCAGGCGTTTCGACAGCCCCTTGCCCTCCTCATCGGCGAGCAACGGAAGATGGGCGAAGACGAGCGCCCGCGGATCGCCGCCGAGCGCCTCCATGAGCTGGATCTGCACGGCCGTGTTGGTGACGTGATCCTCGCCGCGCACGATGTGGGTGATGCCGAGCGCCAAATCATCGACGCTCGAGGGCAGCATATAGAGAAAGCTTCCATCCTCGCGCACCAGAACCGGATCGCCCAGCGTCTTGAACATCGCGTCCGCCACCGCGCCGCTGATACTCGCCGCGACGATGCCTGAACCTGCCAGCGCCGTGTCGAACGACATCGGGATCGTCTCGCCCGCGTTCGGGGAATTGGGTCCGGTGACGACCAGGACCGCTCTGGCGCCGCGCTGGCGGGCGGCCATCGCTT
>CAZVZP010000083.1:243-2991 GCA_964631625.1 uncultured Hyphomicrobiales bacterium | reverse complement strand
ATCCTCGCGCACCAGAACCGGATCGCCCAGCGCGGCGGCGGCGAAACGCTGGGGCCCCCGCACCGCGTCCGGCCAAGCGATCTCGCCGTCCTTGAGCCGAAAGCGCCAATGAGGCCGGCGGCCCTCGCCCTCGAGCCGCGCGCGCTCGGCGGCGCTTAACGCCAACGCGGCGCGGTCGTAGACCGGCGGCAACTTGCGCGCGAGCCGGGCCTTGCGCTTGAGCCCCAGTTCCTCGGGCGTCTCGTAGCAGGGATAGAGGCGCCCCTCCGCCTTGAGACGCTCGGCGGCCTCGGCATAAAGCGCGAGGCGTTCGGACTGGCGCACCTCCTCATCCCACGTGATTCCGAGCCAAGCGAGGTCGCGGCGGATCGCCTCGACGTACTCGGGCCGCGAGCGCGCGCGATCGGTGTCGTCGATGCGCAGCACGAAGCGGCCGCCGGCTTTCCGCGCGAGCAGATAATTGGCCAGCGCGATACGGGCGTTGCCGACGTGCAGGAGCCCGGTCGGGCTCGGCGCGAAGCGCACCGTCGGCGTCATAGCTGGGGCTTGAAGCGGTTCGTGATCGGGTAGCGGCGGTCCTTGCCGAACGAGCGGCGCGTGAGCTTGACCCCGGGCGGCGCCTGCCGGCGCTTATACTCCGCCTTGTCCACCATGGACCACACCTTGAGCACGGTGGCGCGGTCGTAGCCCTGCGCCACCGCCTCCTCAAGCCCCAGGTCCCTCTCGATCAGGCCGTGGAGAATGCCATCGAGCACGTCGTAGGGCGGCAGCGAGTCCTGGTCGGTCTGGTTCGCCTTGAGCTCCGCCGAGGGCGGGCGCGTCAGAATGTGCTCCGGAATCAGCGCACCCTCAGGGCCCTTGAAGCCGTCGCAGCGGTTGGCATTGCGCCAGCGCGAGAGGCGGTACACCGTGGTCTTGTAAACGTCCTTGAGCACGGAGAAGCCGCCGCACATGTCGCCGTAGAGCGTGGCGTAGCCCACCGACATCTCGGACTTGTTGCCGGTCGAGACCACGAGGTGGCCGAACTTGTTCGAGAGCGCCATGAGCACGATGCCCCGCACCCGGGCCTGGATGTTCTCCTCCGTCGTATCGGGCGGATAGTTGGCGAAGGGATCGCGCAGCATGCGCGCGAACGCCTCGACCGCCGGCTCGATCGGCACGCTATCGAGTCGTATGCCCAAGCGGCGCGCGAGCTCCGAGGCATCCTCAAGCGAGCGCTTGGCCGTGTAGCGCGAGGGCATCATCACGCCGTGGACGGCCTCGGGCCCCAGCGCATCGACCGCCACGACCGCGGTCAAAGCCGAATCGATGCCGCCCGACAGACCGATGAGCACCCCGGGGAAACGGTTCTTCCCGGCGTAATCGCGCAGACCCAGCACCATGGCGCGGTAGATCGCCTCGAGCGTCTCCGCCGGCGAGGGCCGCGGGCCCTCCGCGCAGCGCCACACCTCGTCCGCTTCCTTGCGCCAGCGCGTGAGCAGGAGCGCCTCGGCGAAGCCCGGCGCCTGCGCCCGCAGAGCGCGGTCGTGTCCGAGCACGAAGGAGCTGCCGTCGAACACGAGCTCGTCCTGCCCGCCCACCTGGTTGAGATAGAGGAGGGGCAGACCGGACTCGGTGATGCGCGCCACCGCGAGATTGAGTCGCACATCCTGCTTGTCCATCTCGAAGGGCGAGCCGTTGATGACGATCAGAAGCTCGGCGCCGCATTCCCCGAGGCATTCCGTGACCTCGGGCGTCCACATGTCCTCACAGACCATGACCCCCAGCCGGCAGCCCCGGAACGGGATCGGCCCGGGCAGCGGCCCGGGCGCAAACACGCGCTTCTCGTCGAACACGCCGTAATTCGGCAGATCGTACTTGTAGCGCAGCGCCGCGACGCGCCCGGCTTCCAGCAGCGCGGCCGCGTTGTAGAGCTTGCCCTGATCGAGCCAAGGCGTGCCCAGCAGCACGGCCGGTCCGCCGTCCGCGGTGTCGCGCGCGAAATTCTCGACCGCGGCCCTGGCCTTGTTGGCCTGCAGATGGCCGATCATGTGCCATCGGATGTCGGTTAGATCTGCGAGTGCCGGTCGCTTGGCGAGCGCCTCCTGAACGTAGTTTTCGCCGAATTCGCGTGCGCCAGCCAGGTAGGCGGTGCGGATAGCGTCCGGCGGTTGTGTCTTGCTCGCCAGGACCAGCCGCACGCTGCTGTCGGGCGCGCGTCCGGCTCGCCGCTCTGCCGCGGCTATGCGAGCGCGAACCGCGTCGAGCCGTTCGGCGATTCCCTCTACGAAGGACATTCGATTCAAATTACGCCCTGATGCCGCAGCGCAGCCAGAACTTCATCGACCGGCAACCCCATCACATTGGTGTACGAGCCGTCGACGCGAACTATGAAATCCGCGCCCTTGGCCTGGATACCGTAGGCGCCCGCCTTGTCGAACGGCTCGCCGCTCGCGATATAGGCGTCGATCTCGTCATCCGTGAGTTCCCTGAAAGTAACGCGGCTTCGAATCGACGCGCTCTCGACGATGGAGTTTTGGCTCGCGAGGGCAAAAGCGGTGATCACGGTGTGCGTGTGCCCGGAGAGCCGCCGCAACATCGCGTGCGCCTGCGCCGGCCCCTCGGGCTTGCCCAGGATATCGCCATCGATCTCGACCACGGTATCGGCCGCGAGCACCAGGTCGTCCGGGGCGTTGAGCGAGACCGCAAGCGCCTTTTCGCGCGCCATCCTGAGGGCGAAATCTCCCGCTGGTTCGTCGGGCAATGAAT
>CAZVZP010000083.1:0-233 GCA_964631625.1 uncultured Hyphomicrobiales bacterium | reverse complement strand
GACAGTGCCGCTTTCGATCACGACGAACTCGACTCCCGCGTCGCGCAGCAGATTCTGCCGCCGCGGAGAAGTGGAGCCTAAAATCAATTTCGTCCGGTGCTTTTGGCTTTCGCTTTTCACTAAGCGACAATATACGTACTCGCGGGAGTAATTTCTGCCGGTGGTGACGCTTGTTTTGGAAACTTCAGAATTATCGTTGACTTTCGCTTTCCTGATTCTTTGGCTGGCGGTTA